>JAJPKC010000061.1 GCA_021323955.1 Oscillatoriales cyanobacterium Centralia_MAG_596 | reverse complement strand
TGCACTATTTGCAGTTGTATAAGGCAATGGATATTACTGACAAATTGAGACAAGCCGGTTTTAATGTTTGGAGTACGAGTAGTTATGGTCAGTACAAGTTACCAAAAGCTCATACTGTTTTCATTGCACGTAAATTAACGGAACATTACAAATGAGCAGGCGATCGCCAAATCACAGTTGCGGTGCAGCGAAGTGCCTGAAGTGGGTCGGGTTAGTGATCAAGAGCGCCGTCGGTGATGACCGTGACCGTTCGATTGCTTAAATTGCTGGCCGTGGCAAAGCTTAAAGGTTGCTTGGGAAGGATAAAATTCAAGGGCTGTCCCTGAAGGATTGTCAAATCATTGGGTCTAAAAATGAGCACAGCGAAAGACCACTATGATCAGCAGCTTGCCTCGATCTACAGTTGGATGGCAGGTACTCCAGAAGCAGCAATCAAACGCAATCATGACCTTCTCCGCCAACTCGGGGTTAATACATCGCAAGGGGTAGCGATCGATTTAGGGTCAGGGTCGGGGTTTCAATCCATTCCACTAGCAGAATTAGGGTTCTCAGTCATTGCGGTTGATTTCTGTGAGGCACTGCTGTCTGAATTGCGTGATCGCGCAGGTAATCTTCCCATCCGCACGATTCACGATAACATTCTGAACTTCTCTAAGCATGTTGAAGTAGAAGCGCAAGTCGTGGTTTGCATGGGCGATACATTGACCCACTTAGAGTCATTGGATTCAGTTCAATCTCTGTTATGGAGTGTCAACGGTGTGTTGGCAACCAGTGGAAAATTTATTTTGACTTTCCGCGATTATGTTTCTGCCGAGCTGCAGGGAAACCAGCGTTTTATTCCTGTCCAAAGCGATGAGTCTACCATTCTCACGTGTTTTCTCGAATATCGTGAGAACGTTGTTGACGTTTATGATTTGATTTATCGAAAAGAGGGCGATCGCTGGAAACTGACTACCAGTTCTTACCCGAAATTACGAATTGATCGGAATTGGATTTGCGATCGACTTGAAAAATCAGGATTTGACGTAATTCAAAACACAGTTATCAATGGAATGATATGCCTTGTTGCCGAAAAGCCTTAGCACAACTGGTCATTCATAGGGGTTGGAAATCAAACGTCATTGGTCATTCGTTATTGGTCATTCGTCATAAGGCCCTACGGGCGTATCAGAAAGGTCATTGATGGGGAAAGCTCCAAGCATGAGTCTGAGGCATGGACGTTCAATTCCAAACCCCTTTTATGGTGACGTGTATTTAGACGGTCATTACGCAGCTTCGTCTGCTGAGATTACGTCTGCTTTAGTAACCGCGAGCAACCTGAGCTAAAAGCAGACCTGGGTTCAGATGTAGTTGCGCGTCTCCAAGAACAAACCCGAAATCGGGTATGAATAGGTCAGATTGCAGTCAGCGCGATAGTCCACTCTACCGACTTGATGAAGCGATATCACGGATTCGCTGAGCAAGTGTAAAAGCACAGGCGAACCCCTGCGTTAGAACGGCAGAACAGGGGCGATCGATTTTCACCATTGGCATCCTGCTGCAACCCTTTGATTGTCACGGGTAGCATTAACGGAAAAGTTGATTCATCCAAACAGTTGCCCCTTGGCTTCAATCTAGTAGAACACTTGTATTGACAGGTCAACCTGTCTTGTCTATATTTAACTCTATGGTTAAATACCAAAAAGCCGAGTTGATTGATCCTACAGACAACTTAGTCGAGTCACCGCCCGTTTGGTCAAGGTGGGCGTGGGTCGTCGGCTGTGACGTGCGCTTCGACGTGAGCGCTCAGCCGAACAGTGCGCAGCCGAACGGTCTGGTGAGTGCTCATGAGAACGGCTGCAAGTAACGTCGTCTGACTCGGTTGGTGTGAGGTGGAATCGCTAAAACAGTCAATAGAGGACTATCGCATGGTTCACAATACAGTCGCGCATCCCAAAATCGTTGGACGAGACGAGTGGTTGAGCGCCCGTAAGACACTGCTTGAGCACGAGAAAGAGCTTACAAAGCATCGCGATCGCGTCAACGCCAGCCGACGCAGGCTGCCCATGGTCAGGCTTGAAAAAGACTATACCTTTACAGGCCCGACGGGTTCCATCAATCTGCTGGATCTGTTTGATGGCCGTACTCAACTCATCGTTTACCATTTCATGTTCGATCCGAAGTGGGAAAAAGGCTGCATGGGCTGCACAGGGTATGTCAACGCCATTGGGGATCTATCCATGCTGGGCGCGCGTGACACGGCATTCGTGCTGATTTCCCGCGCGCCACTGCCCAAACTCGAAGCCTACAAGACCCTCAACGGATGGAGTATCCCGTGGTACTCATCCTTTGAGAGCGATTTCAACTATGACTTCCATGTGACGTTGGATCAGCATATTGCACCGATTGAATACAACTATCGCGATCAGGCTGAGTTAGAGCGGTTCAATGGGCCAGCTATCAGGCAGGGCGAAAGCCACGGCCTGAGCGTCTTCTTTAGAATTGGAAACGATGTTTTTCATACGTACTCAACCTATGCCCGCGGTGTTGAGTCGCTCACGGATGCCTACAGTCTCCTCGATATAACGCCCTACGGACGGCAGGAGGACTTTGAAGATTCGCCTTCGGGCTGGCCCCAAAAACCGACCTATGGATAATGGCATGGGAAACGGATTCATGGGCTGATGATGAGCCGCTTCCCGCGGGTTGTGGTGCGCACTGGGTCAAGTTTTGCTGTTGCAGTGTTCCACCTCGCATTCAATGGCTGACAGAGGCACGTCAGAAAGCCGACCCAATGCGGCGTTTGACCAATGGAATCGATTCTAAGCTTTCTGTGCAAAGCGATTAACCTGGCAGTCAACGATCGACATCGGTGTAACATGCGGCATGGCTTTCGGCACACGGGCAACGCGATCGCGCCACGCACCAACCCAATCATCAAGGGATGAACAAGCATTGCCAGGTTACTCTATGGAGCTTTTGATGGTGTGCCTGATGACGCCACACGTTCAGGTTGTGCTCAGCCACATGTGTCTACTTTGCGGTTTCGTTCGTCGCGGGTGATGGTGGCTTTCCACCCGAATTTCGCACGTTCATGATCTTGCCCAGCAGGTCAAACCAGAACGGTGCGCCCATGGAAATGCCGATGCCGCTTACAATCCAGCCAATCAACATCTTCAGTGAGTCGAGAGGCTTTGCAGCAATGAGTTGGGGGATCGTCGCCGGATCGATCGCGCCAGGTTTGTTCAAAAACGTTTTGCAGGACGCATCAGTTGCTCTGGTGGGGTCTGGCTGGCAGTCAAACTGTCTGACCAAATTCTCTGGCTTCCAACCAATCGGCAGCGAGAGATCTTTTAACGCCGAATCGGTCTGCTGTTTGACCACTTCAAGGGAGGCTGAGCTACTGGGCAGGGCAGATGAGCCGGACGTTCCGGGTGTCTGTTCGTTTGGTGGAGAGCCAGATGGCGTAGCCGTTCCGCCGGCTTGGGGCGCATTTGAATTTGCGACAATACCAGCCGCCCGATTCGTAATGACTTGACGCAGGTTTTCGTCATTGGATAAACGGGTGACGATATAAAACGCATCCGAGTTAGTCGAACTGGCCAATAGCAGCCCGATCAGAATAGCAACGCCCTTTGCATTGCGCTTGTAAACACCAGACGCCCGCTCCATCGAGTTGTCAAACCAGGTCGCAACCTCAACACTAAACTGGTTGAGATCATGGTTTGTCTGCTGTACTTTTGATTGGGCGCGTCGTGCCAGGATGGCAAAGCTTTCTTTGACGGAGGTTGGTAGTTTGCTGAGAACCTGACGAATCGATTTATACGTCTGGTAATTGTCATAAACTGAGCGATCGCTCGTTGTTAGGTTTAGCTCTGAAAAGACAATATCAATCACGGCGTATCGCTGCTCGTTGCTCAACGCTTCCAGACTTTTGTTAATCACTAGCGTGCGTTGCTCGCCACCAAATTGATTCAGTACAGCACTAAGAATCTGCTGCCGCTGTTCGCCACCCAGCTGGCCTAAGGCTGTGTGAATTGTCCGTCTTTGCTGCTTCAGCAGATCAACTTGTGAGTTTGATTTGGCACGATAAATCTTACGTCTTCGCTCGATTAGCTGTTGCTCAACGCTACGGAAGACATCAGGCGCAACGGCCAAAAACTGCTCCTCCACCGCTTCCGGGTAAGCCTTCACAATCTCTTTCTCGATCGCCTCTGGATAGGTCTCCAATAACTGTTGCTCCAGCGCTGGATTTACTTTCGTCTCCAGTGGTTCTGCCTGAGCAATCAATGATTGATAGGCTTGCAGGACTTCCTGATAGGTGGTGCTGCTTTCATCGGCCAGTTCTGCAATCTCGGTCAAACTGGGCCGCAGACCACCTGCCAGGATAGCGCGTTCATTATTAGCGCCAAACAGACTCAATTTGAATGAGCGCAATCGCTTGGCAAAATAGTCTAAATCTTCACCAGTTGGTGGGGTCGGAGCATCAGGAAAAGAACCTGTAGGTGCGGCGTCTGTGGGTGCGGCACTGTCTGGTGGCGATTCTGCTGCTGGGGCGTCAGGAAGCGGTGCCGCGATCGGATCGATCGAGACTGGAACTGTCGATGTTGAGCCTGTTGGCGATGGTTCGGGTGCAGCCGGCGATGGGGCTGACATCGTTGTTCTAGAGGCGGGTAGGGGATAGTTTGCAATGTAAGCATCGAGGCTTTCACCCATCCGTTCAACCGCTGTAGCGAGATTGGTCTCCTCTGTATAAAAGTCATTAAGAATATCCTGGTACTCTTCGACAAGAGCCGAAAAGTTAGAATCGCTCTGCCAGTCCTTTTTTGCTTTTGCGGCAATCACTCGAATGCGCCCCTTTTCCCAATCGCTGGCAGACGACCAATCGTTGACTTTAAAGCTGCCAACAATTCTGGTTGCAAACTTTTCCAATCTGACTTCGATTAACTTTCTGGCTAATGTTGACAGTCCAATTCGTTCTAGTAACGAGGTTGAAAATGTTTCGGAGGCGATATACGAAGGGCCGCTGGATTGATTAAATCCAAACGCCCCTTTTCGATTACCAGGAATGAGCCAGCGGGTGATTTTCCGTGCGCCTTTTGCGACCAAACTTTTGGACTCTTGATTGATATTTTTTAGTAGCGGATCTTCATAAAGTCTGCTAACTAAATCTTTGACTTGTTCTTCATCAGGCGTATCATTTCCGCCTGCCAAAAATACCTCGATCGCGTCCCTGAGGTGCTTCGCCCGCCATTGAAATAGTGTGGTCAACAACTCCTGAATCTCAGACGCAAGCAGACTGAGAATGAGATAGATGAAAACCAACCCGATCGCAACATCTAGTACAAACGGTAAAGCCATAGAAGCTACCCCAATTGTTAAACCAGCAAATTCAAACGCTGGCTCCGGTCAATGAGCAAGAGTACTATACAGGTCTATTGAAGTATTACTGAGTTGCTTAAACAAAACTTAGTTGATGGTATTGGCTTTCTCTCGCAGGTGCGGTATACACTCTGGAGACTGGGGATAGGGACGGGGTGTGGGTATCGGCGACGACGTGGGCGGCGACGTAAGCGCTTAGCCGAACAGCACTCCGCCGAACGGGGAGTCACTGCTTGAGCATGATAACCGCTGTGTAAGAACCGCCATATTGAAGATGGTGCCGCAACATTTACCTTCAGGCCAGTTCTGCCTGATAGGTATTCTGCAAGAAATTTACGAGCCAATCTTTGATGTGATACGTAGCACGGCAGTCATCTTCGTTGTAGGTGAGGATGGCATCCAGATAAGTGCGATCGCCTGCCGCTAACCATTGAGCGTACCAGTAGATTGATTGTGCACCGTTGGCGCTGGGGTCTTGCCAGTCAAAGCCAAGCCACCGCGCGATCGGTTTGAGGGCGTAGCTTTCGACCGGCAGCGTCACCATACGCGTAACCCGCTCGTGCAGATCGACGAAGCGGGTTAGGAGCGGTTGGATACGGTGCGAGGGCGTGCCGTAGAGTTTGGCAAGCCGTTCTACCGTCTGGACTTCAAAGGGACAGAAGTGAAAGATGGGAGCCGTAGGATATTGCCAGACCAAATCCAGAAATTGTTGCCAGACGAGTGCTTCGTCTTCGGGTCGTTCGGCCAGCAGAGGATAGAATGTTTCGGTCTGAGACGGGCGATCAACCACCAGCACCCCATGTAGATAGACTAGATTGAGGGCAGGCTCCGCTTCGATGTCGAAGTAAAGCTCAACGGGAGCGGTAGGCACTTCGGCTGCTGGAAAATCGGTCGATCCGTGCCCCATGCTTCCATGCCCGTTTAATGACGCTGGTGGCGCATTGGCTAAACCGTCTTCAATTAAGAGTGCTCGATTTTGAAGGGTCGATCGCGCCTGTCGCACCAGCTTATAGGCTGTCTCATGCCCAAAACCAGGGAGAGGAGCCAGCTGGGCCACATTGGCTTCTGCGACCGCTTTGACCGTGGTGAGATTGAGTGCCTGCAACTGGAGATAGCGAGTGGGCGTCACACCGGGCAACAGGGAGAGGTGCTGGTCAGCTTTGGCGATCGCATAGCAATGGCCAAACCAGTGACAGAGACTACAGCGATTACGGGCAATGAAGACCTCAGGCTCGTCCGGGTTGAGCAGTGCTTCAATACATTCGTCCAGAATTGTCTGCATCCGCGGGAGCATGTCCCACAGGTCGATCGAATAAGCACCACGTTCCCGCAACACCAGCCATGCCGTTTCGGCCCAGGCCCCCTGTACTTGCGCCAGAACCAGCATATGAAACGCTGTCACAATCTGATATTCCAGCTTGGGACGCTTGCCCAGCTTAATTTCGGTTGGCTCATAGAGCCAGTCACCAAAGTGAGACTGTCCCGGTTGCTTCACCAGCAAGTCGGGGTTGCTCACCAACGTGACCCCGTTCGCGCCTTCTGCCATCAGCACGCCCTGGTAGATGCGCTCTACCCCCTGCTCCATCAGTGCTCGCGTTGCCCGTGCGCCTGCGTCCCAGTCCCGTGCGGCGTATCGGGGCTGATGCACAGCTTGATTGGCCAGCACCGATCGCTGATTGTTCTGGCTGTCTTGCATCAGCTTGAGCAAATAGTCATTGGGCGGGTCACGTTGGCTCAGATCCCCGTGCAGATCTAAAAACGCCCGTCGGCTACAGCGCTGATAGTTAAGTAGCAGTTCGGCATTAAGTAGCATGCTCTCACGCTAACAGGAAATGTTTAAAAGCACCCGAAATCTACCTGCTAAAATGCTAACGCTCTGGCTCTACCAGTACGTTACCATGACGAGTATTTCTACTCCGAAAATTTCTCTCCAAAACTATCGTCAGCAATTTCTCGCCCTGGCCAATAAGGCCTATTTTAACTATGGTGGGCAAGGCCCAATGCCGCAGGTGGCACTGGACGCGATTCAGCAGGCGTATGTCCAAATTCAGCAGCTGGGGCCTTTTTCGAGCCAGAGCTATGCCTGGGTGGTAGCGGCGGCAGACCAGGCGCGATCGACGATCGCCGCTGAACTCGGCACCACACCCCAAACAATTACTCTGACTGAAAATGTGTCCGCGGGTTGCAACATCGCGCTATGGGGTATGGAGTGGCGATCGGGTGACCATCTGCTAATTTCAGACTGCGAACACCATAGTGTGGTCGCTACCGTGCAAGAAGTGCAGCGACGGTTCGGCGTCGAAGTGTCTGTCTGTCCGCTACAAGCGACCGTGAATGGGGATGATTCGATCGCGGTGATTGAGCGCCATCTGCGGCCCAACACGCGACTCGTGGTGCTCAGCCACATTCTCTGGAATACAGGGCAAATTCTGCCGATCGCTGACATCGCCACGCTTTGTCACAGCTATCCCAGCCGTGAGCCCATTCGAGTCCTGGTCGATGCGGCCCAATCCGTCGGGCTATTGCCGCTCAACCTGGATCAGCTCCAGGCTGATTTCTACGCATTTACCGGGCATAAGTGGTGGTGTGGCCCCGAAGGAGTTGGTGGGCTGTATGTCCGGCCCGCTGCAATGGAGAGCCTCCAGCCAACGTTTTTGGGGTGGCGTGGCGTTACCGTGGATGGGGCTGGGCAGCCCGTCGGCTGGAAGCCAGACGGACGGCGATACGAGATGGCGACGTCGGCGTATCCCCTGTATAGCGGACTGCGAGCCGCGATCGCGCAGCATCACCAGTGGGGCACCGCGCAGGAACGCTTCCAGCGCATTCAAATGCTCAGTCAATTGCTCTGGCAGCAGTTGTGCGATCTATCCGGGGTTGTTTGTGTGCGATCGACGCCACCAGAGGCCGGATTAGTCTCGTTTCAACTGCCTGACAAATCCCATGACCAGCTTGTGAAACAGCTAGAAACCAATGGTTTGATGATTCGCGCGATTCCCAGTCCTGACTGTGTGCGCGCGTGCCTCCACTACCTGACACTGGAGTCAGAAGTCGATTTGCTCGTGGAGGCAATCCGGCAGTTCATGCAAAAAGCGTGAATTCATTTGAACATGGCAGTTGCTGCCAACTCAGGGAAACGTCGGCCCCCCAGTTGAGTGCGTTGCGTTGCATGCTGGCTTTCATCGCTTTGGCGGCCAGGGCATAGCCACCATCAGCACCATCAATCTTTTTCGTAGCGCTAAACTGGCGATGACCCCCTGAACAGACCCATACGTCAAGCGTTCGATCGAGTCTCAATTGCTGCGCTGCTATGCCTCAACCGATTCTCTACATTGCGATTACCAATCATGGCTTTGGACATGCGACCCGTGCGGCGTCGGTAGCGGCTGAAATTCAGCGATCGTGCCCTGATATGCTCATTATTTTGGTGACAACCGCGCCGCGTTGGTTACTGGACGCTTATATGCACCGTGATTTCATTCACCGTCCGCGTGCCTTTGACATCGGCGTGCTGCAAACAGATAGCGTCACGATGGATCAGCCTGCCACGCTGGAGAAGCTGAAGGCGTTAAGAGCACAGCAAAACCGCTTGATTGCTTCTGAGGTGAATTTCATTAAGCAAAATCGGGTCGGGCTGATTCTGGCGGATATTCCGCCGCTGGCCGCGTTGCTTGGAAAGGCTACCCAAATTCCCTGCTGGATGATGAGCAACTTTGGCTGGGATTTTATCTATCGCGCGTGGGGCGGCGAATTTGTGGAAATGGCCGACTGGATTGGCGACTGTTTTAGCCAGTGCGATCGCCTCTTTCGCCTACCGCTGCACGAACCCATGAGCGCGTTTCCAGTCATCCAGGATGTCGGTCTGACCGGGGGATCGCCTCGCTACAGCGTGGCACAACTGCGAGAAACCTTTGGATTGAAAACTGACATCGATCGCACGGTGCTGATGACCTTTGGCGGTTTGGGGTTGAATGCCATTCCTTACCAAAATGTAGAGCGGTTTCCCGATTGGCAGTTTGTGACCTTCGATCGCGCCGCACCCGATCTCCCCAATCTGATCAAAATTACCGACCACCACTATCGTCCTGTTGATTTGATGCCTGTCTGCGGACGCTTGCTATCCAAACCGGGCTACAGCACCTTTTCGGAAGCCTGTCGCCTGGGGACACCGATCGTCTCCATCACCCGCGATGACTTTGCCGAAGCTGCCGTGTTGCTCGACGCGATGCAGGATTACGTACCGTCGCAAATTCTCACACCCACCGAGTTTTTTGACGGCAATTGGGACTTTTTGTATGAGCCATTGCAGCCAGCGCGATCGCAGCCCGTAATCACAGACGGCAATCAGGACATTGCTCAAGCGGTGATTAATTATTTGATGACAGCGTAAGTCGATCGATGAAGGTTGTTTAGCCGTAGGATGATCGGCTCACTCAACCTACCCTTAGCGATGCAGTTTGGTAGTCGGTGGGAACCGTTTCTCTAGGTCTCTAAGTCTGTCGTTTAGAAGTTGATCAAACTGAAAGCGCAAAGCGGCTAGTTCTCCACTGTAGTCCGCTTCTAGCTGTTTCAGCGTCAGCAAATCTCCCTGCCTGACCACAGTGTCACTTCTAACTAATTGGTTTATTGTTTCCATACAATTATTGAGAGCAGCAGCAAATTCGTAACGGGCGAGAGCGTAATTATTGGGCACCCATGTAAAACATCCATAGCGCTTTGCTAAAGGTAAAAAAGCTTGTATGTCAGTTGGGCTGGCGGGCATATGGGCGTTGGATGGTACTGGTGGAGGTGTTAGTTCAGTTGGTAATTGAGTAGACTGCGGCTTCAAGAGAGATTCACTATTAAGCCTTGTTGTCGTTGAAAGCTGCATGATGATCGGTTTTCTGGCTTCTGCAAGGTCATCAATCTGACCATGAAAGGCAGCTAAGGCAGCCGTACGAATCGCTCCTTGTCTGGACTCGGCCCAGAAATCAGCCGACAATTCACTAGCCCTATCAGTTAGTTTTACATGGTGCAATGCTGGTGCGGCTTCAGGCTGTAGCAGTGTAGGCTGTGACTTCGGAATTAATTCGCCATTAAACTTTATGACGGGAAGCTTCAGCGTCGCTAATAAGTCTGCCTCAAATGCTTGCTGCTGTTCCCACCTGCTTGTCCTCTCTTCCAGTTGGGCAACGCGACCACGAAGGTACGCTCATTCGCCTGCATAGGCTGCTTCGAGACCGTGCAGACTGCTTAAATCCGCTTGACTAATCACAGTACCACCAGCCATTAACTGCTCAACTTGATCGATACAAGCGTTGAGACCAGCTGCGAACTCAGCGCGAGTTGTCTTGCGCCTGCTGGGGGAGGTTGTGTCAGGGTAGCCAACAATACAGCCATACCGTTTCGTTAAAGCGTAGAGCGCTTGTTGGTCAGTCGGTGCAGCAGGAGCATTACTATTTGGTGGCAGGGGTGGTAACGGTGGTAAGGGTGGTTCATTAAACTGTGGCTCTAGAATCCATTCGCCACTAAGTTTTGTGGTAGTTGAGAGCGATTGAGAGGCTAAGCGCGTGGGTAGAGGTGCCAACTGCCCTCCTGTATTCAGTTGCTTTGCTAACACTAGCGATCGTAAAGGCATGGTAGACAGAGCGTTTGCAGATACATTGCTCATCACGACTGTCACAACGACAGCGACTCCCGATTGGATGCACTGTCCCCGTGTCTTACCCTGTCTGACCATTACCAACACTCCACTAACCACTGTGCCTGTGATTCTACCAGGCTTCTCGGTATAAAACTGTGTTGAACTGTCGGCTGTGCTGAGTTTATGGAAACAACCAAACTGATACTGTGTTGGGGTTTGCTTCGATTTACATTGCACTATTAACGTGAAGCGATCGCCACCGATTGAGCGCGGCGGCTAACTCAAAGCGGCGAAAGTGGGCAAAGTCACCGTGGGGAAAGCCAGTGAGGTGATCAAAGCCGCCTGCGGCGAGGTCTGCCATCACGTAGTCGAGGACTTCGGTAAGCGGATGGGTGCCGTCAAGGTAGTGTTGTTGCAGGTAGATCAGCATAGCGGCGATCGCGCGTAGTTGACCTGTTTCGGCAATTTGCTCGACGGCAGAGAGATCGATTTCGTCGTGACCCAGCACGATCGTATCCAGATCGCGGACTTTGCGTTTGGGTGGGCGATCGTCGTCTGATTGTGGCTGGACGGTGAGGAAGCGAGGGGTCAGTGTCCCAAACTGGGTGCCGCCTTCGGGGGTGCGATCGGTGACGTACTGCTGCGCGATCGCCTGTGCCTGTGCCGTCATTTCCTGCGGTTGAAAGTCCTGCATGGCAATCACCGTATCGGCTACGTCAAAGTAATCACCGCTGCCGCCCATCACCAGAATAGTGGAAACGCCGTAGTCCGTATAGAGCTGACGGATTTTGTCGATAAAGGGCGTGATGGGTTCGTGGTCTTTGGCGACGAGTGCCTGCATCCGGCGATCGCGGATCATAAAATTGGTCGCAGCGGTGTCTTCATCTACCAACAACACGTTTGCTCCAGCCTCCAGCGCTTCGATGGTGGTCGCGGCTTGCGACGTGCTACCGCTGGCGTTCTGGGTGGAAAACTGCGTGGTCGAGCGCCCCTGGGGTAAATGGTTAATAAACGGCGAAATATCCACCCCCGTGATGCTGCGCCCGTCTTCGGCACGTACTTTGACTGCCGCAGGATGAGTGATCACCAACTCGCGCCCATCGTCGGGAATGTGGTTGTAAACGCCACGCTCGATCGCCCGCAGCAGCGTCGATTTGCCGTGATAGCCGCCGCCCACGATCAGCGTTACGCCTGCCGGAATGCCCATGCCTGTCACCAAACCCCGATTGGGACAGGTGAACTCAACGCGCAACGAGGTCGGTGATTGAAATGGAACACTTTCGTCTGGCAACGGGCGATCGTCCACCCCACTCCGACGCGGCAACACAGATCCATCGGCGACAAAGGCAACCAGGTCGCGATCGCCCAATTGCTGTCGTAGCCAGTCGGCATCTGCCGCCGTTTCGACATGGCGCTGAATTGCGGTTGCATTGAGAGCCTGGTAAACAAGAGCGCGATCGACCAGTTGTGGCAAATCATCACACAGCATCGCTGCGGCCTGCAGACCCGCTACCCGTCGCCCAAACGCTGGCAGCCCCACAAAAAAACGGACTTCTAGCCAATCATCATCAATAAACGCGGCGGTGCGCTCCAAAATGGTTTGTTTTGGCTGCGCGATCGCAATCAACCCACTGCTGCCGCTGCCCCGATGCTGGCGAATCGACTGAGCCGCACGATCGAACTGACGCGTCAGGTAGTCCCGCAGAGCAATTTCACGACTGCGATCGCGGTACAGGTCTTGGGGAAAGCCAGCTAACGCCTGCGGCACTTTCACCCGACACTGACTGGGTGACGCAAACGGATCACCCTGGACGCGATCGATCAGCAGCGTAAAGTTAGCAAACTCGTAGCTTCCCCGCAGATCTTTGTATGCCCTATAGTTTTGCTGGTCGATCTGGCGTAAAAGCTGACGCAACGATGACTGGCTTGACATGCGATCGAGAGGCTGGCGTGTAAGGGAATCAGGTGTAGGGTGTAGGGTGTAGAAGCAGTCGTTAATCTACAAATCAGGATTGGGCATGGTTGAGCCGGACACAATTAAGCTGGATCAATTTTTGAAAGTCGTGGGCATTGCACAGACGGGAGGGCAGGCGAAACTACTCATCCAGGCGGGGGAAGTAAAAGTAAACGGGACGGTGGAGACGCGGCGCGGACGAAAGCTTGCACTGGGCGATCGCGTCTCGACAATGGGTGACACCTTCAAAGTCGAACCCGCCACCCTCCATCCGCCGAGTCTGGATGACTAATGCCCTTTTCAATCCCCCCTAACACCCCAAGGGACAAGGCTGGCGGACACTCCCTACTCCCTACTCCCTACTCCCTACTCCCCGCGCCCAGCCTGGTTCATCGATGTAGACAATGACTGTAAATCGAACCGATAATTCTCAATAACCGGGTTCGCCAATAGCTGATCACAAATGCGATCGAGCTGTTCGCGGGCGATCGCTTCGCTGCTGGCATCCAGGGTCACTTCGATATACTTGCCAATTCTGATCTGTTCGACATTCTCGTAGCCCAGGTGCTTTAGCCCAGACTGTACGGCTGTCCCGGCTGGGTCAAGAACCGACGGTCGCAGAGTAACATAGATTTGAGCCTGGTACTTCTGAGTCACAGTTGTTTCCTGCTAATGCACTTACCGTTACTGATGCTACAGCGTTCTTGATGCGGCTGTCCGAATGAAAGAGCAGAAATCAACAAGCAGGAGCCAGGAGCCAGAAACTAGACGTCAAAAACTAGACGTCAGGAGTCAAGAGCCAGGAGGCAGCCATCAACCATCAGAAACTAGACGTCAGAAACTAGATGTCAAAAGGGACGGTAAAGCGCCAGCGGTTAAAGGCGAAATCATTCATTCCGCCTCCTCGCCCTTGGCTTTTCCTCGCCCCTCGCTTCCTCTATCCCATCGCCCACTTCTTCCATGAAAGCCAGTCGCACTCGCAGTCAGGAACGAATTATTGATGTGCTAAAACACCTCAAACAGGCTATTTCAGCGCAGGATTTGTTTGTTGAACTACGCAAGCGCGACCAGGCAATGGGGTTAGCGACGGTCTACCGGGCGTTGGAAGCGCTGAAGTTAGAAGGGGCGGTGCAGGCCCGTACGGTTGTCGGTGGTGAAGCATTGTACAGCCTGGTTCAGGAAGATAAGCACCATCTCACCTGTCTGCAATGCGGTGGGTCGATCCCGATCGATGATTGTCCGGTGCATGAGCTAGAAGCACAGTTGAATCAGTCCTACCAGTTCAAGATTTACTACCATATGCTGGAGTTCTTCGGGCTTTGTACCCAATGCCAGACGACCAATGCTGCCAGCGACTCTACAAATTAGCAGCTTGAGTCAATGCTCTGAGTCCTACGTCTCTCCCCTCGCCGTTTTATCGCTCACGACCGCTCCCTTCTTTTCACCCCTAACGGCCAGACCTGAATGAGTACTTCTGCGATCGCATCGGTTCAAACCCTCCTGCACCAGGCGGCCTCGCTGCTGGTTTATCAATCCGTATTTGCGGATGGGGTGGGGGAGGCATTTCTGGCCTTATTGCAGTCCATTCGCCATGCCGAGCGCAATAGAGCGGCTGAGGATACGGAGTGCTTACAGGCCTATGGCCGCTGGTTTAGGGCGTTGGCCGAGCACGATCAGAGCTGGCAGGACTACTTGCTGGCTCAAATTTTATGCGCCGATAACCCGTTTACCCAAAAGGTACAGCGATTTGACTTTGGCGATTTACCGTCGGCGCTGGTGGCTGCCGCGCGTCACGACCTGCAGATACTACAGCAGTTTTACGCAATCAGTAACCAGCAGCTTAGCCAGTGGGTCAAGGCTGCTGCCCACCTGACCATTGCGCCCGTTGTCTGGAGTCGGCATGAGAATGCGGCACTGGACGGGCTGCGATCGACTCTGCACGAGTCAACCGATTGGGGCGATCGTGTAG
>JAJPKC010000204.1 GCA_021323955.1 Oscillatoriales cyanobacterium Centralia_MAG_596 | reverse complement strand
CGGTTTGATAAAGTTAAAATAAGTTTATGTTTGTGCAAAAAACCGAAAAGAAAGGTGTATAGATACGCACCTATACAGACGCCTGCTACTGCCAGAGTGACGGCCTAGTCTAACGATCGCAGCAGTTGTTTAATCTTGTTTTGCTGCTGCCGATCCAGCTCTTGTGGAAAGGTTAATTCCATCGCCAGACGATCGCCCAGCTGCTCAAGTTGATCGGTGGACAGGGGCACCGTGGACACGGGAATTAATCCCTCCACATGTTCCACTTCTGCAACTAAGCTCTGGACAAATGGACTGTCGGAGTCACGCGCAATCAACAACCCAATCTGCGGTTTAGTCTGCTGCATCACCTCCAGTCCTGGAACCGAAGTGCTGTGAAATTCCAATCGCAAGTCACGGACACCCATCTCAGTCACAATGGCCGTATAGGTCTGTCCTTCCCAGCCTTCCCAATAAATCTGGGCGATCGCGCGGACTTGCTTGCGAATTTTGACGCCCGTTTCCGGTCTAAATTCTCGAAATACCCGCCCAAAGCTGCTGGCGATAAATCGGAGCGATGTCAATGGATTATCGGCATTGGAGCGCTTTTGGGAATACCATTCCTTGACATCAGAATAGATCACAACGTTGAGATCGTCCTGTTGGGTACGACTGAGATTAATAAACTGCAGAGAAAGGAGCGTTTGCAAGCTGTTGGTCGCGATTGCGCGGATCACATAGGCATCTACCAGCACACGAGCACCATAATCTCCGACTAGCTCCACCTGCACGACATCAGGAATGTTGGGCCAGACATCAAGGAGAATGCGCGCGCCCGTCTCGCTGATGTTCGTCGTGGTGCCCGTCCACTGCTGCTCGTTACTGTGGACGATCGCCGTCAGTTGACGTGGCAACCGATGGGCTTGACGCAACTGGGGCTGCTCAAACGCAACGAGACACGCCGACATCACAAGCAGTAGATCAAAGACACACCAGAGCGCATTAATAATTACGGCTTGTCCATCAGCCGGACTCACCACAAACCAGAAGGGCACGGCCATTAACGACGCGCCCGTGAGTGCCCCCAAAAAGACCAGATAGCGAACGCTATCCAGGTCAAAACTCCGTTTGGTCACGGTCAGCCCTTTATCAGTCACATTAAACGATCCCAGCTTGGGATTCACCAACGCCAGCATCGTGACAATGCCAGCCTGAAACGACAGCGCAAACTCATAGATCTCATTCCAGAATGAAAACCGCACATGCTTGTAAGGAATGTGATTGGTCTGCATCGATAGCAGAATATGTGGCAGCGCATAGCACAGCGTTTCCAGTCCCAGCCCTTTCACCGAATTAATCCCCAGCAGCAGGTATAGTACCGGGGCAACCACATACATCAAGCGGGGGAATCCAAAGAAAAAGTGGGACGTGGCGCTGAAGTAACAGAGCCGTTGCGCCAGACGGAGATTGAGCTTGCGGTTAAACAACGGATTTTCAAGCCGTAAAATTTGGGCCATGCCCCGTGCCCAGCGCACCTGCTGACCGACGTAGGCCGAAAACTTTTCGGGGGCCAGTCCAGCGACCATGATCTTGTCGTAGTACACCGTTTCGTAGCCGCAGGAATGCAGCCGGAGGGAAGTATGGCAATCTTCGGTGACTGTTTCGGTGGCAATACCGCCCACTTCCAGCACATAGTCACGTCGAATCACCGCCGCAGAACCGCAGAAAAAGGCCGCGTTCCAGAAGTCGTTGCCCTTTTGCAGCACCTTGTAGAACAGCTCGTTGCCAACCGGCACCTGTCCGCCCGTCAGCAGATTACGCTCAAAGGGGTCGGGGTTGTAAAACCAGTGGGGCGTTTGCACGAGCGCCACTTTCGCGTTGTAGAAAAACCCTACTGTGTGTTGGAGAAAGTGGCGTACCGGGATGTGGTCACAGTCGAGGATCATGACCAGATCGCCCGTTGTTTTCGTCAACGCGGTGTTGATATTGCCTGCTTTGGCGTGGTCATTATTGTCCCGCGTTAGCATGATGCATCCCAGCTCTTCGCACATCTGGCGCAGTGCTTCCCGACGCTCTGGAAATTTGCGCCCATCATCCAGGACGTAAACATGTTTTTTAGCGGTTGGATAGTCGGTGGCGATCGCGCCCAGCACCGTCTTGCGGACAATCTCAATGTCTTCGTTGTAGGTAGGGATATAAATATCTACCGTGAACCACTGCTCCTGGGGAATTGTGGAAAGGTCAACGGGTCTGCGATCGCGCACTTTCAATGTCTGAAAGTACGCCAGCATCAACGTGCCGATCGCGTAGAGTTCTGCCGCATACAGCAACAGGCAAAAAAAACCATTGAGCCAGTTGTCCAAATTCATGGTGTACTGAGTGCGGTAGTAGAGATACCGCAGCGTCGTCAGCACACTCAGCATGATCAGGAACAGATGCAGATGTTCACTGGTATGGGTGTCAGTCTGCCGTTCCTCCAACCTGACCACAATGTATCCCACAGCCACCAAAACAGTTGCCAGTAGGGATTGCTGCCACACAGGAGGGCGCTCTGTTACCAGCGGTACACACAGCCACAAGCAGGCCCCTGCCAGAATAATGAGCTGATGACGGTTTAACCAACGGAGCACGCGATCGGTGCCTTTAGGAAGATGGTCAACCAGCCAGTCGGTGAGCCACTGCTGCCAGTTGGAAGGATTTGCGAGGGGGTTGAGCATTAGAGCTGGAGGAGAGAGAAACGTTTTGAGTGGTAAATATTGATTTTTGAGTTAACGCAGTAATCAATGACCAGACCTTTAGCCTTTAGCCTTTCTTATGCAGCCGCCCCAGATAAGACTGGGCGATCGCGTAGAGCAGTAAGGCGGCGATGATAAACGCCGGGGCAAGGACAAACCAACTGTCGCGCAGAACTTGCAGCAGCTGACTCAACAAATTCATCTGGCTGATCTGCTGCTTTTGTTTGGCCTGTTGAATAAATTCCAGCGTGTAGGCATTGGGGTCGTAAGGGTTGGGGTTGGGGTCACCAGTATCGATGAGAACGGTATCAGCTTGCAGTTGAAAGAAGAGGAAATCGCGGTTGAACAGGTCACGGAGGTGATCTAACCCCGTATCGGTCTGCCCACTGAGAATGAGGACGACGCGATCGCGGTTCCAGGGTGATACCACTTCTTTCACTACGCCTTGCTGATCGGGAAGGGTCTGCACCTGGCTCTGTCCTTGCTGGCGCGAAAGGACGTCCTGGAGTGTAAAGCCCTCATTTTTGAGCGCATCGGGCAGGGGAAACCGGGTGCGGGTGCCGATCGCAATCAGGTGGCGATCGCTCTGCTCAGCAGATGGCAACTTGCCCACGCGAAACACATCGAGCTTGACCGAATCGGCTTTGCTCAGCCGTCCCAACCGTGCGGCCGTTTCCAGCAACAGCGCCAGGTCAGTATTGGTCGGGGTATCAGGCAGGACGATCGCGGTTTTCACCAAGTCCTGGGGTGCCGCAAAGGGAAACCCAAATTGCAGCAGCTTGAGATCGGGGATCTGAGTGACATTGACGCGCTTGAGGTCAAAGCGAGTGTCGGCATGAATGGTACCCCACAACTGTTGGTCGAGGGCCCGGTTACAGGAACGACGTTCGCGGGGGTCAAGCTGAAACCGGATACGAATTTTGGAGTTGGGTTTGATGCGGTCTTCCGGCAGCGGCACGGTGAGCGTTTCGTGGGAACCACCCGTCACGGAATCAAGCTTTTTGCCAATGAGCGCCAGCCCGTCTAACTGCACTTCAATCAGCGATGTCAGTGGATTGACTTGCGGGCTATAGCTGTACTTCAAGTTCATGACATTGCCTGGGGTGAACTTGTCATCAGGCAAGGCGCGAAAGTCAAAGTCCATCACCGGCGCATCCGCCCCCCGGACAGTCACATCTTCAAAGGGCTTGTTTTCGTAGGTTGTCAGATCTTTGAGCTGAAAACTGTTGGCAGTCGGTAAATAGCCGGCCCATTCGCGAATTGGGGGAGAAGGGACATCGGTTACCTGCCGTACAATCACCGTTTGCCCTGTACCTAACTGGCGATCGCGCGGTTGAATCAAGAACTGTGCGGCTTTTGCCACCCCTTCAACGCCATTACCCGTGATGACCAGCACCGGATGTTTCTTATCGGCAGTCGTTGTCAGCATGGCAACACCGACATCCGGCGGCAATACCTGCTGTTTTTCGTCCCGAATCTGATTATCCTTGAGCGACAGCGGCAAGTCGAGCTGCTTCAGAACTGGCTGCGTTTGCGGTGTTCCCACAATGACCAGGCGTTCGTTAGGGTTTAACTGGTCAATGGCCGACACCAGACGTGTGTTCATTGGGCGATATTGGGCAAACCGCCCCAGGGTAGTCTGATACCGCGTGGTAGCGGTCAACCAGGATTCATCCACTGTACTGGGCAGTAGATAGCCAATCTGGTTGGGTTCCAGACTCAGGTCGTCAAAGATGGGGTAAGGATAGCGGCTGAAATTCAGCGTGATTGGCTGCGGCTGAAAGTCAAAGACCAGCTTGGAGTCGGGCAATATTTCAGTCCACAGCGATGGATCGAAGGGATCTTGCGTACAGGTGGGCGAGTTGTTTTGCAGCGCGGCGAGCACAACTTCGTTGTAGTCCTGAATCAGGTCAGGCGGTACGTCATAGATGGCGCTGCCAATCTCACCCTGTTTTTTGTTTAAGGGGAGGCTGCCCACGCTGGCACCATTTACATAGGCAGTCAGGTTCGATCGCGTAGCGTACAGGGCTGGCGAATGCCGAAACCGGATCTGGAGCTTCACAGATTTTGGCTTCCAGGCACGGGGACGGGTAAAGCGCAGCCGCGTTTCATCGTAAATACTTCGCAGCCGTAAACGGTTACCCACGATCGGGCTGCGGTTAAACTCCAGGACATACTGACCCGCCGCCAGTGGCTCAACGACCGTCGCTTTTTTGTCGGCGTTGGTTGTGTCGGGATCTTTTGCGGCCGCTTCTCCGGAGGCTTGCGGTGGGGCTGGAACTTTGTTTACTCCAGGGTTTGCTGACGTATCTGGGGCTTCAGCGGCAGGGGATGTTTGCGCGTGTACAGCCGTCGGCCAGCCAGAACCCAGGACGCAAGCCAGTGTCAGCAGAAACAACCCAGCCAACAACAACAGTCGCGCATTGGCAGAGCGCAAACCGAAACGGTGGAGCGATCGAGCACGAGAAAAGCGGGTAGGGTGCATGGGAGAGAAATTGGTAGAAGGAGAGGAGTGGGGAGTCGGGAGTGAAGTGGCTCCGTAGGAAAGAACCAAGGCTACTTAAAGCGTTCCTAATAGCGCTCCCAGGCGGGTTGGAAGCCGCGACGACGCAGAAGATCGACCTGAATTTTCTCAATTTTGCGATCGGTGGCAGGATCCCCTGAAGACGATGCTGTTGGTGTTTCGCGGGTCATTTCTGCCTGCCGTAGCGCTTTGAACTGTTGCAGGGCAATACCCGGATGGTCTTGGGCGAGACTCAGTTCACCAAGAAGACGGCGTGTGTCAAGGTCGTTGGGGCGCAGGGCCAGTACGCGCATGTAGAGGGTTCTGGCTTCGACATAGCGCTGCTGCTGAAACCGAACGCCTGCCAGAGCGGTCAGCGCATCGGCATTGTCAGGCTGCTGCTGCAAGATGGCCTCGTATGCTTGACTGGCCAGGGGAAGGTCGCCTAGCGTCTGTGCCAAGTCGCCCTGAACGAAGTAAGCCGTGATTTCGCCCCGGTTACGAGCGGCGAGCTGCTCCACCTGCGATCGCGCCCCAGCCGGATCGCGGGCGGCGAGTACCTGAAGGGCACGACGCTGAATGCTGAGGTTATTGGGTTCAATGGCCAGCAAGGTGTTGTAAAGGCTTTCCCGCTTTGGATCGGCGGGCAGTGCCCCAACCAGGCTAAACAGTTCGGGGGGCGTTTCGCTGGCGCTGGGCGATTGCAGCCATGTCGCTAAAACCGTTTCGGCTTCAGCGACCGTAATCCGCTGGGCACGATAGGCGACGCTGGCGCGACCAAGCTGGGTGCGTAAGTCCTGGGGATTCTTCGCCAGAATCTGGTCGTACACTTGCAGGGCAGCGTCTAACTGTCCCTGGGCCTCTCGCACGTCTGCTAACCCCAATAAAGCATTGGATAATATCGGGGCGGGTGGATTAGTCGCAATCACCGCTTCGTACCGCTGAGCGCTGGCGTTTAGGTTGCCTTCCCGCCGTTCAATCTCAGCCAGCAGCAATTGGGGAGCCTGGTCGCGTGATCCTGCCGCTGTGGCGCTATAGGTCTGGAGTGCCTGCTGTGCCTGGGTAAAGTCGCCTTTTTGTACCCAGATCTGCGCTACTCGGAAGTTCAGGAACGGTGCATCAACGCCGCTCTGCAATAGGTCCTGGTATTGCGGCAGCAGTTCCGGGTCGGGTGGGTCAAGGCGAACCAGGGCCAGCGCGATCGCCTGCCGTTCGGTAACGCTACTGGGCAGCGGTTGTAAAACGGTCTGTAGCTCTCGCCGCTGGTCTACTGATGTGATCTGTCCGAGCTGATGGGCAACGATGAGCCGTTTCACCACCAGACTCTTTTGCCCCGGCTGCGCTTGAATCAACTGGTCGTACAGCATTAGCGCGTCCTGCCGAGATGGTGGAAATTCGCTGAACACATCCGCTGCTTCTGCCACCAGACCAGGTGAAGGGGTGGCTGTCTGGTGCAAGACCTGACGATAGAGGCTGACGGCCTCAGCGTAGAGCGCTAAATCACCCGTCTGCCGTCCAATCTGGCTGAGCGCTCGTGCTAAGGGCAATGCGGCAGTGGGTTGATTGCGGAGCGGTTGCAGTACGCTTTGCGCCTGTTCTGGCTGCTGGTTTGCTTGATAGGCAGCGGCCAGCGCCGATCGCACCTCAATTGCCTGACGGTCTAGCTGGCTAGACTGCCGGAGCTGGGCTGCCAAAATGGGAATCGCCTGTTCCGGTTTGCCGGTTTCGCGCAGCGCGGTAGCGTAAGCGATCGCGGCATCACTCGGTAGCGCTTTACCCGTCACCCGGTAACGCTCAAATAACGCCACGCCCTGTCCATAGTTACCGCTGTAGGTATAGGCCTCGGCGGCTCCCAGCAGGATGGCGGGCGTCGGTTTTTGCAGCAAAATCTGGTAGTCTGCCAGCGCTTCAACAAACTGTCCCTGATAGCGATAAAGCTGTGCCCGCTGCGCTCGATCGCTCGTTCGATCAGGAGCCAGGGTCAGTAGGGTCGTCAACGCCTTGATCCCTTGTGACTGCCATTCTGGTCGATACCCTCCAAGCAGACCAACAGCAGACAGGGCCGTGAGATTCTTCGGGTCTTGCGCCAACACCTGTTGATACGCCTGCCATGCGCTCGCATCCTGTCCGGCCCGCTGATAGGCGATCGCCAGCCCCAGCTTTGCCTCTAACGATTGGGGGGTTTGCCGCAGCACCGCCTGAAACGTGGCGATCGCATCCCGTACCCATCCTCGATTAAGCAACACGTAGCCCTGGCTAACAGTGGTGGATTGCGCCTGCGAAGGGATTCCTGGCAGCACAATGAGCAACCCACTGGCCAGACCCAGGAGCAGTAACCGGAGCGAAGCCGTGGCTAAAGGGAACGGTGAAAAAGGGAATGGATTCGACGTTTGGCGTTTGACGCCTGTGGCTGGACACGTTCTCATGTCGTGATGTTCTGCTTTATTGGTGGCCACAATCCCGTAATCGCCTATCTTCTGCCAATGAAATCGCCTCATTTCGACCTCCTAAACAGCGACGAAATATCAAAGTCCGTCCGCACACGAAATCCCAATACGGTTTCTGAAAACTCATTGCGTTCTTGAACCATCACCGCTGCGCGGAGGTTAGGCGTAATGCGAAAGTCGTAGAACAGCTCCAGGACATCGGGGTTCTTATCGCCCCGTGCACGCCGCAGATCTTCATTGGAGAGCTGCCGTCCGTAGCCCAGTCCCAGGCGATCGCTCGGCATAAACACATCCAGAAAATTCAGTCCCGCGCTGTAGGTTGTGCCGCTGGCATCCAGGTTGAGATCGGTATAGTGCCCGTAACGCCCAAATAGACCGAGCTTGAGGCTGGGAATATAGAACTCACCATTGATCCCATAGGCTTCTTCGCGATCGTCTGCGTGAGGGCCGAGCCTGCCAGCACGGGGGATATCAAAAATCTCGCGAAAGCCGCTGCGCTGGCCGGCATCGCGTGAGGATACATACGTGCCGCGAATAATGGCCGTCCCAAACCGCACACCCACTTCACCCGCAAACGCATCGAGATGGAAGTCGCCCAGGTTGCGCGTGGAGGAAAATGTGGCGGCTTTAACATCAATGTCGTCTGTAACGCTCCAGTTCACCAGTGCACCCGGACGGGAAGCAATACCGGCTGCAGCCAGTGCTGGATTGGTCTGAAACACCGAGTTGAAGAAATGGGTCGCGCCGTCTTTCGCAAAGCTGTTGCGATCGAAATACGAGGTCAAATCCATCAGACCCACGACAAACCGCAGCGTTGGCAACGATGGCAGCGATCCAGCAAAATACAGCTCATTGAAGTTCAACCCGGTTGTCTGCGAATCAGAAAACCCTCTGCCGGTCGTCAAATCAAGTTCGGCCCCAAACCCCGCGTTGGGTGTGACCGGATAGAACCCTCTGATCCGTGCCCGCGCCGACGTGTCGCTGCCCTCTTGCTTAAAGACGCCCTGAAGCTGGACAGACGGTACACCGAGCACTTCACTGCCCTGTCGCAGTACCTTGTCCGTTGGAGCAGGAACGCCCGTGTCGGCAATAAGCAACGGGGAGATAACGTTGAGCTGTCTCTGATCGCTCAAAGACGGCGGATTCAGCCGTTGATGGGGACTAAACTCTGTCGTCTCGCTGGCGATCACTGGAGAGATGTCGGTCAGCGGTGTTAACGTCACTGCCGTTGCGTCAAATTGAACGGTCTTGAGATCAGTCACCAATGGTTGAGGTGTGGAACGTGCTGCCACCGCATCAGACACATTGTGTGCCCCAACCTGAAATGGATGACACGATCGCGTCTCGGTAGTCGCCAAAAGAGTACACTGCAAATTTGCAGCAATCATGCGGCGATCGTGTTGATCCGGCCTGATGGACATCTGTGGTAACAAAACCGATGACCCAGGCAGTGTCGGTGGCAGGGTTGTCGCATTGTCTGTGTGGCTGGGTGCTGACGTTGTTGCATCTGCGAGTGCTGATGGGCAATTGAGCCAGCTCTCGATGGCTAAACCAAAACTAGCGACAAAAATGGTCAAACCACAGCAAAAAAGTGGGTTGGAGCAACCAAGTTTGAATAACGTCAGCAGAACTGGATACCGGGCTGGGCGTTGATCTAGAGTCATAATTCGATTGAGTAGAAGCCATCTCATGCAGTCCAACCCTGTTTGGGCGATCACGTGCACCGCGGGCTTTTAGCTGTAGATGAATGGGTATGGCGTGGCAGTAGCAATCGACCACATCAACTCGGCAAAGATGGAAATTCCCAGCCCAGTTGAACGGCAATTGAAACAAAGATCAGGTGTAAACTATCGCAGCCTGTTTCTTAAACAGCCACAGGTCGCAATCTGTGTGATCCGTTTGCTACCCAACTTAAGATGGAAAGCTTAGGCAGCCTCACAGCTGAGTGATGCACTGAAATCCACATTATTCACTGACCACAAAGGGATCTGAATCAACGAGACGAGTTGTAATCACAGGGACAGCTAGATCTACTGGCAAAGATTGCGGCAGCAGGATAAATTCGCTTTGCTGCAAATGCACTATTTACAGGCCAAAACGACGGTTCAAACGCAGACTGGTTTTAATGAAAATAATGATTCCGCGATCGCAGGGCAGATGCAGTGCCGTTCAGCAGCGATAATCGGAAATTCTCCTTAACAGAGTTCCTGAATTTAGAGCAGACAATCCATGGAAGATGCCTGTCGCGGTCGCGTAAAGATAAATTACGAGTAATTACCTAACTTTTCTAACCTAGATTATTGAAACAAACATAAAGCGACTGAAACTTTTACGTAAAGAACGCGTGAGGTTTTCCCACCGGTATCCGATCGCAGATGCTCATCCACTCCTGGCAAGGTGACTAGCCAGCAAAAGCGAACTTCAGCCGTTTCATGCAGAGCGGACGAAAATACTGCACACCCTATGCTCTGCTTTCATCTGTTTCACTGCTGGATCAGGAAAAATGAAAAAATTATTATTTGGGTCGGAAAAGGGAGGGTTTCATCAATCGGCCAGATCCTTCACCTGGGCCAGCGTTCTGACCGGCTTTGGCAAGCACGGGATACGGATAGCTAACGCGCGCAGTTTGCGGTTCAATTTCCCGTCTGGCCACTGACGTGCAACTGCCCCGCACCCATGTTCATGCGGCGGCATCACAATTTGCGCGGAATGGCATCGAATCAAGGTTGGACTGATGCGAACCAGGTCTGGGTCGGGCTGATGTGATCGAGGCGCGATCGTCTCGCAGCAGCCGTAACTTAGATGATTGCGGCTGGAAAAGCGTCTGGTTCG
>JAJPKC010000408.1 GCA_021323955.1 Oscillatoriales cyanobacterium Centralia_MAG_596 | reverse complement strand
GATCTCAGACAAAATTGGCAGTCGCAAGTGGACACTGACCGCGATGATCGGTGGCCTGGGGGTAGGTTATATGATGATGAGCCTGATTACAGGCGGCTGGCTGCTTGCCCTCGCCGTTGTCATGACCATGTGCTGTGCCTTCTTTGTATTTGGTGGTGCGGGTGCAACCTTTGGCATCGCCCCGTTGATTAAGCGTCGCGTCACCGGACAAATTGCAGGCAATATCGGCGCGTATGGCAGCGTAGGGTCAGTCATTTACGCGACAACGTACAGCTTGCTGCCTCAAACCGTCGAGGGCAATCGGACGTTCTTTCAATTCTTGGGTATGGCAGCCCTGATGGTGTGCTTCCTCTGTGCCTTCGTTCTAAAGGAACCAACCGTGGTAAAAAGCGAGGAATTTGTCGAAGATCCGGCCTTTGCAGGGCATTAGGAATGAAATTTCAATAAGTATTTGGTAAGGGCGAAGCATTCGGACAAAATCTGTGCCGTGAAAACAAGCCTGACATCCCGAACGCTTCGCCCCTACAGAGTCAATTGCTTTGCTCGATCGCAGTTTGCATAATGAACGATCGCCAGTCCCCAGTGAATGAGTCAACCGTCTCCAACCACAATGAGACCTGAGTTACTCGCTGGTGACGGGTCGCGGCCCATGATTATGTCCAACATCACGGCGTCCTCTCTAAATTTATTGAGCAGCCTATGCTATCCAATTCTTCTGGTGATGATGCAACGACCGAAGTTTCCGAACTGCGATCGCGCTATGGTCCGAATGAACTGGGCTACCACCAGTTGATTTTATGCGCAGCGCTGATTGGTATTGCCGGTGGGTTAGTAGCGACAGCTTACTACTACACGCTGGAAGCCTGTCTGCATCTGGTATGGCACACGCTGCCTGACGCGTTGCTGCCCTCCTTCCCAGCACCGTTTCCGACCTGGAACTACGTCTGGATCGCGACCACGATCGGCGGGCTGTGCGTGGGCTTGACCCTGCACTTCATGGGGCTGCCTGGTGAAGTCGCGATGGTGGTGGATAAAGTACACGATCCCGGTCGAATCGAGATCAAGCAAACACCAGCCATGATCGTTGCGTCGCTCTTTTCGATTACTGCCGGGGGAAGTGCGGGGCCAGAAGCCCCATTGGTGCAGATTTTAGGCAGCTTTGGCGGTTGGTTAAGCCAGAAGCTACGCCTGACGCTGGTAAATACCCGCGTGCTCACATTCTGCGGGATGAGCGCGGCGCTCGGTGCGTTTTTTGGTGCGCCGCTGGGTGGTGCCCTGTTTGCACTGGAATTACCGCATCGGCGGGGCTTAGAGTACTACGAAGCACTCATTCCAGCCGTACTGTCTGCCATCCTCAGCTTTTTCGTGTTTCGGTTCAACACGGGTCTGACCATCGGGGGCATGTACCACTTTGCCACCATTCCTGAATTGACCTTGATGAACTTAGTGGACGGCTTGCTGCTGGGTACCGCAGGCGCACTGGTAGCCGTGGTCTTTGTCCTGATATTTCGCGCGATCGGTGGTTTGACCAAACACCTGGAACACCACACGATTTTGTTAGCCACGTTCGGGGGACTGGCGATCGGCTTGATTGCTCTGGCCGTGCCCCAAACGCTCTTTTTTGGCGAAAAAGAAATTCAGACGATCGTTGAAACGGGGGCTACTTTAGGACTGGGTATGCTGCTCATCATTGGCATTACCAAAATGCTGGCAATCAGCTTCACACTCCATTCTGGCTTCCGGGGTGGCTTCATCTTTCCACTGTTTTACCTGGGAGCCACATTTGGGTACGCGATCGCACTGGGCTTTCCCTCGATCCATCCCACCATTGCAATGGTCTGCATGATGGCAGCCGTCAATGTGGCCATTACCAAAACGCCCATTAGCACCACCATCATTCTCAGTGTCCTGTCCGATACAGCCATGGTGCCTGTAATCCTGATTGCCAGTTTCACAAGTTTTCTGCTGACCACACAGGTCTCGCTGATTCGGACGCAGCGATCGCGCACCGTTGCGCCAGAAGAGCCACTCCTCCGCAGTACGCCGCAACCTGTGGCGGTGGAAGTACCCGTCAACGTTTAGCCGATGCCAGAACTAACCCATGCCAGAATTAGCCCATGCCAGGAATTAAACTACCGCTGAGACGCTTCAGCGCGCGGTTGGCCACATCCGCGTAACGCAGCTCACCGCACAAAATTTGGCCGATGCGTTCTGTAGCCGAGGGTCGTTTGATGCCCACTTTGTAGCCAATGCCAGGAACGCGATAAAACACCCCTGCTAACCGCTGCGCCCATGCCATGTCTGCACCCCATTCCTGATTGATGAGGTCGGTATAGTGTTGCAGTGCATTCGCGTTGCCCGAGAGCGCTTCATCGATCGCGGCGGCGGCTTTAACCCCAGTAAACACCGCCGGACGAATGCCTTCGGCGGTAAACGGATCAACAATCGAGGCCGCTTCACCAGCCAGCAATGCGTTTTGCGTGTGCAGCGGTTGGTTGCCATCCCATAGGCAAAGCGGATGCGACGTTAGCTGACCGGTTTTGACATCCAGACCAGACCGTTGGGCATACTCGGTCAACACTGGATTGAGGTCTGTCGCATCATTGCCGCGAAACGTTGCGATGCCGAGAGAATACCCGTTCTCCTTCGGGAAGCGCCAGATATAACCGTTTTTGACCATGCCAAATTCAAAATAGGCATTCACCGCATCGACACCGGCAGCAGTCACTTCCAGAGCGGCTCCAGAGCGACGTTTCGGCTCTTTGAACCCCAGCCACTTTGCCGTGGGGCCTTTAGCACCATCCGCCGCAATTAAATACCGACCGGTGACCGGGCCATCCGCTGTATTGACTTGCCAGTGGTTGCTTTGAAATGAAATGCTAGTCACTTCGGTATTGTCGCGCAGCTCTGCCCCTTGCGCCTGGGCTTTTTGAACCAGAAAGTGATCAAAGATGTCGCGGCGCACCATCCACATGGGTTCTGAAGTTTTGAGTTTGGCGTTGACTGGATCGCCAAGCTTCCAGGTGTAGCAGATGTTTTCGACTTTGTGCGCGATCGCAGGCGCAAAATCAAAATCAAACCATTGCGCGATCGCGGGAGACACGCCACCCGTACAGGGTTTGTAGCGCGGCAGGGTTTGCTTCTCTAGCAACAGCACCGATCGTCCTCGCTTTGCCAGGTGATAGGCTGCACTGGCACCGGCGGGGCCGGCTCCCACAACAACGCAGTCAAACATCATGCAGATTTCTCCTTACTAAGCGCTGGTGTTTTTAACACCGTCTTCCTTGATTTTCATCATTGAAGACAACCAATCAGAACGATTCTTTAAGTCTTCAATGATGCGATAAAACATCTTGGTGAGAGTTTAACGGACAACACTCAATTTCTGATCCGCAGCTTTACCAGATTCACACGGCTGATGATCCAAAAAACGTTGCTTGCCCAAATCTACGTAGGGGAAAGCACCGAGGTTGCACTCAACTTAAACAATAGTGGCTACCAATTCCAAACCAATTGGCGTCAACATAGGACAGTTTGAACAGTGTGTTCGCAAAAGCTCAGGGTAGGTACGGTTCGGGCTTGGCATAATCATCCACTTTCAACGTCCGTTCTAATTATGCAATTCACCAGTTATACGGAGTGCAAAGTTTCAATAGGAATCTTAGGATGAAGGCATAAATATTTCATGAAGTAGTCAGTGACCGCTACAGTCCATTCGTGAGGCCATACCGATGATTTGGCAAGTTTGTATTCGCTATCCCAATGGTCAAGAGCGTGCACTCCGGTCTTACAAGAATCGCGAAGTTGCGCTCAAGCACATTGATGCCATTTATTCCGAGGGCTATCCAATGCATGTGGCTTATATTGTGCGACCAGCCGAGAACGTTGAGTTTAGCAATCAGCTATCGGCGATTAGCGTGTGAGATTCGAACGCTCGCGATCGCGCAACTGCGGTAAACTTGTCCCTACTTGAGGACTTCTGTATAGGTTTGCTGCTGGATGCCGGGTCAACATTGGTCTGTTTCGCGCGCGATCGCGCTTTTCTGTTTGTGCTGCGTCCTGATTGTTAGCTGCGGTGCTGTAGGCGAACGGCCCGCACCAACAGCTGGCAATGGGCGTCTTACCCTGGGCACTACCTCAACGGTAAATACGCTTGATCCGGCAGATGCGTACGGCACATTTCCCAGCAGTCTCCTGTACAACCTGAGCGATCGGCTCTATACCTACAAACTGGGCACGACCGAACTGGAACCGCAACTGGCAACAGCCTTGCCGGTTGTCAGCCGTAACGGCCTCACCTACACCATACCGCTACGGCACGGGGTCGTCTTTCACGATGGGACACCGTTTAACGCCAAAGCAATGGCATTCTCGCTGGATCGCTTCATCCAGAACAAAGGTGCCCCCTCCTCGCTGCTGTCAGACCTGGTGGATGCGGTAGTGCCGACGGCGGAGTACGAGCTCACCATCACGTTGAAAAAACCGTTCGCCGCGTTTCCGGCGCTGCTGGCGTTTTCGGGTGCCTGTGCCGTCTCACCCAATGCGTACGAAATTAAGGAAGGGGCGTTCAAGCCAGAGGTTTTAGTGGGCACAGGGCCTTACAAGCTGGTGCAGTTTGGCACCGATTCGCTGCGGTTGGATGCGTTTGACCAGTACTGGGGCAGCAAGCCTGCCAATAAAGGGTTGGACATTCAGTTCTTCTCCAGTCCCGCCAACCTTTATAACGCCTTTCGCATCGGCGCGATCGATGTGGCGTATCAGGGGTTAGCGCTGGATCAGGTTCGCAACTTGCAGCAGGACGCACCCAGAGTCGGCTGGCACATCGTTGAAAAATCGGGTAGTGGCCTTAACTACCTCACCCTGAATCTCAAGTCGCCACCGCTTGATCGCCTGGAAGTGCGGCAAGCGATCGCGGCTATCCTCGATCGTCCATTGCTGCAAGACCGGATTTTTCAGGGTCAGATTGACCCACTTTATAGTTTGATCCCAACAACGCTGCGCGAACAAAAGCCTGTTTTTAAGACGCAGTACGGTGACAACAATATTGCGAAAGCCACCGATTTTCTGACCAAAGCAGGCTACTCGATCGCGAACCCCCTCAAGGTTGAATTCTGGTATCGCTCAAATATCACCAATGATCAACTGGCCGCAATTACGCTCAAAGCATCCGCCAAAAAACAATTAGGTGGATTAATGCAAATTGAACTCAAAAGCATTGAATCGACAACTGCCTACAAAAATTTAGACAAAGGCGTTTACCCCATGTTTCTGCTGGACTGGACGCCTGACTTTCTAGATGCGGATAATTACATCCAGCCATTTATGGAATGCGTCAAAGGGTCAGCCACCGACGGGTGCACCGATGGATCAAGCGCGCTGCAAGGATCATTCTATTACAGCGATCGGGCCAACCAGCTCATCAATCAAAGCCGCATGGCTCAGGAGCCATCTGCCCGCAGACAGATTTTTGCGGCACTACAGGACTTACTAGCTCAAGATGTGCCGTTTATCCCGATCTGGCAAAGCAAAGATTACTTATTTACGCAGAAATGGGTTCAGGGTGGCAGCCTGGAAGTCACGCAAAAGGTGCCGTTCTGGACGCTGCGCCGGGCCTAATCGACTATCGTAGCCCCTCTGTCACTGGATAAAAGTAAAAAGCCAGTGCCAGAACCGTATACGCGGCCATCAGCAAGGTACCTTCTAGCCAGTTGGAGCGTCCATCCGAGCTGATTGAGTTGGCAATCAGCACTGCAACTGTCACAGCCACCAGTTCAAATGGATTAAAGTCCAGATCCATTGGCTGCCCTATCAGCCAGCCCGTGATGACGAGCACTGGTGCCACAAACAGGGCAATCTGCATACTTGATCCAACGGCCACAGACACCGATAGATCCATTTTGTCTTTCATGGCCACAGTGACAGCCGTAGCATGTTCAGCGGCATTACCAATAATTGGTAAGAGGATGACGCCTGTAAAAAGCGTTGTCAACCCTAAACTAGCCGTTGCCGCCTCCAGCGTGTGGACTAATAGCTCAGACTCGATCGCGACCAGGAGCGTACATGCCAGCAGCACTCCAATCCAGCCCCACAGGTGCTTGCGATGGCGAGGACGCGACTCAGCCAGATTGCCCTGCGCCAGTGCCTGCAGATTTTGTTCCGTTAGCTCTGGATTGTAGAGGTGATTGTGCGTGCGCATGGAAAACAATAATGTCAATCCATACACCGTAATCAGTACCACGGCCACCGCCACGGAAAGCCGCTGAATGATTGGTTCACCAATGCTTTTAGCCGTGAAGTGCAAAGCCGTTGGTAGAAGCATGGAAATCACTGCCAAATTCATGGATGAGGCATTCACGCGGGCAACTACCGACTGAAAGGTTTGTTCTTTGTATTTCAGTCCCCCTAACAACATCGAAAGTCCCATGACCAGCAGCAGATTGCCAATGATAGAACCCGTGAGACTGGCTTTTACCACGCTGATCAGTCCGGCATTCAGCGCGACCAACGCAATAATGAGTTCGGTAGCGTTACCAAATGTGGCATTTAGTAGTCCTCCCATCGATGGCCCCACCACGATCGCAACGGCTTCAGTCGCTGTACCCATCCAGGCAGCTAACGGTACGATCGCCAGCCCCGCTGTAGCAAACACGATGAGCGATCCCCAATGCAGCCATTGAGCCGCGATCGAAATTGGGACAAAGATTAATAGACCGACGAAAATAACGCGTTTAATTGACATCGTGGTGAATGAAAAACGGCAGATAGCACTAAGCGCACTCGCAAACTGCAGTTTTGCAGGGATCACGGTACAGCAGAGCCATCGAAGTGATGATAATGATGGATGCAGCCACCGCTAGCCATTGACTTAGATGCTTCCACAATAACGATGCATCGCAAAAATGGATTACGATGGAAGCCGAATTATCTGTAACGGTTCACGTAGTTTGTTAACGACAGAACAACTCTTGCAATGAATCCTTAATTCACGGTTAAATTTATCAGCATTCTGCGGTTGAATCAGTTACATTGCACAGGATTTTCATTGCTCAGATGCTTTTAACCCAGTAGAAATGCTCATCCTTTGTTCAACCCTCCCGATTCCTGCCGTTGCGCCCCTTTCCTGTGCAAGAGTAGATTACAGCGGTTCTCAATCGAGCCACCTATACCCTGGTCGAGGTGCGTGTAGAATGTCGACTTCGAGGTAAGCGCCCAGCGGAACAGTGTGGCGAATGCAAATGGAATCATCCGCACGCAAGGATTCAGGATTTGAGTGCCGTCGCGCTGGCGCAATGGTGACATTCTAATTTGGTTAATGAATTACATTTATTTGGCTTGATTGATCGATTTAGCCATTGCAAATAACACCCGTCGATTGGCGATCGCGTCATCCAGTCAAAGCCGTCCAATAGCAGCTTTGGTGTTGTCTGATCCCCTTACTCAAGCGACGCAGTAATTCAATCAGGTTCTTTGCATTGTGCCCCTAATGATAGATGCGATCCCGAACGTTTCTCTGTGCTTAGACAGATATTGACGACTTTACGAGACTGCTACAGTGCTTTGCACCAGGCACTGACCGCACGATTTGCATTTCCCAGTGCCTCAAAGCTTCCCAGTAATCAACGTTCAATCTGTTCGTCACGGCTTTAGACATGGCAGCGGTAACCCACTCAAGGCCGATCAATCCTTTTCCTAACCTGGCTATCCCTTCCACTGCGATCGCGATTTGCGCCAACGTTTGACCGTTGACCGCCAGCCTGCCAGCGCGATTGCTTATCCTCATTTGGAACTTCCTACATGACCTCAAATTTCGATCCCCATCCGGTCAACTCGTCCCTGCCCAAGGCCTCGATTGCCGACAGCCAGTGGACTCAAGCAGGTGGTGGTGAGATTGCTCAGACCATCGATCGCCTGGGATCATCAGCCGATGCCGTGATCCCCGACGATGACTCCAATGCCGATCCGCTCCAAACGGCCCAGGGAGTTTATGTCACCGTGCATGGGCACTTTTATCAGCCCCCTCGCGAAAATCCTTACCTGGACGCGATCGAACGTCAGCCCAGCGCCGCGCCGTTTCACGACTGGAATGAACGCATTCACCACGAGTGCTATCGGCCCAATGCCTTCGCGCGCGTGCTGAACGAGCAAGGCAATGTGATTGGGATCGTCAACAACTACGAGTTTCTCAGTTTCAACATCGGGCCAACGCTTATGAACTGGCTGGAGCGCCACGATGTCGAAACCTATCAACGAATTTTAGAGGCTGACCGCAAGAGCTGCGCCCGACTCAATGGGCACGGAAACGCGATCGCGCAAGTCTACAACCACATCATTCTGCCGCTGGCGAACGATCGCGATAAGCTCACTCAAATTCGCTGGGGTAAAGCCGATTTTCACTCTCGCTTTGGTCGCGATCCCGAAGGCATGTGGCTGGCCGAAACTGCGGTGGATTACGCTACGCTGGCAGCCCTGGTGTCAGAGGGGATCAAATTTATTGTGCTGGCCCCTTCGCAAGCACAGCGCTGTCGGCCCATCGCGACCGATGACCAGCCTGTGACCCAGTGGTTCGAGGTCGGCGGTGGACAGATTGATCCCACCCGTCCTTACCGCTGTTTTCTCAAGCAAGAGGATGAGACGCACGCATCCCCTTCTACCCCTCTCGCCTCACCCTATATCGACATTTTCTTCTACGACGGCCCCATTTCTCGTGATATGGGCTTTGACAGCGCTTTAAGTAGCTCTCATAATCTGGCCAGTCGATTGGGACAGGCGGTACGCGGGGATCATCGCCCATCACAGCTGATTGCCGTTGCGACGGATGGTGAAACCTTTGGGCACCACAAGGGCGGTACCGAAAAATGTCTGGCCTATGCGTTTGTCCAGGAGTTTCCCGATCGCGACTGGACCGTGACAAATTTTGCCCACTATCTCTCGCTGCACACTCCCACCTGGGAGGTGGAGTTAAAGCCAGTAACCGCCTGGAGCTGTAGCCACGGGGTCGATCGCTGGCAGGACGACTGCGGTTGCGGGGGCGGTGGTCTTTGGAATCAACAGTGGCGGCGTCCGTTGCGCGAGGCGTTGGACTGGCTGCGCGACCAGTTAATCAAGGTCTATGAAGAAGCGGGCCGAAAGCTGTTTCGTGATCCCTGGCTGGCACGCGATGAATATATCCAGGTGATGCGCGATCGCAGTCTAACAACTATCAATCGCTTCCTCTCTGGTCACCAGTCGCACAAGTTGACGGCTACCGAGCGGGTAGACGCACTCCATCTGCTCGAAATGCAGCGCCACGCTCTTTTCATGTACACCAGTTGCGGCTGGTTCTTTGATGAACTGTCCCGCCCTGAAGGTGTGCAAATTTTACGCTATGCTGCCAGAGCGCTGGAATTAGCAGGCGAAGTGACTGGCATTCAGCTTGAACGGTC
>JAJPKC010000018.1 GCA_021323955.1 Oscillatoriales cyanobacterium Centralia_MAG_596 | reverse complement strand
TCCCTGGTGGTTTGAGCGCTCACGGCAGCCGGCAGTCAGGGCGAGCGCTGTGACCGGAACCCACACTGGTCACACCCTTGTCTCAGCCTGGTCAAACGGGAGTAATTGGTGTCCTGTACCGTTATAGGCGGTGCCTCCAGACGCTCATCCGGACGCCCGGAGCACCATAGGTGAATGAAATGTGCCTCACTACTAACCTGGTGAGGCTTTCTTGGCCTGACGTCTATAATTTAGTGACGAACGTAACTGACACACGGAACACTTTGCCCCCCATGCTCACCTGGTGGGGGTTTCGTTGGCATTAGACCTGTCAGCACCCGTCTCATACATTTGTGGGCGGCAATTGAGGGTAAACCCAATGCCGTGTTGCTCTGCGGTGCTGTGGGTTATTCATTCAAACGCAGTACCAGGGCAATGGCCACCGCCAGTTCTTCCCGACTCACTGGCTTCCGCAAATAGACAGAAGGACGGGACTGATAGACTCGCTTTAAGGTATCGCGGTCAGCCTGTCCAGTTAGATACAACACGGGGATCTGAAACGTCTCGCTCAAAATCGTTGCGGCGTCAATCCCGTCCCGTAGCCCTGGCAACCGAACGTCGATGAGTGCCAAGTCAGGCCGGTCTTGCGCCACTTGATCCAGCGTGGCCTCAAAGGATGCGGCAATGCCGGTGACGGTATAGCCCAACGATTCCAGGATTTCCTTGAGGGTGGTGGCCAGGATTAACTCGTCTTCAACAATCAGAATCCTGGCTGAACGTGGGCGGGGCGGGTTAGACATGGTGTGACCGCGCTCCCGTGTCAATTCTCGCGCCAGCAGTCTGCCAAAGTGAACAACCAAGTGAGCGGCAATAAGGTGGACGGGTGATTGACAGGCAGAGCCGTACAGACCTGATGATGACCCCAACCAGTCGGCACCTGAGCGGTGATGCAGCGGTACCTGAGAACAGCATGGCGACGCCCCAACGGTTCATCGCTGTTGCACCTGGCAGCACTGGTAAGCCGTCTGAATGGCCGTGACCAGATCGGTCGCCTTGACCGGCTTGATCAGGTAGCCAAAGGGCAGGCTTTCCTGAGCCCGCTCTAAGGTGGATTGATCAGAGTGGCTAGTCAGGTAAACGACAGGCACTTGGAACGTGCGCCACAAAAAGGTGGCAATCTCAATGCCGTCCCAGTCCCCTGGTAGCCGAATGTCCATGAGCACCACGTCCGGCCGGTCGTGCTTTACATGGCCTACAGTCTCGATAAACGAAGCGGCAATGCCGGTCACCACATAGCCTAACGCTTCCAGGGTCTCCTGGAGGGCAATGGCCAGGATAAACTCGTCTTCGACAATCAGCACCTTAATTGGTGGTGGTGGCAGAGGGTCACAATTGTGGGACATACGATTTATCGCTACCGTAGTGCCTGCTCCGTGTGGTGCCGTGAACGCCAGCGATCGGCCGTGTCATGGCCTGAGTCAACCCACGGTCACTGGAAGCACTGAGAGCAGGGATTAGTGATCAATGTCGGCGTGCGGGTGGCCAATGCTAGTGACCTGCAGCCGGTGTGATTGAGGATACAACGAATGATAAACAAGTTGAGAGACTGATCGCGGACAGCCTCTCAGTGATCACCTCCCACTGTCCGTGTCACTCCCCCGCTCAGTTCGCGTGCGTTACATCTGTCCGATAGGTTAAGTCAGTCAAAAAATGCCCCTGATTTGGAAACCTGGGGCATTGGGATTGGGTGTAAATTGCTCGGTTCTAACGCACCTGTATCGTTTTCAACATATTAATTCTCAAAAAATATTTTTTACCTTACAAATAAATACGCGCTGAAATCACAGTATTTGCCCCTAAAAGAAAACCTCTGAGACTCAATTCAGAGGTTTATAGAATAGGTAAGTGAAACGTGTTGTTTACGTGCAAATGCACCATGCTGTTTTGCCAGTAGATGCGGATGCAATGTGTCGATTATAACTCCAGCGCTTCTCAGCATATCGAACATTTACGGTTGGGGGGCTGAGGGTGAAGCCAACATCAAGGCACCCGGTACGCACCGTTCGGCTAGCGTTCTCGACGCGTGCTCACATGTGCATGTCAGCAATTTAAGGTAGTAACCCACAACTTGGGCTATTTGATCAAGCCCATCGGGCTGGAGCCCTTGCAACACTGGATGCCAACAATCATGACGTACTGGGAACTGTGTTAGCTGCCACCCACATAGAGCAGTGGCGATCCTGGGCCCCCCCTTAGCGGTCATAAGCACTGGGCGCTTTTGACCGCTGCACTGACGGCTTTACCGGAACCACCCTTTTTGCTGGGACTGTGCTTCCCGGTCGGCGATCGTCGCTGCCAGTGGTTGCCTTTGGGTTCGCAGGCTGACGACGGTTGCTTTCAACCGCCGATTCGCCACCGGCATGGCCTGCATCGAGCGGTTGAAGGTCTTTACATGCTCGTTGTGGGCTGTGGTCAGGTCGGCGCTGAAGGTCTCCAGGTACCCAATTCGCGTCAGCAGCGGTGCCAAGGAGTCGGACAAGAGCGCTCGCAGCGCTCACTTAACCGATCAACCATCTGGCGGCAGACTGATGGGTCAGACAAGGATGGCTCTGGCGGCATGCGCAAAAAAACCCAGCCGGACTCGCTGGGTTTGAGGAGTGCTTAAATGTCACGACGATTAGACTGGGTGGCGGCGACATTGGTTTACGCGATCAGGTCAAGGGTGTTGCTTGCACTCGACTTTGGGCCGACCGGTCTACTCGTCGCCAGCCAAGGTCGTTCCGTCTCACGACCGGCCGATAATTGCCCCGAAGCACTTGTGAATTTTAGCCCCAGGAAACAGAAAGAAGTGTTGTTTGTTCTCCCGGCAGTGGTTGCCGGATGACCGCCGTTTATGTTGCGCTTTAGCGGCTTGAGTCAGTCAAGGCTTTGTCCTTGGCCGACTCAAGCCCGTTTCGTCGTCACTACTCGCACCGTCGCGGTCAGTGTTGTTGGCGCTGTTGTTGTAACTGCTGCCGTTGCGCTGGCGTGAGCACTGCGTCTGTTTGCTGCTTCTCGGACTGGCGAAGGGCGCGGAGCTTCGCTTTTTGGTCGGCGGTCAAGTTTAAGGACGACCACACCTTTCCTGCCTGTCCCTGCCCTTTAGCACTCGCTAATTGGGCTTGCTGGGTTGGTGTCAGTATGGCATTGATTTGACTGCGGGTCGCAACATGAATTTGCTTGAGTTGGGCTTTTTGCGCCGCCGTCAAGTTCAAGGTGTGCCCATGTTTCTGGTACTGTCCCGTGGGAGACGACGGCGTTTGGGCGGCAACTGGTAACAGGGGTGCCGCCGTCAGCACGAGGGCCAAGGCACCGGGTAGAAGCAAGAGTCGTTTAAGGTTCATAAGCTGAGTTGTGTTTGATGATTGTGGCGAGAGTACAACACGACTAACAGCAGTCGTTTGCTGGTGTTTTGACCTGTGCTACCCTGATCGGCAAGGTTAAGCGTGCTGAGCGAAAGTTCCTTGCCAGGAGCCAAGACGGCACCAGCAAACCAGCCTCCAGGGACAAGCAGCCATGCTCAGACTGGTATCTGGAGAGATGTTTCTGCTGCGTTATGCTCTAGTGCTGTAGTCCGTTGTTTTTAGATAAAAGTAAAGAGACGCGTCCCTACCCAGGCTGACAAACTGAAGTCGCGGCAGCAAGACAGTGGTAGACGTAAACCTTGGCTGCAGTGGTAGGCTGTTGCACAGCGGACACGGTTAGTTTTTGTCTTAGCTTTGCGTCCAGTGCCCTGGCACCCATTTACGCCCGATGCCCAAGAAACCACCCTCGTAGTGACCAGCAACCCAAACACGGTGTGAGGTATTACGATGAGCCTGGGCTTGCCGTTCGGCGTTGCGGCGGGCTTGGGCTTGTTGCTCCGCCTCGCGTCGGACTTGGGCCTGCCGTTCCGCCTCACGCCGGGCTTGGGTTTGTTGAGTCCTCGTCTGGTGATCATCACGCTGATCATACTGATTATTCAGTTGCGCGACGACGAGCGGTGCTGGCTGATTCGCGGTGGCGAAGTTAGTTTCGGCCGCGGTGGCTGAGCGTGCCATGACGCTGAGCGCACCGAGCGGTAGCGCGAGTAACATAATTGCAACTTTACGGTTCATGGAGAACATTCCTTGCGAGCTTTAGCCTGTTAGACAGTACGGTGTCTCAAAAGGTTTAACCTGCACGGCCCCCTTTCTATGGGCGATCTCTCAACGCGCCACACGATGACCGCGTCAAACGCTCATTGTTGCGGTTACCGGCGACGACTGTAACCAGCGGCACTGTCGCCGCTGGTCGGGCTGAGCACTAGTACTGGTGTCAACCGTCACTTTCTCTGGGTTGGCTTGAACCGCAATGGCTCAAAGACTGTCTAACCAATTAGAAAAAGGGGAAAAGCCAACGGCCCCATAGGGAGAACAACGGCCAGCCATGAATCAGACAGGGATTACCACCGGCGTCAAGCGGCACCCGTTAAATGGTGGGCAGCTGTCAAGCCGGCTCCGCATGACCGCCACGCTCCTAGCACTGCCCATTGGTTTGCTTTCGCTCTTACCCAAGTCG
>JAJPKC010000467.1 GCA_021323955.1 Oscillatoriales cyanobacterium Centralia_MAG_596 | reverse complement strand
TTATTTGCGGGACAGTCGGTATTTGACCTGTCACCAGCGGCACTGCGACGGTTTCGCGGCGAAGCGGTGGCGTTGATTTTTCAAGACCCCATGACGCGGCTGGATCCGCTGATGACGATCGGGGATCACTGCCTGGAAACCCTCCGCTCACACCGTCCCAACTTATCGCGACGGCAGGCACAGAAACGCGCGATCGAGACACTAGAAGCGGTACGAATTCCTGCCAGTCGGTGGTCACAATATCCGCACGAGTTTAGCGGCGGGATGCGGCAACGAGTGGCGATTGCCCTGGCACTGCTGCTGGAACCGAAGCTGATTGTAGCGGATGAGCCTACAACGAGCCTGGATGTAACGGTTGCCGCGCAGATTTTACAGGAATTGACCCGGTTTTGTGATGAGCGCCAGATGGCACTGATGATCATTTCGCACGATCTGGCAATGATTGGTGCTCACTGCGATCGCATTGCCGTGATGTATGGGGGCAAGATTGTCGAAATGAACACAGCTCAGGCCGTGTTCCAGACGCCTCAGCATGAGTACACGCGATCGTTGCTAAACGCCGCTCTGCATTTGCAACGTGCTGATGGAGAGCGATCAGGAGACACGCGGACAAGCGAACACAGAGACAGCGCGTTATCGCCAACGGCTACCGAACCAGACCAACCAGCGATCGCGTCCACTCCTCCCCTACTCCACATCGATAACCTTAAGCAATACTACACACTGGAGCAAAGCTTGATTGCACGGCTATTTTCCAGTCCTGAACAAACCATCAAAGCGGTGGATGGCATCAGTCTGGATCTCTATCCTGGCGAGACGTTGGGCTTAGTCGGTGAGTCTGGCTGTGGCAAGAGTACGCTCTCGCGCACCATTTTGCAGTTGATCCGTCCCACTGCAGGGCGGGTCGAGTTTTGGGGGCGAAATCTCGTTGGGCTGTCCCGATCGACCCTGCAGCAACAGCGACGGCAGATGCAGATGATATTTCAAGACCCTCACGCCTGCCTCAATCCAATGATGACGGTCGGAGAGAGCATTGCGGATCCACTGCAGATTCATCAGTTAGCGACGCCGCAATTAGCCAAGACCCAGGTGATTGAGATGCTGGAACGGGTTGGGTTAACGCCAGCGGCATTATTTTACAATCGCTACCCATCACAACTTTCGGGTGGACAGCAGCAGCGGGTAGCGATCGCGCGAGCCTTGATCACACGTCCGCAACTGGTGATCTGCGATGAACCAGTCAGTATGCTGGATGCCACAGTGCAGACGCAGGTGCTTGCCCTCATGCAGGACTTAAAACAAGAATTTAAACTGACGTACCTGTTCATTACCCACGATCTTTGGGTGGCACGATTTTTCTGCGATCGCATCGCCGTGATGAATGCAGGGAAAATTGTTGAGATCGGTTCAACGTCGGATATCTTTACGCATCCGCAGCATCCTTATACACAACGACTCCTGCAAGCCGCACCGCTGTTAGTCGCGCCATAATGCCGATGCTACGACATCAACATTTGCTCAAACGCGATCGCCAACTGGGTCTGAAAGCGCTGTCGATGTTTTAATTTCCACACGGGTTGAACGATTTCCAGGGCGGCACTGGACGCTTTGCGGCTGTTTGTCACGGAAACAGCCCGTAGAGTCGAAAGCTGAAGCTCTTTTTGCACCATGAGTTCTGGAATCGCGGCAGCCCCCACGCCACTCTCTACCATTGCTTTGACCATTTCACTGCTGCTCAAGACCAGAATCACGTCCAGGTCAGATGGCTCAATACCCCAGCGCTTGATGGCCTGCTCAAACATCTGCTGTGTGCCGGAACCAGACTCGCGCATGATCCAGGATGTTTGGGTGAGTTGCTTGACATGCAGACGGGAACGTTCAAACCAGGGATGCGATCGCCCCACGACAATTTGCAGGCGATCGCTGCCAACTGCTTCCTGTTCCAGGGTTGTTTGCAGGGCGGGATCAAGGTCACCCGTTACCAACCCCAAATCAAATAGCCCGGTAGCCGTACCTTCACAAATCTCTTTGGCATTGGCCAGGGTGCAGTTGACTGAGATCCCCGGGTATTTGCGCTTGAAGCGGCTAATTTTTGCGGGCAACCAGTAGTTGCCGATCGTCAGACTGGAACCCAGCTTGAGTTCACCCCGCTGGAGATTATTGAGTTCGCGCAAGCCGCGTTCAGTCAGAGCCACCTGATCGAGCACCTTCTGCGCCTCGACCTGAAGCAGCTTTCCCGCAGTGGTCAGCTCAATTCGCCGTCCAATTCGGTGGAAGAGTTTGACACAGTACTCTGCTTCCAGGTTTTGGATGGCCGCACTCACAGCAGGCTGCGTAATGTAGAGTGATTCGGCTGCACGGGTGAAGTGCAGATGGTGTGACACCGCGAGAAAGATCCGCAGTTGTTCTAGTGTCATTCCGGCCATCTCAGCGGTTCTCCAGGCTCGATCGCAACGATTCAATCACTTTTAGTTATTCTTTTCAATAGAAAGAATGATTGATTTTATCAGTAAGTCCACCTAGAGTGGGGGCAGATTCCGGCAACTGATCGATAGGCCAATCGACCGTTGGAACATTCAGCCTTGCTGGGGGCAGACCGCTGAGGGGCGCACGAACGGCTCGAATGCAAGTCTGAAGCCAGTATTCCGATTCACTGCTGTCATCGTCTGCATCACGATGGCAAGTGTTACTGCGATCGCTGGATCCCTTCTTGAGGAGCGTTGCGTGAATATTTTAGAGTTCACAGTCCTGGTCTGGATTGCTTCGACGAGTGCTGGTTTTTTGGGTGCGCTCACGGGTTTGGGAGGCGGTGTCGTCATTGTGCCGCTGCTGACGCTGATGTTTGGTGTGGATATCCGCTACGCGATCGGCGCGTCGTTAATTTCTGTGATTGCAACATCCTGTGGCGCTGCCGCTGCATTTGTCAAAGAGGGCTATACCAATTTGCGCTTAGGGATGTTTTTGGAGGTGGCAACGACGATCGGGGCGATCGCGGGAGCCAATCTGGCAATGTATGTCTCCACGCGCGCGATCGCGGTTATATTTGGGCTGGTGCTGCTAACCACTGCCTATCTGACCCAGCAGCCCCATGCGCCCCATGCCGCATCAGCGCCCGATTCACTGGCAAGCCGTTTGCAGTTGAACAGCAGCTACCCTACTCCAGAAGGGCCACAGGCTTATGGGGTGCACTCTGTGCGCATGGGATTTGGGCTGATGGCGATCGCAGGCGCACTGTCGGGGTTGCTGGGCGTTGGGTCGGGTGCGTTTAAGGTGCTGGCAATGGATCAGGTAATGCGGATTCCATTTAAAGTGTCAACGACCACCAGCAATTTTATGATTGGCGTGACGGCAGCCGCGAGTGCGGGTGTTTATCTCAGCCGGGGGTATATTGATCCCGGACTGGCCATGCCGGTGATGTTGGGCGTTCTACTGGGGGCGTTGCTGGGGGCGCGAGTGCTGGTGCAGGCGAAGATTGGGCTGCTGCGATCGGTCTTTACGGGTGTGATTTTGCTGCTGGCAGCACAGATGATTTACAACGGCGTCACGGGGAAGATGTAGTATGCCGACGAAATTACGGCAACAATGGACAGAGCACCGGGTAGAGCAACTGGTGGGCAATTTGCTGCAAGCGGGGGTAGTCGGCGCGACGCTGTTGGTGTTTGTGGGCGGGGTGCTGTATCTCAAGCGGCATGCGCTGGAGGCACCCAATTATCAGGTATTTCGTGGTGAACCGGCGATGTTTCGGACACCGGA
>JAJPKC010000383.1 GCA_021323955.1 Oscillatoriales cyanobacterium Centralia_MAG_596 | reverse complement strand
TGGATACGATTCCACCAGTCTGTATTCGCTCGCAATGTTGAGCTCACGATGTAGACAATCTCTAACAATCTCTATATTGTTGATGACCGTTTCTTTCGCTCCAGCGCTGCCGTGAGTCCAATGCTGATGATTACCCTGCAAGTTGGTGATCATCGTGGCGATCGCATGAAATAGAGTGAGTTAACCAGAGACAAAAGATTTTGGATGGAGATTGCCCTAGCAAAATCGATTTTCTCAGTAAAATCTAATCTTTCCGTCATAGCATCATCATTCCGTAACAAATGTTTCGATTAGACTGGATCTGTAGCAGTTTTGGTAGCAAGTGAATGCTTGCACATCTGGTATTAGGCTGAGAAAGCGCACAACGCTATTTTGCAAGGATGGATTGATGCGAAGTTAGACATTATGCACCACGGAGCGGAATAACTTTCTAATGCAATGGACTCAGCAGCTCTGGGGAAAAATTCGTCAAGTTAAGCAACGATATCTCGATCCGTCTTCGCTGCAGTTGCGGTTAACGGTAGAAATTGCCCTGCTTTCGATGCTTGGTTTAGGTAGTGTTGCCATCTGGACAAGCTGGAAGATGCAGCAACTCTTAATTACAACCCATACCCAGAGCGTGAAATACATCGCGACCCGGTTTCCACGGGATGTTGAGCTATACAGTGAAATGTTGCCGATTGAAACTGGACTGCAGAAGACCATCAATAATGTGTCGGTGCCTGGATTAGTGATTTGGGTCAAAAGCCTTGATGGTAAGAAGCTGTTGGCTCAATCCGTTGGCGTGAATTCATCTTTTACGGCAACGGATGAGTTAATGTCGATCGCCGAGATGCCGCTCAACCCTCAGGTTTATAAAGTGGATGAGCGATACCTGATTTTGTATCAGGGTGCGGTGACGGTCAAGGGGAAACCACTAGGCAAGGTCTATATGGCACAGGATGTGACGCAGGATCAGCGTCAATTAATTGCTGCTAATCAGGGATTAGCAGCGGTTTGCATCCTTGCAATCCTGTTGACTATGGTGGCGATCGCAGTGCGGATTCGGCGATCGCTGCAGCCGTTGCACGAAATGAGTCAGATGGCAGGTGCGATTTCGGCAGAAGATTTAAGTAAAGCCAAATTACAACTGAGCGATGCTCCAAGTGAAGTGAAGGAACTGGCTCAGACTTTTAATATGATGCTGTCGCGGCTATCGGAAGCGTGGGAGCAGCAGCGCCAATTTGTGAGCAATGTTTCCCATGAGTTACGCACGCCTTTGACAATCGTGCTGGGTTATTTACAAAGTTTGCTGCGTCGGAGTACAAATTTAAATGATTATCAAAAGGAAGCGCTAGAAACGGCTGTGTCAGAAGCCGAGCGCACAGTGCGGTTACTTCAGGATTTGCTGGATCTAGCGCGGGCAGATAGTGGGTATGTGCAGTATCACTTAGAGTCAGTAGTGCTGAATGATCTACTGGTAGAAGTAGCCGGAATGGCTGAAAAATTTAGCGATCGAGTAATTCGAGTGGAGGCAAAGGCAACAATTTCCACAATCGTTGATCGCGATCGCTTGAAGCAAGTGTTGATTAATTTGATCGACAACGCGGTGAAATATTCGGAGGCGAATCAACCAATTGAGTTAAATCTGGAGCGAGTCGATCAGCAAGCCATCCTTCAGATACGGGATTATGGGGTAGGGATCCCGCTTCAGGATCAAAGCCGCATTTTTGAACGCTTTTACCGGGTTGATGAAGCCCGTGCCCGTTCCACTGGCGGACATGGCTTAGGATTAGCGATCTCAAAAACCCTGATCGAAGGAATGGGCGGCAGCATCACAGTGCGATCGAAATTGGGAGAGGGAAGTACATTCGCGATCAGTTTACCAATGTAAACCCTAAAAAAGTTATAGCCGTAGCCATATTCAGAGTGGCGGCGGCGAACCAGTAAGCCGACACAGAATCGATTACCTGGCGATTGGCCGTCTCCTAAGCTTGCTGACCAAAGCTATGCCATTCACGCTCAGTGGAAGCAGGTGTCGATGCAATCCAACCAATTCTATGCAATCCAACTAATAAGGTGTGCAGTCCTAGCAACACTAAGCTGATTGTGGGTTCAAGTGGTTCAGCCTTTTACAGACAACAATTTTGTCAACACCATCCGTGTAAAAGTCACAAATTCTTGATTCCTCGTCGTAGCCGCTGTTTCGGTAAAACGCCTGAACATATTCAAAATCGGTTGTTCCTGCGGTTTCGATCGACAACATGCGTTCGCTCCGTTCCACAAGCATTCGTTCCACATGAATGAGTAGGGCGTTGCCATGCCCTTGCCTCTGGTGATACGGTAACCAGCTGATTGCTCATTTCACAATGCAAATAGGGCTGCTGTAGCCTGATTCGATCGCATCACCATCGCCTTTATCACAATCTGAGAAATGGCTGAGGTGAGGCTGAGGGATTTATCAGGCTACCTTCAGGTAATCCTGTGATTGGTTTAAGAAGGGGTTCAGCACAGCCTGAGATGCTATGACCAGTGAGCCAACTGGGTTCACAGCCCAAAGATTCAGTCACTGTTCAATAGTTGTTAGTTCAATAGTTGTTAGGAGTAACCCATGAAATTCACTGCTCTGCTTACAGGTCTGGCAATGGTTGGTTTGGTGACGATTGGCGATGCATCTCTGAAGGTGATTAATCCATCGCTGGTTGGAGTGGCCACGGCGGCTGAAACCAAACAGTCTGGCCCTTCGGTGCAAGAGAAAATTGCGCTAATTGCTAAAAACAAAGGTCAAATTGGCAGTGGTGACCAGTTACGTCGCTTCTTTTATGGAGATTTGGAGCCGATCAGCGTTCAGCCCGGTGGTGCGGGGATGGTGGTCAACTTGTACAACAAAGCAAATGATGTCACCTTTTCTTACTGCGCCACTTACGATGTCGTGGTGGCGGTGAAGCACGGTAAAGTCACGATGTTCCCATCCAGTGAAGTGAAGTAAACCTCACCAGGTTAGAGAGGGTCTCTATGGAATTCAAGGATGTAATCCTGCTGCTACATCCGATCGTCACAGTCGTCGTTGTGTTCCCCTTGATCGGCATTGTGGTAAATCGGGCACTCCAAACTCGTCAGCGTCGATTACAAACTGCAACTGGAGGAAAAAGCAAAATCCCGCCCAGTACTGGACAGGAGCATGTTCAACTGGGTCGCTGGTTGGCGGGCGGGGTTGTTGGAGTTGTTCTCCTGGCATTCGCAAACGATATATTTGGCACCATTGTAGACAACAAAATCTGGGCGCAAAATCCATTCCGGGTGCTGCTAGTTGGCATCATCTTTGGAGTCGCGATTACCTCTCTTGGATTGCTCTATCGGGCGAAGACGCGGCTATGGCGGGGGATATTTGCCACCCTTACAGGGATGAGCTTGGTGGTGTTGGGTTGCCAGGATGGCGTTTATCGCAAAACCGATCAGTGGTACATCTCCCATTACTATTACGGCGTCACGGCAGCACTATTAATGATTTTCTCGCTGGCCATCCTGCGCGAGATTTATCAGGATAAAACCAATCGATGGCGCACTGTTCACATTGTCTTAAATTCTATTGCACTACTCATCTTTATCGCTCAGGGAATTACGGGTACGCAGGCACTGCTGGAAGTTCCTTTAGCCTGGCAGGAGCCCTATATCCAGAAGCTGTATGAGCAACAATGCGATAAACAACCCTGCACTCTTCAGGTTGCACCAGCCCCACAAAAGCCTCAATAATCCAGATCTATTTCCTGATCCAAAATCGGATTTTTTTGAGATTCAATTTGACTACCTGCTGGGAAGAGTTTTGGTTGGGTGCTCAACTGGGCTCACTCTGTACCCTTGCGGGGAGCCAGTATCAGATGGAACTTTAGTGCTAGCTGCCGTGAATCATGACATTGCCAGCGCATTTGGTTGCTGGTCGATGATGGCATCGGAATTTCAATTTCCTTACTGGCGATCGCCCACGGGGATGGGCCTTTGACGATTCTTGGAACTGCGATCGCCATCCTGCTGTGGTGGGATGTCCAAACTCAACTCTGGTTGGCTCCCCTCTTTCCCAGACTCTTTAAAGTAATCCATGCGTCCAGGAACCCAATTTTTATGTCATCGTTGAGTCGTTCTCTTGCACTTCGTCTCATGCGTCCAATCTCTCTCATTTCGCTAATCGCGATTGCGCTAGTGGGCGGCATCTCCTACAAAGTGGTTTCTAACCCTACGGCCAATCGCTCTGCTTCCGTAGCCGCAGGAACCTTTCCCAATCCAGCGATCGATATCCCCAAGTCTATGTCAACGGGTCAGCAAACGCTGGTGCTGGCAGGGGGATGCTTCTGGGGCATGGAAGCGGTGTTTGACCATCTCAAAGGGGTTTCTAGCGTGGTTTCTGGCTTTTCAGGAGGTCGTGCCGAAACCGCCCATTATGACATTGTCAGTACGGGACAGACGGGCCATGCGGAATCGGTCAAAATCACCTACGATCCATCCCAGATTTCCTATGGTCAACTGCTCAAAGTTTTCTTTTCCGTGGCCCACGATCCAACCCAACTGAATCAGCAAGGCCCCGATTCAGGCACCCAGTATCGGTCTGCCATCTTTTTCACCAATCAGACGCAGAAGCAGGTCGCCCAGGCTTATATTGACCAACTGAACCAGGCTCATATTTTCCACCAGCCCATTGTGACTCAACTGGCTCCCTTAAATGACTTTTATGCGGCCGAAGAGTACCACCAAAATTTCATTGCTCATCACCCCAATGATCCCTATGTGGTAATCAATGATCTGCCCAAGCTATACCAGTTGAAAAACCAGTTTGCGGCCCTGTATAAAAATTAATTCAGCCTGGAGTCTCGTTGAGTAAACGGGCCAAGCTTTCAGGCCGCTGCACCAAACATGCACCACGGCCATTTCCTGTGAAGATTCTGGTCAAAACGACTTTCCCTTTCCAAAGCACCTCATGAGGAAGTTCTACATGCCCAAAAATAATCTTCACTCTCTTCATTGTTTTTGAATATTTCGGGCTATCAACCCTGCTTTACTTTCAATCATCTCAAATTTTACCGATACTCCTGCCTGGAGAGTGCGATAGCCTTGACCGGGAATGGCGGTGAAATTGAAAAATATTTCATCCTGTATTCCATCTCTGACAATCATGCCGTTCCCGGACTGAAGATCAAACCAGCGTACAATGCCTTGCCCAACGGGCAATCCATTCTCACCCAGAGATGGTGCACCATTTTCCCACGTCTGCTGGGGAATCCGAATTTGCTGAACTTCTGGAGTATTGTATGCTTCGTAGCGATAATCCGATCGCGTTTCCATAATGGCACGCAGGTCGAGTCGCAATTCTTCCAGCGTTGGTCGTCCCACGAAAAACCAACCATTATAAATTTTGTAGATGGTCAGATCGGGATATAAGACAAAGGTGTAAGGCTGAGCACGGTAGGCAAATTCACCTTCCGTTTCGTCCAGGATGTTGATCTGTTTAATGATCTCTCGCTGTTCATCTGCCAGAAACGGCCACTGTCCTCCCAGCCCGGCGCGAAAAGCCGCTTGCACAATTGGTGGATCGGCACTAACCGTGACCAATTTGCAATAGTTGACTGCCAGTTCGTCTTGAAATTGGACAAGCTGGCGAAATTGTTGGCGATCGCGCGGACAAAAAAAGCCTCGATAAAATACCAGAATTAAAGGATAGCCATCCAGAAACCCTAACTTTTGATCCATCAGTCCTGGTCGGGTGAACTGGGAAAGCTGGATTTGTTCATTTTGGTGATTGGGCAATTGCAGGTCGGGAAAGCGATCGCCAATCCGAAGATTTGTGGTCATAAGTTTGGTTCTCGCAAGGCATAACCGACACCGCGCACCGTGTGAATCAGTCGTTTTTCGCCCTGCTCTTCCAGCTTCAAACGCAAATAGCGAATGTAAACTTCAATGATGTTGGAATCGCCCATAAAGTCGTAACCCCACACGGTTTCAAGAATCTGATCCCGGGTATAAACCTGGCGCGGATGACTCAGCAGATATTCCAGTAAATCAAACTCTTTCGCCGTTAACTCCAGCGATCGCTTACCTCGATACACTTGACGGGTTCGACGATTTAAGCTCAGGTCTTCAAATTGCAACACATCTTCATCGGGTTCCTGGGTGCGCCGCAAGTGTGCTCGGATCCGTGCCAGCAACTCTTCAATGCTGAAGGGCTTTACTACATAATCATCGGCTCCCGCATCCAGTCCTGCAACGCGATCGCTCACCTCATCACGGGCCGTCAACAAAATCACAGGCACCTTGCTTCCGGTTGCCCGCAGCCGACGACACAGTTCTACCCCGGTTAACCCCGGCAGCATCCAATCCAGAATTGCTAAGTCCGGATTAAACTCCCGCGCTAACGAGAGTCCTGCCATTCCGTCGTGCGCGACGCTGACGCGATAGCCCTCGCTACCTAACTCCAGTTCAATAAACCGGGCAAGTTTAACTTCATCTTCCACCAGAAGGATATGGGCTGTCATAGGGGGTTTCCTGGAGCAGGCACGGCCAGACGATACGACCGATAGGTTCACTTTAGTAGAGTTAATCCTCGAAAAATGAGTTTTTCCTGAGTGGCTCTGTAACTTTTACTGAAAAAGCAAGATGGGTATAGCCGCAGCCATCATTACTATAATTTATGGGCATTCCCCCGTTTGACATTGACGCTGAAGCACAGGCTTAGCCTACTTCAGCACTACAACGCAAAGGTCTGTCTCGATTATGATTTCACCAATCTTGAATATCGGTTAGGTGGTGTGACGCGGCACCTTGTTCTGATTATTGCAGCGTCTTCGCCCAACCAGCTAAAAATGAAAATCGGCTGAGAATAAACTGAAAGTTTTCTTGCTGAAGTATCAGCATTTCAGACGGAGATTTTTAGAAATTAATCATCTTGCGATCGTGCCTTCCAGCAACAATCATTTTTGTGCCTCACAAGAATGGATGCCAAGGAGAACGCTCATGTCACTTGAAGGTAAAGTTGCTCTCGTTACAGGCAGTAGTCAGGGCATTGGTCAGGGAATTGTTTTGCGTTTAGCACAAGCAGGAGCAGATGTTGTGATCAACTATCGCTCT
>JAJPKC010000405.1 GCA_021323955.1 Oscillatoriales cyanobacterium Centralia_MAG_596 | reverse complement strand
TGTAACGTCTGGGGGTTGGTGGTTTCGCCGCCAACAGTATCACAATAAAACGTGGCCCGATCGCCAAACTGCTGCCTTGCGGCGCGAATATAAGCTTCGCTGGTGTCAAAGCCAATGTATTGGACATCCGGTAAATGGTACAAAATATCGCCTGTACCACAGCCAATATCGAGAATGCGATCGCCAGGGCTCGGCTTCACATACTCCTTCACTAACGTGGCGCGCGAGTATGACCCGCCGATCAGCGCACCAAAGAGCCGGTACATCGACGGGAGTGAGAGGATCGATCGAATTCCTTGAGTGATCTGAGGCATAGTATCTTGACTACAGCTTTTGTGCCACAACTAGTAAAGACCCTCCCAATGGAAAGGAGATACCCCGTTGGATCATGGCTCGCTCTAAATTGAGCACAGTTTCTAGCACAAAATTCATTGAGCGGCTGATCTTCAACTCAGACATGACGGTGTAGTTGGGGTTTGGTCGTTGCTGTAGACGACGTGAGGCCATCATCAATGGCAGGAGGAGTGAGACAAACGAAGTGACTCTGAGCACCTTAAAGTTTAGCTGGTTCAGCTTTGTGATCAGGTCTTGGGCGCTGTAACGGCGGACATGGTGAGCATAGGTATCGGCATGGCTCCACAGCCAGGCGTGTTGTGGGACGGTAAGAATGACGCCACCCTGAGGCCGGGCGGCGTTGTAAATAGCTTCTAAAACGGCTATGTCGTCTGCGATATGCTCTAAAACGTCAAAGCTACCAATAACGTCAAATTCCTCTCGAAATGGCATGTTTCGCGCATCCATTTGCAGCAGTTCAACCGTCGAAAGTCGTTGAGCTGCAAACGCTAGCCCTTCCGAAAATAATTCACTCCCGGAAAGCTTTAGGTGTGGGAATGCGGTTTCCAGGCCAGACAAAACGTAGCCTGTGCCGCAGCCAATTTCAAGAAAATTTTTGGCGCTTGGGAAATAGTGCTGGAGTGCCCAAATGATTAGTTGATTGCGGGAGCGAAACCAAAAATTTTGGGCTTCCAGATCAAACAACTCACTGAAGAATGCAGCCTCATAACCGCTAGAAGCGTCTGCCAGTTCAACAGTCAATCGGTAGTGACCGTTGACCATCGCTGGTGTCGAGAAACAGTGAGGACAGATCCATTGGCGACTCTCAAAGTGCTGATGACACTGAAGGCAGACTTTCATGCGATCGAAGCTTCATAGGAATTAGCGCTTTCGAAAAACGAAGAGCTTTTGGGTGCCGTAGTCTCCCCAGGCTGGTAGTTGAGCGAACCAGCGGTTCCACTCGGCAGCAGGGTTGGCAGCGTCAATAGTTGTCCCAAGCGCTTGAATCAACAGCGGTTTAAGCACACGGGTGCCGACAAAATAGGTACTGGAAAAGTTTACCAGTTCAACTAGCTCCAGTTCAGGGGCGACGGATTGAATTACCTGGTCTTGATCCAAATATTCGTTGAAGGGTGGTATTGGAATTTCAGTCAGTTCCCATTCTTGTCGCATGCGGTTCATCTGTCGCCATCCCTGCAGCGTTGCCTCTGAGAGCAGCAGCAGTCCACCCGGCTTTAAGACACGGGCACACTCATTGAGTGCTTTGAGTTGGTAGCTCCACTCGCGGAGATTAATTAAGACACGGACAACAACAACCTTATCGTATGTCTCGTTGGGTTCCTTTAAAGACGTGATATCGCCGATATCAAACTCAATCGTGCCTTTCAGGTCGATCGCCTCATGGCTAATCCGCTGGCGGGCTTGTTCAATCATTTCGGGGATATAATCCAGTCCGCGGATTTGCACCCGTTTTTGTTGGGCAAAGTGAACGGTTGAATAGCCATTGGCACAGCCAATATCCAGCAGATGATCACCATCATTTAAGTAGTTGAGCACCTGCTGGATTTCCAGCTCAATCATCATGCGATCGGACCATGAAGCATCAGATGAAGCGCCGTGCTGTACGGCTTGCTGCGTCCAAAACTGGCGGATTTGCTCAAGGTTATACTTGTCGGGCATAAATTTATTTGTTCGGTACGTTCTAGTGGTGTAGTAGCTGGGACTGTTTGGCAAAATGGGGGCTATTTTGCAATGACGTTGTCATATTGCTAACCAGATAAAGTGGTCGGCGTTTGCTTTCATCGAAGGTCTTTCCAAGATAAATCCCAATGATGCCGAGATTCGCAATAATAATTCCGCCTAAAAAATACAGTGACACGAATAAACTACTCCAACCAGATACCGGTGAACCGTAGATTAATACCCGTATGAGAATATAACTGCCAAACAGAAAGGCAACTGATGATAGCAGAAAGCCCAACTGAACGGATAGTCTGAGGGGCTTATCTGAATATGCAATAATCGTTTCTGTTGCCAGTTTCCAAAGTTTGCGAAGCGTGTAGGTACTTTTTCCCGCGTATCGGCTGCTGTGTTTAACTTCGATGCTACTGGTTGAAAAGCCCATCCAATTCACTAAACCACCGAAGAAACGCAGTTGTTCTCGCATGAGGCAAAAGCTGTTAACTACTTTTCGAGACATGATCCGAAAATTGCCTGCATCACCATCGTAGTCCGTATCGGATAGATAACGAAAGAGCCTATAAAACAACCACGAACTAAATGATTTCAGCGGTGAATCTTTACGCTTGCCACGTCTTGCCAAAACAATGTCAAAGCCTTCTTGTGCTTTGGCATAAAGCCGAGGAATTTCTTCGGGAAGATCTTGCAAATCTGCGTCCATCACTACTACCCAATCACCTGAACTATGATCCAATCCTGCGGTGATGCCATAATGCTGCCCGAAGTTTCGGCTAAACTGAATTCCTTTAACGCGTGGATCGAGCATTGCCAGGTCTTCAATAATGTTCCAGGATCGATCGCCCCCACAATCCTCAACCAAAATAATCTCGAAGTTTACCGAAATCGGTTCTAACGATTGCTTGAGACGATGATAAAGTTCGCGCAGGCAGTCTTCAGATTTATAAACTGGAACCACAACTGAAATTAATGTCATTTTCAGATCCAATAATCAATTAATCAATCCGTGCTGAATTGGATTCTTCGATGCTAAGCATGATTGTTTTCTATAGCTTCGTTTTGAAATGAACCCGGTTACTCCGGCTGGGAGTGCCGTCACAAATCATTCTCATCTCTATACCATGCGATCGTTCGCTGTATCCCTTCTTCAAACGAAACTTTTGGTGAGAAATTGAGGCGTGCTCTTGCCTGCGTTAAATCCACTAAGCGAATGGGAATCGTCGTTGGCTTGGACGCATCATAAATCGTTTGGGCGTTGGTGTGACCGGTCAGCTTAAGAATGGTGGCCACAGCTTCGCGGATGGAAATCGATTGGCCGGAACCGATGTTGATTGCTTCGCAGTTTGCACAATGCTCCAACGCGCCCAGCATTGCTTCAACCAGGTCAGTGACGTAAATGAAGTCCCGTATGGCTGTGCCGTCGCCCCACACTTCAAAGGGATCGTGTTTTGCCAGGGCACGACGAATGAGCGCTGGTAAAACATGGGCGCGTTCGTCATCAAATTTATCGTAGGGGCCGTAGGCATTGGTCGGACGCACGATCGCGATCTTCAGGCCGTAGCGCTGATAGTAGAATTGTGCCAATTTCTCGATGTAGCGCTTCATCCAGCCAACCCCAAAGTAACTGTCGTGAGGTTCACCGACAAAGGCCTCTGTTTCCTTTACAGGATGGGTCACAGCCGGATAAACGGTCGTGCTGCTGACAAATAGCAAGCGTTCTACTTTCGCTAAACAAGCGGCTTCCAAGACTTGAGCGTTGATCAGCAGATTTGGGGTGATATGGGCGATCGGGTTGTGCGCCATGACCGCTGCGCCAGATGTGTTCGCGGCACAAAGAAACACGTAGTCTATGCCATCAACCGCTGTCTGACAGTCGTTGTATTGTGTCAGGTCACAGGAGACATATTCAATCCGATCGTCTTGAATCACGCGCTGTTTCTGGTGCAGAGTTGCCCTGACTCTGGCTTCCTGTTGGAGAAGTGACTGGATGAGGTGGGTGCCAATCAGCCCGGTGCCCCCTGCGACTAATACCCGTTTGCCTTGATAAAACATGCGGTCTTTTCTGGCTCAATTTTGTAATCTGATTTAGCAGAGATAGCTTGATACCCTGGCAGCCTTTACGATCGACGACTGGGTTTCCCCTATGACTGATTCAATGTGGGTTCGTCATAGTAGATGATAGTGCTGCCCTCACGATCGAAGGCGAATGGAACCCACAACAGGCTAGAGAGTGCCTGCCTTACGGATGTCTGATGCTCTGGCGGTACATAGAAAACCATGAACCCTGTACTGCCTGCACCCAGGAGCTTTCCGCCCAGCGCACCGTGGCGCAATGCCGTTTCGTAAATGTCATCAATTTTGGCATTGGTCACAACGCTGCTTAAGGCGCGTTTGAGCATCCATGCTTCATGCAACAGCTTGCCAAATGCATCCAGGCTGTCGCGACTGCTCAAAATTAACAGCGCCTCGTCTACCATTTGCCGCATCTGCCGGAGCAGCGTTTGTTTGGATTCTAGATTGGCTACTACAGTAGCGGCAATTTCAGTCGAGAGGCGACTTGTGCCTGTGTAGAAGAGCATCAGGCGCGATTCAAGTGCTTGCAGGCGCGATCGCGGCACCGTAACAGGTTCCACCTGGATATCACCTGTGGCGTGAAAGCGAATCAAGTTAAAGCCACCATGAGCTACCGCAACCTGATCTTGAGAACCGACATGTTCCTGCAAAATCTCTTGCTCTAGCGCGATCGCCTTTAACGCCAGGTCATGTTTACCAATCATCTGCCCCCGCAGGGCCAGTAGACCTTTAATCAGCCCAACGCTAAAAGCAGAACTAGACCCCATACCGGCTCTGGCTGGTAAGTCGCCCTCGTAGTGCAGCTCAATGCCAACCGAATCATCGAAGCCTAGAAACCGCAGCCCTTCGCGTACCGCTGGGTGCAAAATCTCGGAAATCGAGCTGACCGTTTCAATGTGCGACCAGACAATGCGATGCCGCTCGGTGAAAAAGGGCGGCAGGTAGCGGCAGGTCAGATAGCAATACTTGTCGATCGTGGTAGACAACACCGCACCCCCTTCTTTGAGATACCAGGTTGGGTAATCGGTGCCACCACCAAAAAACGACATGCGAAAGGGTGTTCTAGAAATCAGCACGGCGACCTCCAGTTTTGATGCGATCGCGGTGATAGTCCAGCAAATCTTGCAGCGTGGTTTCGACCGAGATCTGGGGTTTCCACCCCGTTACTGCCTGAAATTTGCTGATGTCCGGTATTTGTAACGTTACATCAGAAGGGCGCAGCAGAGACGGATCAACCACATGCTCAATCGGAATCTGTGCCATGTCCTTTAATAGTCCCAGCATGGCACCAACGGTCATCGTGCGATCGCCGCCAATGTTATAGACTTCGCCTGCCGGACACTTTTCTAGCAGCAGCCAGTAGGCACG
>JAJPKC010000081.1 GCA_021323955.1 Oscillatoriales cyanobacterium Centralia_MAG_596 | reverse complement strand
GGAGGCTACAAGTGCAGTCAGTGACGAGAATTTAGGTCTTTTAGCTTTTGTCGTATTTCCGTAATCTTGCTTGTAGCACATTTGCCAACGGCATCGGTAGCGGTGGACAACCCAACGCGAGCAACTTCACCAGCGTTTGCTGGACTAAGGGGTTGGGTGAACAGAGCGGGATGGGGCCGTCAGTGGAGCACCCAGGCATGGGTAGCGCAACACCGTTGGGTGTGAGTGTTGTGTGATGAAAATAGGGCATGGTGCAGTGGTGAGTGAAGCCAACAAAACCAGCCCGACTGGCCACCAGTCCGTTGCTGCGGTGCCGTCGGGTACACAGATGCTGTCGCAGCGTGCTGTCTCTCTACGGCGCTACAGGCTGGAGGGTATGCAAGAGGCGATACTGCCTCCTGGCATTCAGTGTCGCGTCGGCAATGTGGAGTTGATAGGTTTGACCAGGCTACGGCCGCCAGCCACTTTTGAGGAGCGCTTCCGTGTTACCCTCTGCCCGCACCACTCGGCCATCCGTGAGGTGCAGGCAGTAGTAATCGGCTTGGCCGGGTCGCCCTTGCTGCTGACTGACGCCGAGTAACGCGAACGTGACGGGTAAGGGCCGTAGGGTCTGTCCTTGCTGGATGAGGTCGAGGAGCCCGATGAGCTTGACCGACCGTGGCTTGAGCAAAGGCAACAGGTCTGCCGTACCGTCGAGCACGGCCTGGAGTTTGGTGTCTAGCCCTGCCTGGACGAGGTCGAGCGAAACGCCAACGGTAAAGAGATACGCGATCGCGTCTTGCTCGCTGCGCCACTGACAGCACACATCGGCGTTACGCACCGCAAAGCGAGTGGGCGTGAAGGCTAACTGCCCGGTGAGCTGCCCACAGATGAAGGTGTTGCCCGTTTGCGTCACGGGAAAGACGTTGCCGCCCAATTGCAGGACCAAACGCCCCCCATCCTGGCAGAGGATGGGACCCCAGACCTTCTCCAAAACACCGTGCTTGGCGCTGATGAGGAGAATCGAGTCGAGATTGAGGGCCGGGGTGGGTGGCAGGAAGCGCTGTAGATCGGTGAAGAATGCCGCTTCACTGTCAGACAGTTCACGACGGGCAATCCCGCTCCAGCCGTCCTGCGCAAAGTCACGCAAGATGAGGGAAGGGATGACGAGTGCGCGTAGATCGTAGGCTCTTAGAGCTGTAGTGGTTTCGGTTTGAGAACGGCTTTTCGATGTCATGGTAAGGGTGGGTTGTTGATTTACACCCTGTCTGTCTGGATGGTTTTGGGTTTGGGTTTTGGGGTTTGGGTCTGTCGCACTCTGGTCTGTGGATGGGCTGCAGCGGGAGACTTTGAACGCCGCCAAGTCCAAGTCGAGGACGCAAGCAAAGCGGTCTGAGACGACCACTGACGTCCCACTCACCCCCGCTTCAACAATTAATGGGAATACGCTAAATCTGCCGCTGCTGCCACGGTCTCGGTATAGAGGTGATTGAAGCAAAGCTGCCATACAGGGCAATTCGCTCGAAACCATTGCAGGACAGGAAGTTCAAGCCTTAATATTGCTTCGTGCAGTCATTTAGGAATCATTTTGAGTCGAGGATTAACGTCTTCTAGGTCAGGGTCTTCTGGGTCAAAGAATCCTCCAACCCATTCCAGCATCTCCTCATGTTCTGGATGATCTGGGTCTTGAATAACTTCTAAGAAGTTTCGATAACCCCAAACACCACCGCAGTCTTCAGGCGGACAGGCACGCTTACCCGTGATGCAGTTAGGGTAGTCAAAAGTTGGATCAAACTCCAGGACTTTTTCAACCAGAATTTCGTGCTCCCAGGAATCCCCAAAGTCATAGAGATACGAGAACTTGAATTTTTCTTTTGGAATAACTTTGCTAAGTTTCACAGTTCGCTCGTCACGAACTTCCATATCATCAAAATCGAATTCAGGCATTGGTACACCGTATTCAGTGTCTTGAATATTGAAGGAATGGAGGTGAGAGTTTGTCCAACCCATTGAAATTTGAATTGCCCAATGAAGTTGAGCCAGGGTTGCATCGCTACGAACCTGGATTCGCCGCCAAATCGGCGGTCGAATATCTTTCAGTGTAATTTTCAATTGATAAATCGTTGATGATTTTGATTGCTTTCGTGCTGTCATAGTTGGTTTTTATTAAGAAATCAAGATATGGCGACGTCTTTGATAATGTCATTAACAGTTGTTTACTGAGGCATCAAGCTTAGGCAGTTGCGCGATAAGAGTTGCCTTATTCTACATTTGAAGACCTTAGACGCCAATCGGTCTGCTTTGCCCCGTTGTCCTGGCTGCTGCCCTAATTTCTGTCCTCGTGCTCTCGCCGCCATGCCAGAACGGACTCGCTCACAAACTAACCTGAATTATTTACAAGGCATGCAAAAAAAGCCAATCGTTTTGATCCTCGTGATCGCTCGGTTCGTACAGACACTCGCGGCGGCCTCACTCGAACAATTTCTGGCGGCGCTGACAATGACTTAACTGATGCGTGCGATCGCACTACTGTAATTAGTCCCGGTATTGGCTCATACGGCCAAACAAGGAGAGTCAGCACAATCCCAAACCGATCGGGCGGTGCTGCAACAACACCTGGTCGACAAGCTCTAATGCCCACATGAGCGCGAGCAAGCCACCCACGATTTTGGCTTGAGTCACCACAGCACTAGCAGACAGGGACAAGGGCATTGATCGGAGACATGATAGGCTGTTGTAGTTTAAGCGACTGGCAGTGCTTTCGCATGGGTACTATGTAACGAGTCAGAGCAGTGCACCTGCACTCGTGGAGGGAGCATCAGCGAGTCCTTGAGCCGTGGCACTCAACTGATCACGTGCTGCCGTAGAAGCCAGACCACGTTGCAGCTGGCGTGCTCTTAGCGAGCGTTGACGACGGGGCAACACCTGCCAACAGACAAGACTGTTACGATCAGCGTTTAGGAGTAATGTTCATGCCCATTTCGATGTATCAAGTCTCCGTGCCGCCACTGATACGCTCACTCAACAATCTCGTGTCGATCTTAGAAAAGGGTGCAGCCCATGCGGCAGCTCAAAAAATTGAGCCAGCGGTCTTGATCAACAGCCGACTCTATCCCGATATGTTTCCGCTGGGGCGGCAGGTACAAATCGCTTCTGATATCGCTCGCAGAGGTGCCGCCAGACTAGCAGGCTTAGTCGCTCCCTCAATGGAAGACAAGGAAGCGACCTTCCCGGAACTCATCGCACGGCTACAGCAAGCCATCGCCTATCTGGAAACGTTGCCCGTCGCTCAAATTGATGGTTCTGAGGCACGGTCTATTGCCATTCCCGTTGGCGAAGAGACGATGGTCTTTGAGGGCTTACCGTATCTCCTTGACTTTGTTTTGCCCAACGTCTATTTTCATGTCACAACGGCTTATGACATTCTGAGGCATAATGGCGTTGCACTGGGTAAACGGGATTTCCTCGGTAAACTCGCTTAGAGACCGACCTTGATGAGCATCAATTTAGCTATGTGGCAGCAACAAATGTCGCTGGCGAATGTCTGACCAGCGCTCCGATCAAGAAACGACTAAGATTAGTGGGCCACGAACGATGTCGGCAGTGCCAGCGGATCTGATGAAGCACTATGTTTATCTCGTGCAATGCACCGACGGCACCTTCTACCTAATCGCCGGAGTGCTGCGACCATAACGGTACTCCGTTTGGTCGTATGGGGGATAGGCGGGTGGTTGGCGGCACGGAAACGACCACACTCTCACGCCGCTAGTCGGGAGGGTCTTGCTGTGCGATATAGCGCTTTACGGCTTCTAATGATGCCTCACCACAAGAGCCGACGTAGTACCCAATCTGCCAGAAAACATCCTTTCTGAAAGCGTCTTTGACTGCCGGGAACTCTTTGCGGATGAGCCGACTGCTCACGGTTTTGAGGTTGTTGGCAAACTTTGAGATTTCCATTTTGGGTGTGTATTCAATCAGCAGATGCACATGGTTGCGTTCGCCGTTGAACTGCTGCAACTCGCAATCCCACTTTGCACAAGTAGCCGCAATGAGTTCATACAAGCGTTCCAGTACGGTTTTTGTGATGACTTTACGACGATATTTTGTTACTAGGACTAAGTGCATCTTTAAGTCTGAAATAGTGCCACCAGAATACTTACGCATGATAGGGCTAAGTGGATATGATGGTTCCATGCTAACCGCGTACTGCTATAAGCTCAATCCTTCTCCCCGCCAATCACAAACGATGAGTGACTGGCTCGATAGGCTGCGTGGGCTGTACAACTTTGCACTTAGAGAACGGATTGAGGCATACGAGCAAGTCAAAGCCCCGGCGATGGGTGACTTTTGCCGCTTAGACAATCAGGGTGAGTGTTGCCCCTTAACCTGTTCGGTGAGCAAGTCAGCCAGCCACGCTTATCCTTGGAAGGTGGACAAAGAAGGCAACCACAAGCGTCGTAGTGCCTTTGAGATGCAGTGTGCCTCACTGCCGGACATGAAGGAGTCACGCCCTTGGTATAAACGGGTCAACGCTCAGGCAACGCAGCAAACACTCAGGCAGTTAGATACAGCGTTCAAGAACTTTTTTGAACATGGACGTGGTTATCCCGCTTTCAAACGTCGCAGCCATTTTCGTTCTTTCAGCTATCCCCCTGGTGTTGCCAAGCTCAACGGCAATCGTGCGTACGTGCCCAGTATCGGCTGGCTGCGGTTCTTCAACTCGCGTCCGATCCCTGAAGGGTATACCGTGCGAACGGTCACACTCAGGCGTAAAGCCGATGGCTGGTATATGTCAGTGAGACTGGAAAACAAAGCTGTACCCGCTATCCCAACCCTGCAACCGAGCGAAGTTAAAACCGTCTTAGGTGTCGATGTAGGCGTTCGCAAGTTGGCCGCACTCAGCACGGGTGAGATGATTGCTAATCCTCGTTTTGCTCAACAAGTAGAGCGGCGTAAACGGATCCGGCAGCGTCGCTCTAGTCGCAAGGTGAAAGGGTCAAAGAACCGACGCAAAGCCTATCAACGATTAGCACGGTTAGATCAGACGGTAGCGCAACGGCGGACTGATTATCAATGGAAGGTTGCCAACAAGCTCAATCGTCAGGCGCAATGCTTGATTTTCGAGGATCTCAATATCAAAGGGATGGTAAAGCGGTGCAAGCCCAAGCAGGATGAAACGGGCAACTTTATCGGCAATGGTCAGGCAGCAAAGTCAGGGCTGAACAAGGCAATCCTGGACGCGGCATGGGGCGAACTTAAGCAGAAGTCGATGGCTGTGGCTGCAAAGTCAGGCCATCTCGTCTGGAGTACCAATCCATACCAGTCTTCTCAGGAGTGCTCAGACTGTCACTTTGTGAGCCCCACTAATCGAGCGGGTGAAAAGTTCCTCTGTGAAAGCTGCGGCAAGTTAGATGACGCGGATACAAACGCCTCAACTAATCTCAGGCTGAGAGGCATGGTGGAGCTTGGTATTTCGTTAGATGCAGTAGCCGGAGTCCTCGGCAAACTGGGTAAAAGTACGCCCTTGGAGTGATCACTGGCGTTAGCTGGTGAGCCGGGGAACCCTCAGTCTTTGATTGAGCGGAGGGGAGCATGAGTAATCAACTCCCGGAATCTGCGTCCATACCCGTAGGGTTGGTCGTAGAGGAAGTCAAACTTACGACGATCGGCTCTCCTTACGTCAACGTTCCGGTCTGGTCAAAGACTACAGCATCGACCTGGGCAAACTGTTCCAGGTTGCGACCGCTGTGAATCAGAATACTTCGACGGACGGCATCGTTGAGGGCGGCTAAGACAGTCGTGGACACTGAAACGCGAATGCCTGTAGCGAAATCGAGGGTAAGAATGGAAGCTGCCCGCGCTAAATGGTTGTGCCGCAAAAATTAGTAGGGCGGGATGCCTAAATGGCGTCCCAGTCTCTGATCCTCTATCTTCAAAGCAGGTCTAATAATCTGAACGATCAGCGATGAGAGGATTCACATGTCTAGCGCAACTGGTTCCTTGACGCGCCGCCGGTCAGTGACCTGGTCGAATAATTGCTGCACATACGCTGTAAACGCCGCTCGCCCCTGATGGCTGTGGTACTGGCCGGCGGCTGTGGTGGCCACCATCGCCACACACTGCTCTACTGACCACCGCTCCCAGGCTGTACGCAATACCTGCACATCAAACTGAGGGTCGCTCTCCCGGGTCAGTCCCGTTGACTGTATGTACGCCTGCTCCAGTTTGAGCCAGGCCGATTGATAGTACTGCCACGCTTCCTGCTGGGATGGTGTGCGGTGAGCGGTCGTTGACGCCTCGACTGGTGGTGCCGCTGTCACCGGCGCTGGTGCCGCTGAAACGCTGGTACTGTTAAGCGTGGCCGGTTTGTCCTGTGACGGCGCATTGACTGGTAATGCCCCCGTCGGTAGTTGTGCTGTCACGGTCTCAACCGCGGCTACACCCGCTTCCAGTG
>JAJPKC010000508.1 GCA_021323955.1 Oscillatoriales cyanobacterium Centralia_MAG_596 | reverse complement strand
GATTACTGGCACCGATGAGCATGGTCAAAACATTCAGCGCACAGCCGAAAGCCGTGGATTAGACCCTCAAACGCATTGTGACCAGATTGCGGCTAGTTTTCAGGCGCTCTGGCAGGCGTACAACATCCAGTACGACCGCTTTATTCGGACTACCGATCCCCGTCATGAGGCGATCGTTAAAGAGTTTTTTCAGCGCGTTTGGGATCGCGGCGATATCTACCTGGGACGGCAGCAGGGCTGGTATTGTCTTTCCTGCGAAGAATTTAAAGAAGAACGCGACCTGCTGGACGGTCATCGCTGCTCAATTCATACCAATCGGGTTGCCGAATGGCGGAATGAAGAAAACTACTTCTTTCGACTGTCGAAATACCAAAGCCAGCTAGAAGCGCTCTACGCTCAGCAGCCAGACTTTATCCAACCAGACATTCGTCGCAATGAGGTGCTCAGCTTTGTCAAGCAGGGACTGCAAGACTTCTCAATTTCCCGCGTGAATTTGGACTGGGGGTTCCGTGTACCCACCGATCCCAACCATACAATTTATGTCTGGTTTGACGCGCTTTTGGGTTACGTCACCGCATTACTTGAGCCTGACGCCGCGCCAACATTGGAAAACGCTCTTAAACGCTGGTGGCCAATCAACATCCATCTCATCGGTAAAGACATTCTGCGGTTCCACGCGGTCTACTGGCCCGCAATGCTGATGTCTGCCGGACTGCCCCTTCCGGGACAGGTGTTTGGGCATGGGCATTTGACCAAAGATGGCCAGAAGATGGGCAAGACTTTAGGGAACGTGCTTGATCCTGTAGCGCTCGTTGAGCGGTACGGCGCGGATGCGGTGCGGTATTATTTCCTGAAGGAAATCGAGTTTGGGCGCGATGGTGACTTTAGCGAAACTCGGTTCATCAATATTCTGAACGCAGACCTGGCAAATGACCTGGGTAATTTGCTCAACCGCACGTTACGCATGACCTACAAGTATGTTGGTGCGTTTGTACCCAATGTCTCAAGAGAGGTGATACAAACCCGTGATCCCCTGGCAGCGATCGGTCTTGACCTGAGCGATCGCGTTACTCAGGCCTATAATTCACTAGCGTTTAGTCAGGCGAGTGAAGCCATTCTAAGCCTGGTCAGGGCTGGGAACAAATACATTGACGAGCAGGCACCCTGGTCGCTCTACAAGCAAGGGCAACAGCAGACTGTCGAGCAAATTTTGTACACTGTATTAGAGTCAGTCCGTCTTGCGGCATATCTCCTTTCACCCATTACACCAACGTTGAGTACGCTTATTTACCAGCAGCTAGGGTTTTCTGTTGACTTTAATGAGCAAATCTTAATTGATGTTTCAGCACCGTTTGCCTCCCATTCCTGTTGGGGAACACTGCCACCAAATCAGATTTTGGGCGAACCTCGACCTGTTTTTCAAAGACTGGAGATTTTAGAAGCTGTTTCTTCTTAAGCAAATCGGGTCATTCTCATCGCCTGATCGACAGATTAAACGTCCCCTCATAAAGCGAGGCATAACACATGTTAAATAACAACTTCGATAACGAATCTGTTTTCACCCAAGAGCAAGTCCTTGAAAATCGGGGCAGGGTTGCGATTTTCATCGATGGTTCCAACCTGTTTTATGCCGCTTTGCAGCTTGGGATTGAAATTGACTACACGAAACTCCTTTGCCGCCTGACCGCAGGTTCCCGCTTGCTGCGATCGTTCTTCTACACGGGGGTCGATCGCACGAACGAGAAGCAGCAGGGATTTTTGCTGTGGATGCGCCGCAACGGCTACCGCGTGATCTCAAAAGATCTGGTGCAGTTGCCCGATGGCTCGAAGAAAGCCAACCTGGATGTTGAAATTGCCGTCGATATGATGTCGCTGGTCGGTTCCTATGACACGGCTGTGCTAGTCAGCGGTGATGGCGATCTGGCCTATGCGGTCAACGCCGTTAGCTACCGGGGTGTACGGGTTGAAGTGGTGAGCCTACGCTCAATGACCAGTGACAGCTTGATCAATGTGGCCGATCGCTACATCGATCTGGACAATATTAAAGAAGATATCCAGAAAACGCCTCGGAGCTATACCTACCGCCCTTTATCTAGCATTGGGCTGATGGATGAGTCAGACGAAGGCTAAGCAACCGATAGAATAGCGTTGGACATCAGACGCGATCAAGCCTGCAATTTAGGCTGTGGTTCGAACGTTTGCGTGGAAGTTGCCGTCCTGGATCTGAGACACTAAACGATTGATAACGGGTAGTGTTGGGAAGGTTTCATTGGGCCGAGCGACGGAAGCGGTCAAGCGGCTTACCATTTTAATGGCCTGATGTTCAAAGTTGTCTGGAGCGCCGCTGATTCTCATGTCCATCCTGTCTGTTCTCTGGCACAATTCTGCAAAACGACCGAGCGATCGATCACCACGATCGCTGGGTTCGACCGTGCTAAAGCTCACACTCATTGGGTTGCTGTTAACAATCGGAGCTTGTGGCCAGCGCAGTCGCACAGCGTCTAAAATTGCTCAAGATACCCAGCAGGCCGAGGATTTTGACAATAGCCTGACCTTTAATGCGGTGACGCTGGAGGAATTTGACAACAAGGGGCAACTCTGGTGGAAGGTCAAAGCAACCCAAGCCAGCTACAGCAAAGACAAAAAGGTTGCACGACTACAGCAGCCGCAGGGTGAATTTTTTCAGGATGGCAAGTCGATTTTGCAGGTGAAAGGGCAGAGCGGTGAAGTCCAGCAAAATGGGCAGACCGTTTATTTGCGCGGCAAGATTTCGGCCACAGACACCCGTGATGGGTTAGTCATGCAGGGCGATGAACTGGAATGGCAGCCCAAGAATGATCTGGTGATTGTCCGCAATAACCTCACCGGCACGCATCGCCAGCTTAAAATTTCCGCAAAGGAAGGGCGCTTTTACAGCCGTAAGCAGCAGTTGGAACTACTGGGACAGGTCAATGCTCAGGCGACGAATCCCGATTTACAGTTTCGATCTGAGCACGTGATTTGGCAAATTGACAAAAAAACGCTGACCAGCGATCGCCCCCTGCAAATCGACCGATTGGCAAAGAACGCCGTGACCGATCGCGCGACCGCCAATCAAGGTGTTGCAGACTTAAACACGCGCACAGTTACCCTCAAGCAGAATGCCCAGATTACGCTGGCCGATCCACCCGCACAACTAGCCAGCAATGCGCTCGTGTGGAATCTGAATGAGCAGACGATCGTATCGGATCAACTCCTGACGATCAACAATCCGGCGCAGCAGGTAACGCTCAGTGGCAACCAGGGGCGCATGGATCTAAAGAACAAGATGCTTTATCTGACGGGTGATGTGCGCGGCGTTGGAACCAAAAACCAGTCTCAACTGAACTCCGATCGCCTCAACTGGAACATTGTCACGCAGCGGTTTGAGGCCGATGGCAATGTCAAATATCAGCAAGGACAGCCGCCGATGAATCTGGCAGGCCCCAGAGCGACTGGAACCCTACGGGATCAAAATATCCTGGTGAGCGGCGGCAGAGTTGTGACGGAGTTCGTTCCCTAAAGCGTGGTTTCTTTTCATCCAAATTTAGCGCCAGCACAAAATAAAACGGGTTAAGATGATCGGACGATCGCCCCCATCAATTTGCGTATGCCTGGTCAAGAAACGCGCACTGCTGGCAGTGAGTCTCGCCCCACTGCTGCCAGGATTTTCATTAGCTATCGCAGCAAAGAACCGGATATTGGGCTAGCGCAACAGTTTTACGCGGCACTCAAGGCGGCTGGGCATCAGGTTTTTCTGGCGGGTGAGAGCATTCGTCTGGGTGATAACTGGTCACAGCGGGTGGATGAAGCGCTTGAGCAATGCGATGTCTTTTTGCTGCTGTTGTCGCCCCAGTCTGCTGTTAGCGAAATGGTGATCGAAGAAGTGCGACGGGCAAAGCAACTGCACGATACGCGTCCCGATCGCCGTCCACAAATTCTGCCCATTCGGGTCAATCTCCCCTTTGATGCACCGCTGAACTACGACCTGCGCGGCTACCTGCAACGCATTCAGCAGCGACAGTGGACAGCGGAGACGGATACTGTCCCCATTTTGCAGGAAGTGCTGGCTGTCATTGACGGTCAGCCGCCTCACGACTGGCTACTGGATGAGCTGACAAGTGACGGCGCATTCACACCGCCAATGGTGTCCGTAGACCAGGCTCCAAATGCACCCCCCTTACCCGTTGCCGATCCGGAACTCCCCGAAGGCCAGGTGGATCTGGCATCGGCCTTTTATGTGGAGCGGTTTCCCCAGGCGGGCAGCACCCGCACCACGATCGAGGCACAGTGTTACGAGGCGATCGTCAAACCCGGTGCTCTGATCCGCATCAAAGCGCCCCGGCAGATGGGCAAAACGTCACTGATGGCGCGGATTGTGCACCATGCCAGAACGCACGATCACCTGACTGTACCGCTGAGCTTTCAGATTGCCGATGCGGCGGTGTTCAACGACCTGGATAAATTCTTGAAGTGGTTTTGTGCCAGCGTCGGGCGGCGTTTGCGACTGCCCAACAAGCTAGCCGACTCCTGGGACGACATCTTTGGCAGCAAAGACAACTGTACGACGTACTTTGAAGACTACCTGCTGACCAGCATTAATAGCCCCTTGACGCTCTGCCTGGACGAAGTGGATATGGTGTTTAATCATCCCGAAATCGCGTCCGACTTTTTTGGTCTGCTGCGGGCATGGCATGAGGAAGCCAAGAACAGTGCCCTCTGGAAAAAGATGCGGCTGGTGGTAGTGCATTCCACAGAGGTCTACATTCCCATGAATATCAATCAGTCGCCCTTTAACGTGGGGCTGCCGATCGAGCTGCCGGAGTTTACCCCGGCCCAGGTGCTGGATCTCGCTACCCGGCACGGTTTGCGCTGGACGGCCAGCGACGTTGAGCCACTGATGGCGATGGTGGGCGGGCATCCCTTCCTGGTGCGCGTGGCGCTGTATCACGTGGCGCGGCATGATACCACGCTCGATCGCCTGCTGCAAAGCGCTCCCACCGAAGCCGGACTCTACGGCGATCATCTGCGGCGACACCTGTGGAACCTGGAGCAACGGCCAGAGATGGCGGCAGCCGTAAAGCGAGTGGTGCAAACCGCTAAACCTGTGCGGTTGGAATCAGTGCAGGCGTTTCAACTGCACAGTATGGGCCTGGTGAACTTGCAGGGCAATGATGTGATGTTTCGGTGCGGGCTGTATCGGCAGTACTTTGGCGATCGGCTTGGGATGGGGAGTAGGGGATGGGGGATGGGGGATGGGGTCGATCGCGATCGTGCTGATTGAAGACTTCGACGTTTGATTCACTCAACCATTCAATGATGATGCTTGAGGGTTCAACGATAATGCTCAACCATTCATGCACGATGATCAGCGATTCAATGGCGATGTTCAACCATTCGCGCACGATGACTGGAGGTTCAACGATGATGCTTAGAGGTTCAACAATGATGCTCAAAGGTTCACGCGTGATGCTCCGACATACTTCTACAGAGAAGCAAGCTATAACGATGAGGTTCGGAGGCTCAATGACGAGGTTCAAAGACTCATTCGAGAGGTTTGGAGATTCAACGACGAGTATGAAAGATTCAACGACAAGGTTCAAAGACTCAGCGATGAGTATTAAAGACTCGTGCACGAGTGTCAAAGACTCAACCAGAAACGGGGTTTCGCCGCAAGATACTCTTTGAGCTTCCAGGTTACGTCCAGAAACGCGGTTTCTCTCTTACCCCACTCCTTATCAAGAGCCATGAACTACGAATACCAGGTTGGTGGTAGCTTGCCCGGTGATGCATCAACGTATGTGGTGCGTCAGGCCGATACAGACCTGTACGAAGGGCTGAAAGCAGGTGAATTTTGCTATGTGCTGAACTCACGGCAGATGGGTAAGTCTAGCCTGCGGGTGCGGATAATGCAGCGATTGCAGGCGGAAGGGGTGGCCTGTGCCGCGATCGACCTGACCACAATTGGCAGCCAGAACATTACGCCGGAGCAGTGGTATGCCGGGATTGCCCGCAGCCTGGTGAGAAGCTTTAACCTCTCCGATCGCCTCAATTTGCGATCCTGGTTGCGCGATCGAGATGAAATTTCCCCGGTACAGCGCCTCAGCGAACTGCTGGAAACCGAATTGCTGCGACTGGTGCCATCCAACCTGGTCATCTTTATTGACGAAATTGATACGGTGCTGGGGTTGCACTTCTCAGTTGATGATTTTTTTGCGCTGGTGCGCGACTGCTACAACGAACGCGCCGATAAGCCTGCTTACCATCGCCTTACGTTTGCGCTCCTGGGCGTCGCGACCCCGTCCGACCTGATCCAGGACAAGAGCCGCACCCCCTTTAACGTGGGCCGCGCGATCGCCCTTGATGGCTTCCAGGAGCATGAGGTCGAACCCCTTGAGCAGGGCTTGCGTGAGCATGTAAGCGATCCCCATGCGGTGCTGCGATCGGTGCTGGGCTGGACGGGTGGACAACCGTTTCTCACCCAAAAGCTCTGTCGATTGATTGTTCAGGATGCCTCCAATACCCCACACCCGACACCCGACACCCCACACCCGACCCCCTCCAGCCTCGATCGCCTCGTCCAAACTCGCATCCTCGATCGCTGGGAATCCCAGGACGAGCCGGAGCATTTACGCACCATCCGCGATCGGCTGCTGTATGACGAACAGCGCAAAGGTCAACGGCTGGGACTCTACCAGCAAATCTTGCAGCAGGGCTGCATCCCCAGCAACGCCAGCCCGGAACACATTGCCCTGCGCCTCGCCGGAGTCGTCGTCGAGCGGCAGGGGCGACTCGTCCCCTACAACCGGATTTACCAGTCTGTGTTTAACGAGTCCTGGGTTGAGGCCAACCTGGAACAGTTGCGCCCTTACGCAGAAGCCATCAGCGCCTGGATCGCTTCTGGCCAAACTGACGAGTCCCGCCTGTTGCGCGGCCAAACGCTTCAAGATGCTTTGGCCTGGGCGATCAACAAGCAGTTGAGCAATCAGGATAACCAGTTTCTCTCGGTCAGTCAGGAAGCCGATCGGCGAGAGATGCAGGTTAAGGTTCAAGCGCAGGAAGAGGCAAATCGCATCCTGGCCGAGGCCCATGAAGAGGCAAAACGACAAATTGCAGCAGCAGAGTTAAGAGTCAAGGAGGCGGAGGAGAAGCTGAGGCGTATTGCATCCGAACTACAGCAAAAAGAAAGAAATCTTCGTGATATTTGGCAGTTTAGTAGCGCTGAGGCCTCGCGCATTCAAGGCAACTACGACGAAGCCATTAAAATCTTGGGTAGGGTTCTGCGCGCGAACCGCAAAAATTCCATTGCGTTTTTCAGTCGAGGCTGGACTTTTAGCTTGATGAATAAGCCCCGCGCAGCTGAAGGAAATTTTAGGCAAGTACTACGGTTCGATCCTGATGATGCCACTGCTTACAACGGTCTGGGCGTTGCACTGTCTAACCAAAACAAGCTCGATGACGCGATCACGGCCTACAACCAGGCCATCACCCTTGACCCCGATGTTGCTGGTTATTATTACAATCTGGGCATTGCGCTGAAAGCCCAAAACAAACTCGATGACGCGATCACGGCCTACAACCAGGCCATCACCCTTGCCCCCAAGGATGCCGGTGCTTACAACGGTCTGGGCATTGAGCTGAAAGCCCAAAACAAACTCGATGACGCGATCACGGCCTACAACCAGGCCAGCATCCTTGCCCCCAAGGATGCCGATGCTTACAACGGCCTGGGCAATGCGCTGCAAGCCCAAAACCAGCTCGATGACGCGATCGCGGCCTACAAACAGGCCATCACCCTTGACCCCAAAGATGCCGCTTATCACTACAATCTGGGCAATGCGCTGAAAGCCCAAAACCAGCTCGATGACGCAATCGCGGCCTACAACCAGGCCATCACCCTTGCCCCCAACTATGCCACTGCTTACAACGGTCTGGGCAATGCGCTGTCTGACCAAAACAAGCTCGATGACGCGATCACGGCCTACAACCAGGCCATCACCCTTGCCCCCGATGTTGCTGGTTATTATTACAATCTGGGCAATGCGCTGAAAGCCCAAAACAAACTCGATGACGCGATCGCGGCCTACAACCAGGCCATCACCCTCGACCCCAACTATGCCACTGCTTACAACGGTCTGGGCATTGCGCTGCAAGCCCAAAACAAACTCGATGACGCGATCGCGGCCTACAACCAGGCCATCACCCTTGCCCCCGATGTTGCTGGTTATTATTACAATCTGGGCATTGCGCTGAAAGCCCAAAACCAGCTCGATGACGCAATCACGGCCTACAACCAGGCCATCATCCTTGCCCCCAAGGATGCCACTGCTTACAACAATCTGGGCAGTGCGCTGCAAGCCCAAAACAAACTCGATGACGCAATCACGGCCTACAACCAGGCCATCACCCTTGACCCCGATGTTGCAGCTTATCACTACAATCTGGGCATTGCGCTGAAAGCCCAAAACCAGCTCGATGACGCGATCGCGGCCTACAACCAGGCCATCACCCTTGACCCCAAAGATGCCGCTTATCACTACAATCTGGGCAATGCGCTGAAAGCCCAAAACCAGCTCGATGACGCAAT
>JAJPKC010000449.1 GCA_021323955.1 Oscillatoriales cyanobacterium Centralia_MAG_596 | reverse complement strand
TTGTGTACGGATATGCAAAGTGTAAATTGAGAAGCCATATCACTGAGCTATTATATAACTTCCCTGAAAAGACAACATTATTTGATAGATGCAGACCTTTTTATAAATACAGGTGTATGGTACGGTCTGGCGATGCAGTAGAGACGTTCAATACGCGTACGATCGCTTGCGATACTGGCTAAAGTCGCACGGTTTCGCAATTTAAATCTAGCAGCAAATATACGATCGTGCTGGCTTTTTGTCCTCCGGCTGGTCTTGCTTGATGCCGCTGCCTCAGTACCGTTGATACTGACAACTGGAACGGTGGGACTTCGTCTATTCTGCGCGATCGGGTTCAGGTTGCGCCATCGCTCGCGCTGTCGTTGGTGACGCTTGGGGCAGGGGATGAACCAGAAAGGCGTACTCCTGCACAATCTGATTGCCAATGAGATGCTCTTGAATAATTCGCTCAATTACGGCTGGTGTCGCGTGACGATACCATACTCCATCGGGATAGACAACCAGGATGGGGCCTTGCATACAGACCCGTAAACAGTTCGCCTTGGTGCGAAAGATGCAGTTAGGGGTTGTCTCGGTTGGGCGATCGAGCTGCAGGTCTTTGAGCCGATTCTTGAGGTACTCCCATGCGGCTAAACCCACATCTTTGGCGCAGCATTTGGGTTTTGTCTGATCAGCGCAGAGTAAGATGTGGCGTTGGATGTGCGGTAAACTCAGCGTCTGAACGCAAACGGCTAACGCTTCGGCTGTAGTGTCTGGTGCGGCTGCAGTGTCTGGTGCGGCTGTAGCGACTTGTTCGACAGTAAAGGCTTGGTCGGTTGTGGTGTCTGGTGCGGCGGCAAGGTCTTGTTTCGTGGGTGTGTTTTGGGTCGTGGTGTCTGGTTGGGAACAATTGGCGGGGGATGTCATGAGCGATTTTGGGAGAGACGGTGAAGCCGATCGTGGACAGGGCAATATTGTGATAACGATACTCCAATCCAAAGGTTAGATGACCCATCCTGACGTTCCAGCGCATACGCGTTTATCGATCGCGGATCAATCCACTCAGGGCAACCTACTCGGCTTGTTGACCGCTGGCTATTACTGTTTGATGACGCTGCTACCAAACAGTAATAGTTTAATGGTTGCCTGGCCGTGGGTGTTAATCTGGCAGGTCGGGTTGCTGTGCCCGATGTTATGGCTGTTGGGATTGCTGTGGCAGCGAAAAGTCTGTTGGCTGGGACATCGACTGGACTGGGTAGCGGGTGCACTATTCATTGGGCTGATACTCTCAGCCGGATTGGCTCAATTTCCCATGCAGGCCCACTGGTATAGCTGGGCTGCGTTTTGTTTTTTGGCGGCGCTGTATGCGCTGAGTACATGGTTAAACGTGCCAGAGCGTCGCATCTGCGTATTGCAGGCACAAGGGTACTTAAGCCTTGCGTTTATTGTCATCAGTCTCGCGCTGTGGAGTCGCACAACGTGGCTGCCGGAGTTGTCTCGGTTGCAGACCTGGCGACAATATGGGGTCAATTTAGCATTCGATTTCGCCACGGTGGAGCTACGCAATTGGGCACCGCTTGGGCATCAAAACTATGTCGCGGGTTATCTGGTATTGGCGCTGCCGCTGCTGCTTGGTTTGGGCCTGGTGCAAACGGGGTGGCGGCGGTTGGTCTGGCTATTGGGTACCGGCCTGGGATTGCTCGATTTATACACCACCAGTTCACGGGCCGGATGGTTGGGGTTAGTCGTCGTGGCGATCGCTGGTTTTGCGGTGTTGCTGTGGCGCAGTTCATTACCCCGTCTCTGGTTGGCGCTTGCTGGCGGTGGTGGCGGCCTGGTGCTGGTGCTGGTGCTGCTGGCAAACAACCGTCTGCGATCGCTGGCCAGTGGGGCGTTGAGCGGTCAGGCCAGTGGGGAACTGGCGTACCGCGTGATTACGGTGGCAACGGGCTGGCAGATGGGGGTGTCTCACTGGCTGACCGGCCTTGGTTTGGGTGGGGTGCCGCTGTTGTTTCAGCAGTATCGCCCTGCGTGGGCGGGACGACAGGCAGAATGGGCGTACCAGTTGCACAGCACACCGGCTCATCTGTGGGCTGAATTAGGCATTTGGGCGGTGATTGTAGCGCTAGGCGCGATCGCGATCCTCGGGTTTCTGGGCCTTCGCTGGCTGCGGACGATCACGTTGACGGCCTCCTTGCCGTCGGTGCTCATTGCCAGTCTGTTCGGTGGGCTGTTGGGCTATGGTCTGGTGAGTTTAACGGATTATCAGCTTGATAACGTGGGTATTAGCGGATTTCTGATTGTGTTGTTAGCGGTGCTGGTGGCAGAATTTCGCGATCGAGCGTGGCAAGTCAGGTATGAGCCAATGGCCTCTCCAGAAGCGATCGAGCTGCCTGCCGCCTCACCCCATCCGCTGACCCTACTGCTGCTGCACCCTATCCCGTTTCTGGCGCTAGTCGGGCTAGGCATTTTGCTGGCGGCGGTGGTCTGGCTGATTCCGGTTCATCGAGCATGGCTGCTGTCGAGCCAGGGGTTTGCCGCGCTCAGTCGGGGCGATCTGCCCACGTTTGTCCAGCGGCTGGACAACGCGCACCAGCTTGCTAATTGGGAACCGTACTATCCGTATCAACTGGGTTGGAACCTGGGTAATCTGGGACTACAAACGCGGGATCCACAGGCGCAGCAGCAACAAACCATGGCGGCGATCGCCTGGCTCAAGCGAGGGATTCAGAGTTCACCAGATCAGGAGTTTGGCTATACCAATCTGGCCTGGCTGCTGCTGGATCGTGATCCACAGGCCGCTGGTCAAGCTTTTGTGCGATCGGCGCAACTGTTGCCAGCGAAACGGGGTGTCTTTTATGGGTTGGGATTAAGCCTGTTGGCTCAGGGTAAGACGGAACTGGCGATCGCGGCGATCACGCTCGAAGCGCTTCGTGAGCCTGCTGTAATGACCAGTCCAATCTGGAAGCTACCGGGCCTCCAACCGCTTTACACGCCTGTTCTAAGTCAGATCGAGGCCCAATCTACCGCCATGCTGCAAACAGTATCGGCAACCGCACCCCTGGCGACCCAACTGCACCAAATCCGGGGTGGGCTACGCTGGTGGCGGGGTGATCTGGCCGGGGCACATGCTGATTTGGATGCCTCTGGTACAGAGCTGAGCCGTCTGGTGCTGGATTTAGCCGGGGGGAAACCTGTCTCCTCGCCGCTAGCGGCTGCCTGGGCCACCGTCGATATCCCTGCCAATCGCAGTGGCGCACTGGCGATCGCCGCCTGGCTGAACCCCGCTCAACGCCAGAACTTCCTCCAGCAAGCCTGGATTTTAGCGACACACACCGATCCCGCGATCGATGTGGTGTCTGAGCTGGCGACTACAATGACACGGGCAGCGTCATTTGACCAGTGGCTCAAGCAAGCGCCCAGTCAACGCCATCGGTTTGAGCGCGCGGGCTTTGGGGTGCTCAGTCGCCATATCGACGGCCCCGTTCCCATTGATTTTTTGACGGTGATTGATAACGTGCCCATCACTCAGTTTTTTAAGCCCCTGATCCCGTCATTTGACTATGTCCCTGAGTTGGATACGGTGCTGCAGCCGAAACGAGATGCGTTATTGCAAGCCGTTTCGCGCTGATGCAGGGTGAAACCGGGTGAAACTGGTCAAATCTGGCGGCGCTATCGGCTCGTAGCGGCAATCGTGCCGATGATCTTCAAGCGGCCATCGGGCGCGATCGTCCATATGTCATAGCCACCGGTGACATCGCCCAGCGCATTAAAATCGATGCGGCTGCTGGCACCCTGGTAATCGATCGCCTGGCCTGCTCGGACTTTTGCCAGCGCCTCGCAGACGTTTGTGACTGGTTCTCCGGGTGGGTTAGCCACATCCTGGATGGCGTTTTTGATCGCCGCTCCAGCGGTTGATTTTGCGGCTTCGGCGGCCAATACCAGTACGGCCATCGCGTCCCAGGTGTTGGCATCATAGATTTTGGGCGATCGCTGATAATGCTGGCTGTACAGCCGTTGAAAGTCCGACAGTGCTGGTCCCCCCGCATGAGGAGCCGTCCCCAAAATGCCAGCCGCAATATACTGACCAGCCGTTGTTTTGCCAATCAAGTCGGCAATTTTGGCTTCCTTCATGCCATCCGTCGCCAAAACTTTTGTCTTCCCGCCCAATAATCCCTGCTGGTAAGCTGCTTTGAGGATGAGACTGCCCGTTTCAGGGTATGCAATCAGCAGCACGGCATCGGGGTTGCCCTGAAACGCCGTTCTCACCACCGAGTCAAAAACAGAGCTATCGGGTGGGTAGCGTGTGGGGGACGTCTTGTTCGTTACCTGGCCGCCCAACGACTCAAAGGCGGGAATAAAGGACTGTAGCAGGCCGTTGCCGTAGTCATTATTGACGGCCAGCACGGCGACAGATTTGACCTCCTGGGCCGCTGCCAATTTGGCCAACGCTTCACCCTGCAGCGTATCGGGCGGTGCCGTCCGGTACCAGAACCCTTTAAACTCACCTTTGCGCGCGCGTTCCGTAAACGCGGGACTGGTGCTGGATGGCGAAATCAAGATCACCTGGTTCCGTACAGCAATGTCGATCGCCGCGCTAGCGACTGCACTGGAGGCTGCCCCGACCACTCCAGCCACGCGATCGACCTCAGCCAGCTTGGTCATAGCGGATGCGCCAGCCGCAGGTTCCGTTTGGTCGTCTTCAGCAATTAATGTGACGGGTTGCCCAAGGACGCCACCACAGGCATTCACCGTATTCACCAGCAGGCGTGCGCTGTCCTGCATCGAAGAGCCGTACTGAGACAAATCCCCAGTCATGGGTAGCAACGTCCCGATCGTCAGTGCTCTGGACGACGACACTGGGCGACACGCTGATACGAACAGCAGCAGAAAAAGGATGAGTACTCTAAGTTGGTTCAATGGTGTGAGCGATGGTAAGTTCTTTCTGTCCAGCGATTCGGCCTCTCAATACATTTAGCCTCTCAATACATAGTCGTTGCTGTGGCATGGAAACATTGGATGAGTTTAAAATAATTGGGCAATACGCCAAATCCCATTAGTTTAAAGAATCGGCCACGTACTGACAGCGGTTCTCAATCGAGTCGGCCACAATTCGGTCAACGTGGGTGGAGAATGCAAAAACGACCGTACAGCTTGAACCCTGAATTCCCCCTGTGTCTCCTTTTGAAGGGATGAGGAAGGCTGCTGTGGCCGTTCTAAAAAGCGTAATCACGCGACCCAAAATTGGTGTAATGGTACTGCCGCCAGCTCATGTTTTTCGGTTCACTACAGCGTTGATGCCAGCGACATTGTGGCGATTTTGGAACTATTCGTTACGGTTGATAGTCAACGGGGAGGAGATCGATCGCACCCGCATTTCTAAGGCGGTTGCGCGATCAGGATACATCTGTCGAGTTGTATTGTTAATCCGTTCAAACCGTCCCCTTTAATTCACCAAACGTTCAGTTTTGCGTTAAAACATGATCCCATCAGGGATGATCAACGAAACGCCGTAACGCGCTAATTTTGATTTGTTTAATCGATCGCCCAATGTTGCGATGATTTTACAAATAGTACCGGATGTATCAGAATGAGTAGACGAAATAAACGCCGTGGCGTTTTGACTACGACTCATTCACCTGGATTAAACCCTGAATCCGGTTGTCCGTAACCCTTTTACCGTTTTAGTGCCAGGAGCAGTCATGAAATCATTGGTTCGTTGGAGTGCAACCGCTGGGCTAGTTGGCAGCGCTCTTGTTGGCTCTTTTCTCGCCAGCACGCTACAAGCGCTTGCTATTCCACAGGAACAAATTATCCAAAAACTTCGCCCGATTCCTGTGTTTACAATTGCCAATGCCCAGGGCGCACCGCTGGTTGCCTCTCCACCGAGCGGGCAGAAAGGTCCGGCGGTTGCAGGGGTATTTATTAACCAAAAAGATGCTCAAGATTTTCTGAATAATCTGAAGACAAAAAACCCGGATCTCGCCAAGAATGTGCAGGTTGTTCCGGTTTCGTTGGCAGAAGTCTACACGCTGAACCAAAACAATAAGGGTAAGCCCGAACAGCTTGATTTTGCTTATGTTCCTTCCAAGCAGCAAGTTGATACGGCGGTCACGCTCCTGAAGCAAGGTGGTCAGCAGGTTCAGCAATTTAACGGTACGCCGTTGTTTGTAGCGCGTGGCGGCAAAGATAAAGGCTACCTGACGATCCAGCAAAATGGCAAAGCTGTAATTCCCATGTTCTTCAATAAAGAAGAGCTGCAAAACCTGCTCGATCGCTTTAAGCAGCAGCAACCCAACCTGGCGACGAATGTTGAAATTCAGGTGCTTAACCTGGAAGGGCTGATGGAGGTTCTCCGGACTAAAGATGACCCGCAGCTCAATCAGATTGTGCTGGTGCCACCGCAGCAGTCGATCGAATTTGTGCGATCGCTCGCCCCTCAGCAAGGTAAGCCCGCGCCCGCACCGGCCAACAACACCAAGCCAGCACCGGCTCCAAGCAAGTAGGCTGGGCGAGGTTAATGGGTGACACCTGAAGACGATGTTCATCCGCTCTCGTCCCCATCACCGGGACGGGAGCTTGATGTATCAGGGCATATGCTCTGGGAGTGGCGATCCACCGCACGCCAGCAGGCCATTGCTGCCGCGATCGCGCCGGATGAGGTCGATTGGCTCTTGCAGGCGGTGGCTGGCCTTGATCGACTGGCCCTCCGTCTGGCAACGTTCAAGGATCGGACGACGATTCCGTTAACGCGATCGCTGTCCGAGTTGACAACCCTCTGGCAGCAGCGCATTCGCGATCGTGTACCCGTTCAATACCTGGTGGGGGTGGCTCCTTGGCGGCAATTTTCGCTCAACGTCTCGCCAGCCGTGCTCATCCCGCGCCCAGAGACAGAACTCCTGATTGACCTGGCGATCGCTGCTGTGAACAACCGTGCCGACAACGCCAACATCCCGCACTCCACACCCCGCGCGCGCAGACATTGGGCTGATCTTGGTACGGGCAGCGGCGCAATTGCGATCGGTCTGGCAACGGCATTTCCCGATGCGGCTATTCACGCTGTCGATTTGAGCGCAGCGGCGTTGGCGATCGCGCGGTCAAATGCTCAACGACTCGCTCTCGCAGAGCGCATTCAGTTCTACCAGGGGGAATGGTTTCAGCCATTAGGGCATCTGAAAGGTCAGCTAAGCGGGATGGTCGCTAACCCACCCTACATCCCCAGCGCGATGGTGCCTGCGCTACAGCCAGAGGTGGCCCTGCATGAACCACACCTTGCCCTGGATGGTGGTGTTGATGGGTTGGACGACATTCGCCAACTGGTGGACATGGCACCTGCTTATCTCAAGTCGGGCGGCGTGTGGCTGGTCGAAATGATGGCAGGACAGGCACCGAGCGTGGCCGCACTCCTCCAGCAGCAGGGGAGCTACGAGCACATTCAGATCCATGCTGATCTGGCTGGGATTGATCGCTTTGCTCTGGCGTATCGAGTTTAGGTCGCCTTCAATGCTGACCCATTGGGGGACTGTCCCTGCTGAATTTCGTTCGCGCGATCGGTTGCCTCTCTCTGCTGCTGGGGGTTGCCCTGGTTCAAGAACAGATTAGCGGCTGTCTGGAGATGGCGGACAGCGGCGTTGCGATCGCCGAGTGCCGCTTCGGCTAGCCCCAAATTGTAGTAAGCATCTGCGTAATCCGGCTGCAGGCGAATGGCGGCGTTATAGTCATTCACCGCGTCGCGGGTTTTGCCGAGCGCAAACTGAGCGTTGCCACGATTGTTGTAAGCGCCTGCCAGAATCGTTGCCGGGGGTCTCAAGGTGATCGCCTGGTTGTAATCTCTGATCGCACCCACGTAGTCGCCTTTCTTTGATCGCGCGTTGGCCAGGTTGATATGAGCCTGTGGCAGTCTGCCGTCGAGCGCTACGGCTGTATTGCCTTCTTCCAGGGCTTGATCGTAATTTTTGCGATCGTAGTAAGCGTAGCTCAGATTGCTGTGAGCCGATGCCAGATTGGGGTTGAGCTTGATGGCACGCTGGTAATCATTGATCGCTGCACCTGTATTGCCGA
>JAJPKC010000372.1 GCA_021323955.1 Oscillatoriales cyanobacterium Centralia_MAG_596 | reverse complement strand
GAACCTACCGCCAGAGTGCCTCGGTTCCCCATCGCTGCTAAAGGGCTACCCCACCCCAATTGTGAATTACAAACAGGCGCGCAAGCGACGCGTCCAGCAATTAGAGCGGCAACGCCAACCCTTTTTGGGACAGGATAACGTTATTCCCTACCTGGCGCGTATGCCAGAGAACGTGTTGCCTTTTGGGTCAGAACGGTTTGACAGCGAAGTGAGTTGGGCGACGTCGGCGGTACGCGAACTTTTTCCGCCAGCGCTGGATCTGGATGCGCTGGACAGGGAGCAGGCAACGGCACTACGTACCTGGTTCGTGGCCCACGTAGACATTAAACCCCGTCAGCCCTCTCGCCGGAAATCGAAACCAGAACCCGATACGGTTCAGCTCAGCCTGTTATAGGGCGGCGTGGTGATCACCCGATTAAGTTGCATCTGGAGCAGCGTTGTCCTGCTGCTTTGGCGGCAGCAGGTAAATTACGCCCGAAACCCAGGTCAGCGCCACAGCAACCCAGAAGGCAATGATTGCGGGGATCTGCCACTCTGCACCGAGCGGCGCAAGGAATAGCGCGATCGCCACAATCTGGCTCACCGTTTTCAATTTGCCCCAGAGATTAGCACCTTGAATAGCCGTACGACCTTGAAGGGTAGGATTCACCCGCCAGCCCGCGATCGTCAGTTCCCGTGCCAAAATCAAAAATACGCCCCAGGCAGGCACTCGCCCCAGTTCGATCAGCGCCAGCAGCGGTGCTAATACCAGCAGTTTGTCTACCAGTGGGTCAAGAAATTTGCCTAAATCGGTAACCTGATTGAGCTTGCGAGCGAGGTAGCCGTCCAACCAATCAGTGCCCGCCGCCATGAGGAACACACCCAGCATGAACCAGCCTCCCTCACCGAAGGTTGGGCTGTGGAGTCCATACAGCAGCAATGGTACTGCCAGCAAGCGCGAGACCGTGATCCAGGTAGGCAAATTCATTTTTGATCGTAGACGGGTGCACCAAAAGTCTAAGCGCTAATGTGCTCAGTTGAACGATCAAACACAAGCCTGACGCAGTTCAGAGCTATAGTTTCGGTGAGAAAACGCAGGCCAAAGCCGATCGGTCAAACCGCCAATCGCGGCTAGTATCTGACTCGCCTCTGTCGCACACTGGATGGCTCTACAACAAAAAAGGACAGTCTTTGCAGACTGTCCCGGTGGTGTATCTTCTCAGGAGATGGCAGTTGAATACCTCAGCAGATGCCTTGTGTGAACCAATGACGCTACCAAAATTGAACGTTAAATGGCAAAGGATGAACTGGATCTGTTTCGCGCAACAATGACGTTGTTAGCAAGCGCCGTGCTTATTTAGCACAACGAGAATGGTTTTGAGAATCAAGCGCAAATCATAAGTGATAGACCACTTGCGCTGATATTCGACATCCATCTTTACGATGTCTTCAAAATCGATCACGGTAGAGCGTCCATTGGCTTGCCACTCGCCGGTGATGCCAGGTTTAACGTTAAGCCGCTCCCAGTGGTGCTTTTGATACCGGATGACTTCGTCAACGGTGGGTGGACGGGTACCAACCAGGCTCATATCGCCCATTAATACATTCCAAAACTGGGGTAGCTCATCCAGGCTAGTGCGGCGCAGAAACTTACCAATGCGAGTGATGCGTGGGTCGTTCTTGTTCTTAAAGATGCCGCCTTTCGCTTCGTTGTTGACAAGATGCTTCAGCTTGTCAGCATCCATTACCATTGACCGGAACTTCCAAATGCGGAAGGGCTTGCCTTTCAGTCCACAGCGGATTTGGCTGTAGAAGATGGGGCCCGGGTCATCGATTTGAACTGCGATCGCCACTGGAATAGCGACCAGAGCCGTAATCACTAACCCTGCCAATGCACCGACAATGTCAATGAAGCGTTTGGCTCTGCTGGTAACGGATGGATGAACCGTACGAACACGTTCCTGATTAGGGACGTTGGTAGCCTGACCCGCTTCGTTAGCACGCTGGGTGAGAGCGACTCGGAGAGCAGTGGGGATGTCAGAAGTAATCATCACGTTCGTAGTTGGCTTTGCTAGAGTTCACTTTGCCTCCTCCCCAACATACGTAACTTCCCTAGTAGATGCACCCTCACGGCACGTGCGTTTGCTCAATCTTTATAACTACAGCTAGATATTATGAAGTTTCGATGGTCAACGGCAGCGGCGGAAATACATTTGATACTTCCGTATCCGGATTTGTACGCAAAGAATCTTTCCGCTTATGGTGCTTTAGCCCTCATTTGCGAAATGGGCAGTAATCTACCGACTTGCTCGGCAACAGCGGCAGCACCACGGCGATTGAGGTGGCTGGGATCCATGAAATAGTCATTTCGGTTTGGCCATTGCTGGCCAAGATCGTAGACAATCAGGCCGTGCGATCGCGCATGGCGTTGTAAGTACGCCTGAAATTGCCGCTCGTAGGCTGTTCGCGTTTCATCTCGGTAAATCTGCGTTAACGGTAAGTTTACAAACACGACTGGAATGTGGTGCACCTGCGCAAACTTAAGAGTGCTGTGAAAAGCATCGGTTTGCCTGCCTTCAAGACTAAAGTTGCGATAGTCGGCGTCATAGTCACCCGCCACTTTGGGATAGCGCTGAAAATAGGCAACTGGTTCAAATTGGGCTGAGACAGACTGAAAGCCTGTGTTTTCGGGCAGATCGTCTGTTGGCTGTGACTTCGATCCCGTCAAGATTTCCGGCGGCAGGCGCTTGACTCCCTGCCAACACCAGCGCTGTTTGACAAATCCCCATTCCGTCAGAGACAGAAACCCGAAATACCTGGGTTGATCAGTTGGTTCAAGGGCAAAGAGCTTTAGTGCCAGCGCACTGCAAGGCTGTTCTATCGGTAACGCCGATATGGGCGGACGGGCACCAGCCACCAGCAACTTATACCCTTGAGACGCGATCGCGTGGTTGTAGGTGATGTCAATTCGGCCACTGTTAAACGCTCTGACGCCATCAGCCCAGAGGATCAGGCGAGGCCACTGGTCAGGCGTGAGGAGCTTTTGCAAAATCAGGTCAACCAGTTGAGCGGTTGCGCCATTCACACCAAAATTAAAAATGCTGAGATTGGGGTAGCCGCGATTGGCCAGGGTGTGCTGGAGCACCACCGGATCGACGCCCTGTAGTGCCCGGGAACTACCAACGATGAGAATATCTGGAGGGCCAACCCGGAAAACGAAGCGCTGGTAGCGCTGGAACTGCTGGTCGAATTGCTCACTGTTAAAGGTAAAGCGCGGCGTGCTCGAAGCGTGGTTGCCAAATGCCGACGGCAACGACGGAAAAGGGGATGGTGAAGCGGTAGCCCCTGGACTGGGCGATCGATCATTGAGTTGGTGCGGAGGGTCTAAAAGTACCTGTTGCCTCAAAGGGAATGTAGCGTTTAATACAGCCCTGGTGCTGTCGCAGTAAGTATCTCCCAACAACCACAGACCCGCGAGCAGGAGGAACCCATTCTTTAACCATCCCATAGAGCAGTCAGCAGAGGGTATGCATTATGGCCGATCATACCGCTCTTAGCCCCATTCTCAAGCGGATAGCCACACGCTTTTAACGGGGGCGGTAGGGTCTACGCAAATGAAACCGGCTGTAACGGCGAAGCCACAAAAATAGACCATCTCGCTTAACAAGATGGTCCACTACTCAACCAACACTTTGTTTGAAACAATTTGCCTTAATCGGCGGGAGGAGAGGGAAGGCCAGTTCTACTCACGGCCAGTTCTACTTACGGGTAAAGAGATGCCACTCCTCCGCCTCAACGTCCCATTCCTCAATGTTGCCGCTTCAGTCCACTGGAATGAGCGATCGCAGCACGCTAGGGATTGGCGGGTGCGGTCTGGGGCGCAGTGTTAGACGATCCAGACGACGGTGCCGTATTGCTATTACTGCTGTCTGATGGTGCCGACGTTGCTGTCGGAGCGGGCTGGGACGTGGTGCTGGAATTTGGCCCCGAGTTTGGAACAGCAATGTTGACATTGGGTGGTGCAGGATTGGGCACAGTCACATTGACGTTAGGCGGTGCCAAAGGTGATGCAGGCACCGTTGTTGTGCGGTCTCGTTCAATAATTGTCCGTGTAGGGGTGACAGTAGGCTTCTGATTGAAGACGTAAACGCCTACCCCGATCGCCGCCAGTCCAAGCAGCAAGATTCCCAACAGCAGCCCAGTGGCGGTGCTATCATTTTCGCGAATCGCTCGATTTTGTTCGCGGATGGCGATATTTTGCTCACGCATAGCCATGTTTTCTCGCAAAAGTTCAGTGTCTTTATCTTGTCGATCGCGTGGAGTTAAATTTGTCATCGTTTTTAATTGAACTCGTCTTTTAGTGAACTCTTCTTTGAGATGCAGCTTAGTGTGAACGAATCTACTTGAAATCTGGAAATTGACATTTAAGGGAACAAACGAAATTGGTTAAATCAGCAATTTACCTTTTCGTTCACGAGTACGTAACTAGAGCAAATCCATGTCACTTGTAAGTTGGTGAACCTTCAGGTTATTAGCGGTTGACAGCCAGCTTTTGACTAACCGCTACAGCCGATTAATACCGCGAGGCTCCTAGATTACTGGATCACCTGGATTTCTACATGATCATATTTAATGCTGTAAGCGATGCGAATCGCTCTATCTGTAGAAAGGAGGTTTCATCTGTCCAGAGGACGATACTAGAATGGTGTTGAGCCAGTCGATTATGCCTTCGTCAGCGGTCAGCAAGCGGTGGATAGCTGAACGTCACTGAGTTAATGATCCAAGCTGGTTCTCCATACCGATTTTGGTGGAACTGTTCCTTAAAGTCTTATGCAATGGGGACTCAGAGCGCTACTCCGATAGCACTTTCCTGAAGTTAGTGCCATTTAGGAATCGCTAAGTCCAGGTGCTTCTCCAAATTTCATTGGAATTGTTCTAATTTTCTATGCAGATTTTCTGTCAGACGTGAACAGACCAAGTTGTTTCCAGCAAGGAATAAAATAATCTGCCAGAACATTATCGATCGCCCAAAATTCGGTAAAGCTGTCGCTGGAACAGTAGCAGCCAACAAATATCAGCAGTAAATCTTGAAAGGGCAATGCGACATTCGCTTGAACAGCAAAGTCTGTATAAAGCGTATTAATTGCATTTTGTAGATAAAGCAGATTACCAACGATTTGAGTAAACAGTCCAGATTCGCCTGCCATTGTGGGCAGGTATGTCTGGTTATATTCCTGCAAAAAAATCTGATAAAGGTGGGCGATCGCGGCTTTGAGGCTGGTACACAATTCTAGTGATTCTACAGCGTCGCCATTGCGGTTCCAATCTGCGAGCAGTTCCATCTCCAACGGAAGAGTTTCGAATACAGAAAGCTGTACTTCTAGCAGCGGCCGTAGCACACGCAAAAACAAAAAGTCGATGTCTGCAAGGCTCAAATCCAGCTTCGTTGGTTCTAACTTAAATAAAGAGGAACTCAGCAATTGATGAGCTGATTGAGGGTGTTCCCAGACAAATTTGAACTCCGCCACATCTGCAATCATTTCACCAATTAAATGGGTAAACAGCAGCCCCAGCCGTTGTTGCACTTCGGCATTAAAAAATAAGCGGGCTGATGGTTCATCAATGGCAACACGATCGCCAGCTAGCCGAAACAATTCGCGGCAAGTCAATGGCCCCTGACTGGTATAAGCGGTTTCACCAGCGCGTAATGGCTCATCACAGGTGGTGAGGATGGCGTAATCACTTTCGAACTGCGTTAGCATGAGCTGCCAATGGTGGCCCCAGATGTCATGAATCAGAAAGGCTTCTGCTTTTTGCGTGGGAATGATACCGACCGATCGCATCAAGCACTGAATGACCGTAGTAGTTGAACTGTTGCACCGTCGAGCCACGTCAGTACACCATTCGTAGTCCAATCGTTGTGCTGTACAGGGGCCAAACACTGGAAAGCGTTGAAATTGTTCAAAGCTAAACTGCTTGAGCGATTGCAAGAATGCCTGCACCTGCGATCGTTCCCGATCAGTGAGTTGATGCCACAAAGCTGGATCACGGAGCTGGTCACCCTCGTAATCAATGCAGAAGAACAGTTGCATCTCCGTGTGAATGAGGTCGATCGCAGCCGATGGAATGGGAATCGAACCAAACAAATGCCGAAACAGAACCGCCTGGATAGTGGGAACGGTGGGTGAATGGTAGGCGTCTGTGGGGTCACCGTTCCACGTTATGGCGTCTGCTGCTGCCTCCATGACGGCCCGCATGGTTTGCGTCTGGGTCGCAATGTGGCGATCGACGGTTTCCAGGGTTGCCTTTAATTCAGCTTCGGCGCTGTCTGGAAGGGCAAAGGTCTGGCAGAGAGCCGCGATCGCTGACTCTGATGCCAAATGCTCAGGAATCGGGTCTGGCTGATACTGGCTGAGCGTGTGAGATGGAATTGTGCCCTGCCAACCGCTACCGCCGATTTGCCGATAGCGAGTGACCAAAAGCGCCGCCTGTACGAAGCTTTGACGGACAGTGAGGGGAATCGTCTCGATCGCTAAGGGCGTTTGACAGATAGGGTGAGCAAAGGTTTTGAGCGCATCCCGAATTTGCTGCAAGCGAGTCTGGCGCTGTTGTCGTTCGGGTTCGTCAATCACCGTTGCTGAATTTAAGGTCGATCGTGAAAGCTGCAGTGCCTCAGCCAGTAAGGTTCGCTGTGTAAGGTTGGGGACGGGAGAAAACATTTGTGATGCCGAGCTATATGACGCCAATCTGCTTATTACTACCCACGTAATGTCTTCAAATCCTCAGCGCGCGCAAAAATTCATCCAGCAAAGAACGGCTCTAGTTTATCTCCCCTCAAGGATGGAGAAATGTTGCAATTCTGTTACAACCAGGGATGGGTGGAATCGATCGCCATCATTTCTAAAGTTAAGCCTGTAGAGTTTGTGCAGAGTTTGTAATGCGACAGCTAAAACGATTGGCCTACCTGACGGGATTTGCCGGCGCAGCTTCATTGGTCGCGCTATCTGCACCCCAGGTTCTGGCTCAAGCAGCAACGGGTGCAAGCGCCGGTTCAGGTGTTAGTGGATCTGTATCGGCACCGGCAGCGGGTGGTACCGTGAGCACCCCCGGCACTACCACCACTACGCCTTCAGCGGCACCAACGGGGTCTGTAACGCCCACATCACCTTCCACAGGCATTACACCGACGACAGGATCAGCCGGAGTGACACCCACCACACCATCGAGCGGCGTCAGGTCAACATCTCCCGGTATCAACTCTGCGTCTCCTGGCAGCACGCTAAGCACGCCGGGTAGTACAGTTAACAACCAGAGTGTAACGCCCACCGGCGGTTCAACCGCCCCGTCTAGCGTGACGCCATCCTATGGCACCGTATCACCCTCATTTGGTACATCGGTAACGACGCCCACAGGCTCCTATCCATCAGGCCTCACGTCACCGGGCAGTTCGACTGGCACGACTGTTAATACACCTGCTGGGACTGTAACCACAACAACCCCCTCCACAACAACGCCGTCGAATGGGGTGACCCCAACCACATCGTCTGGCAGTCTGACTCGCCCCGGCAGTACAACACCAGGAAGCACGACAACTAATCCCGGTGTCCTTCAGCCGGGAACCACTACAACCTCGCCAACAACGACTACCCCTGGGAGTGGTGGCGTTTCGGCTCCCGCTGGTGGGACATCCGGTGGTAGTGGGCTATAAGCTCGCTGCTATGGCTACTTGAGGGTGGTATGCATTCATTTTAGAGATTGCGAACCCGCAGTCAGAGTTCCGTTCGATCGGCGCTTTGGCTGCTGGCTCCGGTCTCACCACGGCTAGATTTGCTTTAACCGCCGAGGCGTTTGTTCGCTCAAAGCTCAACTGTGTTTCCAGATCTCAGAATCAGATCTCAGAAGACGTAAAGCCACACGTAGGTCAGGATCAATGTGACGGCAGTGATCGGGACACCAAAGCGCAAGTGATCGATAAATGAAAGGCGATAGCCCCGTTTGGCAGCAGCTTCGGCAACAATCAGATTAGCCACTGATCCCAGCAGGGTTAGATTTCCCGCTAACGTCGATGCGGCAGCCAGTAACAGCCAGGTGCGATCGTCTGGTTTGGGAACGAAGCTATGTAGCAACAGCACAGCCGGAACGTTGGACACCAGGTTCGACAGGATTACTGTGACGCTCAGAATGCTAAATGGCGTATGAACGAACTGTGAAAACCAATCTAGCGACCCGAGCTTTTGGACGCCTTCTGTCAGCACAAACAGGCCGGCAAACATCACAAGCAAATCCCAGTCCACTTTCTGGAGAAAGCGTTCTGGTTTGATCCGGCGAGTGACAAAGAGCAGTCCGGCAGCAATCAGGGTGGCTTCTGCAGGTGGGACGCCGATGAGAAAAGCAATGAGTAGACAGGCGGTGATGGTCAGGCTTTTAGCGAGTAATGGTTTGAGGATGCGATAGCGCTGCGGCGGGAGGGACAGACTGGCGCTGGTCGATCGCACGTCTGGATAAAGCAACCATAGCAGCCCAATCTGGATGACCAGTCCAGCGATCGCCAGGGGTGCTAGCGATTTGGCAAAGCTCAGATAGCCAATGCCCGAAAAGGAGCCGATCAAAATATTCTGTGGATTGCCGCTGATGGTCGCAACGGAGCCGATGTTGGTGGCGCTGGCCAGAGCGAGCAGGTAAGGAATAGGGTTCAGGCTCAGGGACTCGGTCAGACCCAGGACGAGCGGGGTCAAAATCAGCGCGATCGTGTCGTTGAGAAACAGGGCTGAGAGAATGCCGCTGCCCAGGGACAAGGCAACAATTAACCCAAATGGGCTGCGCGTCCACCGAACCAGGTAGTCCAGCGATAGCTGAAAGAATCCCGCCACGGCAAGACTGGCGCTGACGATCATCATGCCAAACAGGAAGATAAGCGTTTTGTAGTCGATCGCATCCCAGGCTGTTTGTAGATCCATCAAGCCCAGGGCCAGAAGCAGGGCAGCACCAACGAGGGCGATCGTGGCCCGGTTCATTCGCAGTCCCGGCGCGTACCCTAACCCCAGACCAACGTAGGTTAGCCCAATCACGATGTATCGCAGAAGAATCATGGCTGCCGGTGCTCACGTAGAGGGGCTAGACGATAAACACGACAGTGCCAATTCTGAGCTAGGTCGAGGGATGCGGTCGATCGCATAGTTAAGCCGAAACTTGAATCGTCTCGCCGCCCGATAGCCCAAAGGCTGTGTGAACGACTTGCAGAGCAGCCACACCGTCCGCCTTCGCCACGACGCAACTGACTTTGATTTCAGACGTGGCAATCATTTGAATATTGATCTGCTGGCGGGCCAGAGAGTCAAACATACGGGCGGCAATACCAGGATGGTTAACCATGCCAGCGCCAACGATGCTGACTTTCGCAATTTCACGATCGACCACGATTTCGCCACAGCCTAGCGCCGACGCGGCATTCTCTAGCGCTGCACACGCCAGGTCAGCGTCCAGTTGTCCGACCGTAAACGCAATATCACGGGTTGTGATGCCGTTTACAACGCGGCAACGCTGCGATTGAATAATCATATCGACGCTGATGTTTTGGCGTGCCAGGATTTGAAACAGTTCGGCGGCCATACCGGGACGATCGGGGACGTGACGGATTGCTAGCCGTGCCTGGTTGAGATCAAGGGCCACGCCCCGAACGGGAGGCGGTACAGGGTGCGATGAAGACACGCTTGGCTTTAGGGTTGTCGGTCTTGCTACGCCAGGGCTGCTCGTTTTGGGAGCCAATTCTTGCTGTCCCGCCAGGGCTTTTGTGCCCGGTTCCCAGCGTCCAACGCTCGACTCTCGTACGTCAAATACCTGACATAGCGCCGCGATCGCGCGATCGCAATCCGCTTCATCAATCACACAACTGACCTTCACTTCAGAGGTCGAGATCATGCCAATGTTCACACCTGCGGCGGCCAGCGTTGCAAACATTTGTGCCGCAACCCCAGGACGGCCAATCATGCCTGCACCCGCGATCGCGACTTTGGCAATCCGGGTTTCGACCATCACTTCGGCATCGCCATCGGGATGCGATACGCCACGACTTAGAGCGGGCAGGATCGCGGTTGCAACCGCTTCGGCTTGATTGAGAGAGTTTTTTGTGACCGTGAAGGCGATGTCGTTGGTGTTGCTTTCGTGAATGGATTGGATGATCAGGTCAACATCCAAACTCTGGGCCGCAATTTCGCCAAATAGACGAGCCGCAATGCCGGGGCGATCGGGCACTCGCAGCAGCGACACCTTTGCCTGGTCAGTATCAAATTCAACCCCATCGACTGGACGTGCCAGCTCTAGCCCTTCTAACGATCGCGATTGTGGGATAGGCGATACAACCCAGGTGCCCGGTTCATCAGTCCAGCTCGATCGCACCACGAGCGGCATGCCGTAGTTACGGGCAATTTCCACCGCGCGCGGATGCAGCACCTTTGCGCCCAGGCTGGCAAGCTCCAGCATTTCATCGCAGGTAATTTCTGCCATGAGCTGCGCGTCGGGCACCAAACGGGGATCGGTGGTCAAAATACCGGGAACATCGGTGTAGATTTCGCAGAAGTTGGCCTGTAGCGCTGCCGCTAATGCCACCGCTGACGTGTCGGAACCCCCACGTCCCAGGGTGGTAATCTCCAGGTCATTGGTATCGCTGATCCCCTGAAAACCGGCCACCACGACCACTTTGCCTTCCTTCAGATGCCGTTCTATGCGCTCGGTTTTGATCTGCAAGATGCGGGCACGCGTATGTTCAGCTTCGGTGACAATGCCCACCTGTGCACCCGTGAGCGAAATAGCGGGCTGACCGAGTGCCTGTAGCGCCATGCTGAGGAGGGCGATCGACACCTGTTCCCCGGTGGATAGCAACATGTCCATCTCGCGTCGGCTGGGGTTTGGGGAAATCTCATTTGCCAGCTTCACCAGCCCGTCGGTGGTTTTGCCCATTGCCGAGACAACGACCACAAGGGAGTTTCCGGCGTTGACAATCTGCACAACCCGCTGTGCGACGGCCTGAATCCGCTCAACCGATCCAACCGATGTACCACCGTATTTTTGAACAATTAGCGCCATATCTCTGTTTCCACCATGCTGTAAGGGGGCGATGCTTCATCCCCCCTCTCTATCCTGCCAGCAATGAGAGCCTAAACAGAGTATATAAACGATATAGCCACAGGGATAAAAATCTTGTGGCTGATTGGTTTGTAGTGGTGTGAGCCGTAGAGCCTCTCTGTCCGGGCGATCGCAACCAATTAGCGGCAGCAATGCCGACGCTGCTCCTGGCGTCTTGCCGACAGATCATTCGACAGCAGAGGCAGTACCGTTACCGCGTTCGTGGACTGCGCGATCGCCCGTTTTTGGCGGCTGGACGCGGTGGCTGAACTCGGCTGCTAGACTTACGGGTTGCGCCCAATAATGCCGCCACCAAGCAGCACATCACCATCGTACCAAACGGCGGCTTGGCCAGGCGTGATGCTGGATTGTGGGTCATCAAACACCACGCGGACACAGGCATTTTCCAGAGGAATAATGGTTGCTGGGATGGCCGCCGCACGATAGCGAATTTGCACGTTTGCACGAATGGGTGCAGTTGGCTCTGCAATAGAAACCCAATTGACCTGCTGAGCGGTGCATTCAGCCGCCAGCGTGGCCTCGCGATCGCCCACAATTACCCGGTTGTTCACTGCGTCTAACGCGACAACGTAGAGTGGTTCGCTGTGGGCAATGCCGAGTCCTTTTCGCTGCCCGATCGTGTAGTGATGCACGCCTTCATGCTGTCCTAATACCCTACCCGACTGGTCAATAATTTCACCCTGCTGGGGCGTAATGTACTTGTCTAGGAATGCCCGCATTGAGCCGTTTGCTTCTACCAGACAGAGATCCTGGCTTTCTGGCTTGTCGGCTGTGTGCAGGCCAAATGCAGCGGCGACGCGGCGCGTTTCGGTCTTGGGCTGTTCGCCGAGTGGAAAGATGACCCGCGCCAAAATGTCCTGTGACAAGTCGTACAGGAAGTAGGATTGGTCTTTGGTGCGATCAACGGCGCGGAGAAGCTGATGGCGTCCTGTAGCAGGGTCATGGCGAGTGCGGGCATAGTGGCCGGTGGCGATGCGATCGCTTCCCAGTTCTGTCTGGGCATAGTGCAGCATGGGGCCAAACTTAACGGCTTTGTTGCACTGAGAGCAGGGTAGTGGTGTAATGCCTGTGCTGTAACCCGCGACCAGGTAATCGACAATATGTTCTTGAAATGTCTCGCGGATATCGACGATGTGGTGAGGAATACCCAATTGTTCGCACAGCTTTGCGGCATCCACCATACCTTCTGAACAGCACTGCCCTTTACCCTTCATCAGCCAGAGGGTAAGACCAATCACGTTATAGCCCTGGTTATGGAGAATGGCGGCGGCGGCTGAACTATCGACTCCACCAGAGAGTCCCACCACAACGTTGTTCATGGACAAGAAACCCAACAATAGGGAATAGATTGCTCCTCTAGGCTAACATTTGCGCGCGATCGACAGGGGCACGGTTCGTGATCGAGCAATGCTAGTAGGCAGGCGAGATCCGACCCTTGGGGGAATCCCCCAAACCCCCGAATGTGGGGGACGCAGCCGTCCACCACGCCCCCTCCAGAAGGTTTTGACGGGAAATGGTAAAAAGCGCTTCGCATTGCGCGATCGCGCGGGCCGCTACTAAAACCGCATCAGAAGCTACTGGAGACGATCGAAGATGATCCACACGGGCACAGCTTCTGGCTTCTGACTGCTGACGGTTAACCGCTGACTGCTGCCTCCTGACTTCCGACCCACTTCGACAAGCCGTCTTTTGACCGCGTCTATGTCCTCGCTGACAATAAGTCATTGCCGATGCGTCCTGTCTGTAGGGTGACTGTGGGCATCGATCTTCGCTTCGTTGCCAAATCTAGTCAGGGGACATTCCCTAACCCCCGATTCAGAAGGCTGGGATGATTGCGCGACCGCACTGTACAAGCGTGGAACTTTGATCACCCAGGCAATGCGAAGCGCTGTGACGCTACCCCGCGTCAACCCCGTCTGGAGGGGGTCTGGGGGACGCAGCCGTCCCTCAGATTGGGGGTTTGGGGGATTCCCCCAAGGTTCGGACGCATCAGACTTATGTATCCACAGTCGATCGCTTCGGACGCATCAGACTTATGTATCCACGGTCGATCGTTTCGGACTCGTGAGCCTTGTGTATCCACAATCGATCAATAGGGAGAACAATCGTGAAAAAATTACTGTATGGTGTGCTGCTGGAGATCGCTGTTTGTACACTCAGCTTTGCCCAACCAGCGCTGGCCGATGCCTCAACTGGACTGGCGGCAAAAGGCGCAAAGATATTCTCAGCAAACTGCGCGGCCTGCCACCAGGGTGGCAACAACGTTGTCGCAGCCAATAAAAATCTCAAAGCCGATACGCTCAAGCAGTACGGTATGAATTCTGTAGCGGCGATCGTAGCCCAGGTCACAAACGGCAAAGGTGCGATGCCTTCCTTCAAAGGTCGGATTCAGGAAGACGACATTAAAGCAGTGGCCGCTTATGTGTTAGACCAGTCAGCAAAGGGATGGAAAAAGTAGTCTCGTGATTGATCTGTGGCTGGTCGTTCTACTGGGTTTTGTGGGCAGTTTCGGGCATTGCGTTGGCATGTGCGGGCCGCTCACGGCTGCATTCTCGCTCTCACAGCAGTTCTCAACCTGGCAGCAACGCCTTTACTTTAACGGATTGCTCAACCTGGGGCGTATTCTCAGCTATGCTCTCGTGGGTGCGGGGATCGGTGCGCTGGGGTCGGTGCTGGTGGCTGGCGGACAGCTAGCGGGAATCGATAGTGCGCTGCGTCAAGGGCTGTCGATCGCCACCGGGTTACTGCTCATCTGGATGGGGCTTAACCAGATCAATCCCAAGCTGCTGCCGCACATTCCCCTCCTCCACCCCATACTTCAGGGTAAATTTCACGAGCGTTTGAGTGCCGGCATGATGCAGGTATCGAGCAACGCTCACTGGTGGACGCCTGCACTGCTGGGCTTGACCTGGGGACTGATCCCCTGTGGATTTTTGTATACGGCTCAGGTAAAAGCGGCTGAGACGGGCAGTTTGTGGCAGGGCACGGCAACCATGCTGGCGTTTGGTCTGGGCACAGTGCCCTCAATGTTGGGAATTGGCATTTCGACCACGTTCCTGAGCCGCGATCGCCGTAGCCAACTCTTTCGGCTGGGTGGCTGGGTGACGCTGGCGATCGGCATTCTCACCCTTTTCCGCACCGATGCCATGGTGGACTATACCGGACACGCGGCTATCATCAGCCTGATGCTGGCGTTGATTGCCCGCCCTATCAGCAGGGTGTGGAGCGTTCTGCTGCGCTATCGTCGCGCTTTCGGAGTAGGTGCCTACGTACTATCGCTGGCGCACACAGGGCATATGCTCGACCATACCTTTGAGTGGGATCTTCAGGGGTTGCCCTTTTTGCCGATCGAACAACAGGTCGGTATGGGTGCAGGTGTAATTGCGATCGGTCTCATGACTCCGGCGGCCCTTACCAGTTTCGACTGGATGGTGAATCGGCTCGGTAAGTACTGGCGGCACATTCATTTGCTGAGCGTGCCAGCATTGATTCTTGGTGTCAGCCATACGCTACTCATGGGCTCTCATTACCTGGGCGCAACGGATTGGACGACCGCTAATACGGTGCTGTCTGGAGTACTGATTGCTGCTACGTTAAGCGTTTTACTGCTTCGGCTGTCCTGGTTTTGGTCACTACCGTTTCTCAAACCGTTTTACGCGCCCCCCCATCGCGCGAAAGAGTAATGCGTTGCACCCAGCCCAAATCTCGTAGTCATGCCGATATTCCTATCGTTGTCGCTATCGATGAGCGGCGAACCAGATGGCCCCAAGCGGGACAGTGCGATCGCTTGCTGGGTTCCTGGCATCCTGGCTAACGCCAGCGCCAGCCGACCTCCACTTGATGCGTAATAGATGAGCGTTGTCCTTAGCGTTTTAACCAACGCTATACTGCGAGAACGTAACAGTCACAATCGCAGTAGGCTGGCGCTGGTCAACGAGCGTTGATCCACCATCCCTTTGCAGCAAGCACCGCCATTCGACATGATCCAGCGCCCCATCTATTTGGATAACCATGCCACAACGCCCGTTGATCAGCGTGTGTTGGCGGCAATGTTGCCCTACTTCACAGACCGTTTTGGGAATGCGGCAAGTAGCAGTCATCTCTACGGCTGGGAGGCTGAGGCCGCTGTCCAGCAGGCTCGCGAAACGATCGCGCAGGCGATCGGTGCCACGCCAGAAGAAATTGTCTTCACCAGCGGCGCGACCGAGGCAAATAATCTGGCAATCAAGGGCGTTGCCGAGGCGTCTGTGAACAACGGTCGGCACATCATTACAGTGGCAACGGAACATGCGGCGGTGCTCGATCCCTGCCGCTATCTGCAATCCCTGGGGTTTGAACTCACAATCTTGCCAGTCCAGGCCGATGGGCTACTTGATTTGACGTGCCTCGAAAAGGCCTTGCGGCCAGACACGATATTGGTTTCAGTCATGGCCGCTAACAATGAGATTGGCGTGTTGCAGCCCCTTGACGCGATCGGGGCGTTGTGTCGAGAACATCAGGTTCTTTTTCACACCGATGCGGCACAGGCGATCGGCAAAATTCCGCTAGACGTGGCGGCGATGGCGATCGATCTAATGTCGCTGACGGCCCACAAGGTTTACGGGCCAAAGGGCATTGGTGCGCTGTACGTTCGGCGACGCAATCCCAGAGTAAAACTGGCTCCCCAACTGCATGGTGGTGGCCATGAGCGCGGGATGCGATCGGGCACTCTCTATACACCGCAGATTGTCGGGTTGGGACAGGCCGTGGCGCTGGCGATCGCCGACATGCCTCAAGAGACAGACCGCATCCGCAGCCTGCGCGATCGACTCTGGCAGCAACTTTGTACCATCGACGGCATCCATTGCAACGGCCACCCAACGAAGCGGTTAGCCGGAAATTTGAATATCAGCATTAGTGGTGTTGACGGACAGGCACTTTTGCTGGGTCTTCAGCCTGTGATTGCCGTTTCGTCGGGATCGGCCTGTTCCTCGGCAAAAATTGCACCGTCCCATGTCCTGGCGGCGCTAGGGCGCACTGATGAATTAGCCTACGCCTCGATTCGCTTTGGCATTGGACGGTTTACCACCGAATCGGACATTGACCAGGCCGCAGCCTGCACGATCGCAACAGTGAAATCATTGCGCCAGGTTGCCAGAGTCTAACAGTATCCAAAACTGAGTGCATTCAAAACAAAAGAGGCGCGATCGCCGCGATCGCGCCTCCTTTTACAGTCACACAACAATATTTTCGAGCGTTCTAGCTCATGCCAACCGTGCGCGATTGGTTACGTACAGCCGTTTCGCTCTGTACGCCGATTTCAGCAGCAATGCGGCTGAGCGCCGACTGTTCTCGGTTTTTGACGGTATGTTGACGGCGGCTAGCGAGGGCGCGTACTTGATCTTGAGTAGACATAACTGTTCTCCCTTATGCACATTCATTTTATGGCTCTTGCTAACCAATATAACAGAAAATTCTGTATCTAAAGTTACAAAACTCTGTTTTTAACAAAAATTTACTATTTGGAACAGCGCCAGTCGCGATCGTCGGGATAACACCATTTGTCAAAAACACGGCACTATCGCGTTGGCGGCACCTTCTACACGCATCCTGAAATTTTCAGCCCTTGCCCTGATGTCCTGCGAGCGGTAAGCTCAGGCAACCGTTAGTGATGTAGAAAACATTGTGGTAGCAGGTGAAAACTGGATCGAAGTGGGCAATCTGACGTGGTTCTACCGGGAATCTAAACCACCAGGCAAGACCGATCGGGTGCCTGTGGTGTTGCTGCATGGCATCCCGGCACAGAGCTATAGCTGGCGCGACGTTTTACCAGCACTGGCCGAGCAGGGGTTCCGGGCAATTGCACCGGACTGGATCGGGTCTGGATTCTCGGCTCAGCCTGATCGACGGGACTTTGCCTACACCCCCGATGCTTTTATCCAGGCACTGGAGCAATTGCTCAAGGCGCTGGAAATTCAGCGCTGCTCTCTGGTGGTGCAAGGGTTTTTAGGTTCTGTAGGTCTACAGTATGCGCTGCGTCATCCAGAACAAATCGATCGCTTGGTCATTCTCAACACACCACTGACGACAGCGGCGAAACTGCCGTGGAAGATCCGGCAGTTGGGAGTGCCCCTGATGGGCGACATGATGACCCAGGATCCACTCCTGGTCGATCGAACGCTGGAGGGGGGTGGCGGCTATCGGGTAGAAGATAAGGATCTGGACGTTTATCGGCGACCGTTTCTCCGCAGCTCTGATGCCGGACGCGCACTCCTGGCAACGATCCAGAATCTTCAGCTTCAGCAGGTGACTACCGAAATTGAAACAGGCTTCCAGCAATGGACGCAACCAGTTTTAGTGGCCTGGGGGATACGGGATCCCTGGCTGCCGTTAGACATCGCCAAACAGTTTATCCGGACGGTCGCCGATGCTGAACTGGTGGAACTGGAAGAAGTCGGACACTATCCGCAAGAAGACTGGCACGAAAAGGTCAGTGCGGCACTGATCCCGTTTCTCCGTCGCCAGGTGGTCTCCTAGACGGTTCATCGCATCGCAAGTTTGCCTAATCAAATTTTGTACAGTCCAACATTGGGCCATACTTTACGTTTCATTGCAGGTTACCTTAACGCCTCTGATCCCCTTAAATACTCGGTTGCTCTTCGCCGCTGGCAGGGTTATAACCGAACCGTAAGCACTGATGTAGACACGCAACCGATCATGGCTGGTCAGATACTGGGCGATCGCTACGAAGTAGAGCGGCAAATTGGGAAGCAAACTGGGCGCTGGACGCTGCTTGCCCGTGACCTCACAACGCAAGAACGGGTTGTGATCAAACTCCTGTTTTTGGATGATACGTTGGAGTGGGATGACCTGAAGCTGTTTGAACGCGAGGTCGAAACGCTCAAGTCGCTTTCCCATCCCTCAATCCCTCGCTATCTGGGCTTTTTTGAGCAGCAGTTACCCAACGACAAAGCGCTGGCGCTGATCCAGACCTACGTCGAAGGTAAATCGCTAGAGCAGTGTCTCCAGGAACAGCGGATTTTTACCGAAGCCGAAACGAAACAGCTTGCCAAAGCGCTGTTGAATATTCTGATTTATCTGCACGGACAGCACCCCCCGATCGTCCACCGAGACATTAAGCCCAGCAATATTCTGCTGGCCAATCGGCAGGCATATCTGGTCGATTTTGGCTCGGTCAAATCGCTGAAAAGCAGTGGTGACACCAGCGCTTTCACTGTTGTCGGCACTTATGGTTACATGCCACCCGAGCAGTTTAGCGGTCGCGCGATTCCCGCCTCCGATCTCTACAGCCTGGGCGCAACCCTGACCGCAATGCTGGCCGGTATGCACCCATCGAGCCTGCCCCACCGGGGGGTGAAATTTGATTTTGAAAAAATTGCTGACATCAGCCCAGCCTATGCCGAGTGGCTGGGTTGGCTCACGAACCCGAATCTTGAGCAGCGGGCAAAGTCAGCACAGGCCGCTCTACAGGCGTTAGAACAGGGAGGCTATCAACCACCCACGATCGCGCCCGTGGCAAAACCGGCTGACACCAAGATCTCGCTGGTCAAAGATGCCGCCAGTCTGGAAATTTTGATCCCGTCTCTGCTGGGGCAGACCCATCTCCAAATTGATCAGCAGCAAATATCCCTGAGCAGCAAGCGGTTTGGGTTTCAAACCGGACAGCCGCTAATCGCGCCCCGCGATCACATTAACCGTTTGGAATACAAGGCGTCTGAGAATCAGGGCAGTGGCGATCCGCAGCTGGCCGTCTGGGTTGGCACCCAAAAGTACGAACTCCCGAGTAGCCCAACGCTCACCTCATCCGAGCTGGACTGGCTGGCATACGAGCTTTCAGACTGGTTGAAACTGCCGCTTAACCAGCAGTAGCCGTCATTTATGAGTCAGCGTCGTGTCGATCGCAGAGCCACCAGCACGTTCGATTGAGCCAGGAACAGGCCAACCCAAATTAGCCTTTTTGGACAAACTGCTTCAAAATGGCCTGGGGCGATCGATCCCAGGTATCAACATGCTTGCTGATGCGGGCTTCCTGATTGAGCGTGTAGATCGAATAGCCGTTGAAGAAAAGCTTTGCCTTCCAGGGCACCCGCAATGTACCGCGCACCGTCCAGTCGGCACGAATGGTCTCTGGGGTGTTTTGCTGAACGCGGTGTAAATCAAAGAAGAGTTCGGTGAAGAAAAGCTGTCCGTGGAAGCGCAGCGTCCAGAAAATAATGCGGTAATTAAATTTGCCCTTAAACCGATTGACCGGGTCACGAAACTCGATATCGCGGCTGTAAATGTCATAGCAGATATCCCGCTCAAACAGCGTCGGCAAATCCTGCTGGAGCGTCGCGATCGCCCGCTCGATCTGCGCCAAATATTCACGTTCATCTAGACTCATTTCGGCCACAGTCGTTATCTTAGATAGGGACTAAACATAGAGTAGAAGGTAACCGGCAAAAGGTAAAAGGCAAAAGTGTCGTTAGGGGTGACAGGCTGTAGGCAAAGCACAATGCTTGCTCCAAACGCTTCTTTCCCTGCCGCCACTGCGCCCTCTAGCCTATCTGGGCCGCACTCTCTACCGCGGCATCGCCCCATCTCCTCCATCATGGCTCTCCTTGAAGCGCGCAATCTCAAAAAGTCCTACGTTGAAAAAAGACGTTTGATCGCGGCTGTGCAGGATGTGTCTCTAAGCATCGCGATCGGAGAGGTGCTGGCATTTCTGGGTGCAAATGGAGCGGGCAAAACAACCACCATCAAGATGATTGCCGGGTTGATTCGACCGGACGAAGGATGGGTGAGAATTGCTGATCGCGACCCCCATCGTCAGCCGCAAGCATTGCGCTTGGTGGGAGCGGTGTTAGAAGGCAATCGCAACGTCTATTGGCGGTTAACGCCAGAAGAGAACCTGGAGTACTTTGGCGTCCTGCGTGGGTTAAGTCCAACAGTTGCTCGTCAGCGTGGGCGAGACTTGCTAGAACGCTTTAACCTGATGTCAAAGCGGCGAACCATCGTTCAGTCGCTCTCGCGGGGGATGCAGCAAAAACTGGCGATCGCAGTAGCGCTGGTGCACCAGCCAAAATTGCTACTGCTGGATGAGCCAACGCTTGGGCTGGATGTAGAAGCGACCCAAGATGTAAAACGACTGGTGCGAGAAGTTGCCCAGGAAGGCTGCGCGATTTTGCTGACGACGCATCAGTTAGCGATCGCGGAAGAACTCTCTGACCGCGTTGCCATCATCAACAGTGGTGAGATTATCGCTGAAGCATCGACCACTGAATTGATCCAGCAATTTTCTGGCAGTACGTATCGGGTTGAATTGGAAGTACCGCTCGACGTCGATCGAATGCACAAGCTCGAACGATTAGGCATCAGTGCCCAGACTGGTCAACCAATTGTTGTTTCGGACGTGACGACGCTTTATCAAGTGCTGGATATTCTCAAGCCGCTGCCGTTGCTGCAAGTCCAGAAAGACCAGGCCACTTTGACCGACATTTTCTTAACAATGACTCGCAAGCAGAACGGTCATGATTGAACTTTTCAGGGCAGAACTCAAGCGTCGCTGGTTGCTGACTCGGCGCTATGCGGGGGAGTCGATCGCGGGCATCCTCGGACTGGCGGCAGTATTTTATGGCTTATTCCTGAGCGCTCAATACGTTGCAGGGCCTGGGTTGCACTTTGGCAGTCGGTTGGATGCGATTGTGGTCGGTTACGTCCTCTGGTCGCTTGTGGTGTTTATTCTGGGCGATATTGCGGGGGGACTCCAGATCGAAGCGCAAACCGGAACTCTGGAGCAGGTATTTCTCTCGCCGTTTCGCGGGGCCACGATCTTTATCATCCGCGCGATCGCCAGTCTGACATTACGCCTGTTGCTGACGATCGTCATGCTGCTGTTGATCATGGCGCTCACAGGCAGTCGCCTTTCCTTTTCGCCTACATTACTGCTACCGCTGCTAACGATTGTTCTCGCCGCCTATGGTCTGGCACTGGCGTTTGGATCGCTGGCCCTGATTTTGAAGCAAGTCCAGCAAGTCCAGATTTTGATTCAGTTTGTGCTGCTGTTCATCCTGGCATTGCCCACTGAGGGGTGGTCTGGGCCAGCCCGTTGGGTCGCATGGATGCTTCCCATGTCACCCGGCGCATCAGAGCTACGAGCCATCATGGCACGCGGGGAAGGGCTTGACTGGGGGCAATGGGCAATCGCCCTGGTGAATGGGATCGTTTATTTCGCGATCGGGCTTTCCCTTTTCAATTGGTCGGAACGTCAAGCCAAACGAACCGGCAAGCTCAGCGGCTACTAAGCGTATGTAAGCAGTGGCAGTGACGTGGCAGTGACATGCAGCGGCAAAATGGATGGCAGCGACAGCCCACCATCCTCTGACGGTTGAATCCGCGTTTCCGGCGTTAGCCCTGATTGTTCAGGTTTTGCTGTCTACTCACCTGCTCTTGGCGGCTCAGTTGCTTCAGCTCCTCTATTTGCAAGGTAATATCCCCCTTTGCGCCAAGATTGACAGCACCAAGGCTGCCATCTAAACCGGGAAATTCACCGGGTTTGGCGTGTGCAAAGTCAAAGGATTTCACCAGCTGGGCCAACGCATACTCTAGCTGAGCACCCGGATCCATCGCGACCCAGCCCTCGGGCGTTAACTGCCGAAACTCAAAATGGAGATGTGGCCCGGTGGAAAGCCCAGTGCTACCCACTCGACCAATGACCATGCCTTGCTTGACCCACTCTCCTGGCTTCACAAAAATCTCGGACATGTGGCCATACAGAGTCTGTTGCGTCCCTTTATTGTGCTCTAGCGCAACCGCCAAACCATAACCACCGAGAAAATCGGCCAGCACCACGCGGCCAGCATAAGCGGCCAACACAGGCGTACCCAGGGGCGCACCCAAATCTGTCCCCGAGTGGAAGAGTTGCTCACCAGTGATGGGGTGAATCCGCCAGCCAAAGAGCGATGTAATTGGCGCGGGGATTGACAGTGGGAAAATCAGCCGGATGTTGCCGTTGCCCAGCATTGCGGGGGGACGCAGCGTGCGGTAGTAGTAATCCTTAACAGAAGGGGTTGTGCGACCAGCCGCAAACGTATAGCTGTAGTCTCCATTCGCGATCGCACCCGCTTTGGGCAACGTGATGTTGGGCAGTTGAGGGCGTTTGGCGAGATCGCTGCTTCGCTCGGTAGCACCAATGGTGTACTTGGTTGAGTCGATATAGCCCTGGTCAATATCCGTCGCGGCACTTGAAGCGGTCGGCTTTGGGGTGATGCTTAATGGCGTTTCAACCGTGGGAAACG
>JAJPKC010000058.1 GCA_021323955.1 Oscillatoriales cyanobacterium Centralia_MAG_596 | reverse complement strand
TGGGCGCGCAGCTCGTCCACGAGGCCGTCTGAAAACGGCGCGTATCAGCATGTTCTGTCCCAATTCGATAATGTCCGGCGAGCAATTGGCGCACCTGTTGTACGGCTTCCGAGCTTAGCCGTGTGTTCGTCGGACCGGACCCGCTCGATTCATATAGTTTCGTCATTTGATTACGGAAGGAGTCAATACAACTAACATTGTCGGCACAGTGGTAGCCCGATCGCAGGGCATCGTTAATTCCCAGAACATGGGTTGCGAACTTGATGTCATCTGCCTGTACATCAGGCAGCCGGTCGGCTTGCTGCTGGCTGGTCACGATCGAACCAGACGGGACATACTTTCCCGGTGGAATTTCAACATCTTGAATCAGGGCATGCATCATGACAATGCTGCCCCGACCAATCCGAGCATTAAATACAGTTGAACGAAAGCCAATAAAGGCATCATCGCCAATGTAGGCAGGGCCATGAATCAGCGCCATATGCGTGATTGACACGTTCGTACCAATCCAAACCGAGTAGGGCTGGTTGTCGTCACCAATCACTCGACCACGCTCTAACCCATGCACCACAACACCATCCTGCACATTGGTATTGCTGCCAATGTGAAATGGACCGCCCTCGTCAGCACGAATTGAAGTTCCAGGCGCAATGAGCACATTAGCACCAATTCGCACATCGCCAATGATATTGGAAAACGAGTGCACGTAGGCAGTTTCATCAATCTTGGGCGCAGTCAAACTCTTTGACCACGGGGTGGGCGGAGCCGCTGAACTACGGACTACCATAGAGGATTCTCCTAGTGAAATATTCGGCGAAGGCTCCACTAATAATGGAGCCGCAGAGAGAGGTGGAGTGACTGGCGTTTAAGTCGAGTGAATCAAAGGCTGCTCGCACTGAACCAGCTGAATCATAGACGAAAAGCTATGGACGACAGCGATTTTCACCAATGCAATTTTCAATCCTATACAGGGGCAAATCATGATTTACCCCTGCAACCGTGGTGCGCTCTCCTTGATCGTGGCTCGTGATACTGACTTCGGCTCCAGAAACAACCGAATCCATTGATTGAATCTCAGGATCAACCAACCGACGCGGGCCTCAAGAGCTTAGCGGTAATCGTCTTTCTTGCTGTAGAGACGGCGATCGTCCACACTCACCGTATCAATAATCCCCACCACCACTGCATCGATCGGACGGTGCTCACTGCCCGCCACCTGACGGGCCGCGCTACCGCGACTGACCAGTACCCACTCATCGACTCCAGCACCCACCTGATCGGCTGCCACCTCATATGTTGGTAACGGCGAACCCTCCTCATCCAAGAGCTGTAAGAGAAGAAACTTAACGCCGCTCAAACTGGGCTCCTTATGAGTGCTCACAACGGTGCCACGGACTTTCGCAATTTGCATGCTACCTAGGACAGCGAACGGAATACTATCAAATACCTGATTGGCGTTGGGCCTGCACCTGGAACGAAAATCAAACGCTGAATCAAACCAAGTTGATCGCTGATCTTTGACCCAAATGCCAAGCCCATACCAACGCTGTAACTTATCGGTTCGCCCCTATGGTCTGGTGTAGGGACCGGCATGAATTGCTCTACCGCTAACGCTATCCCGGAACTGCTCCACTTCATCGGTGTAGCGAATGGGCAAGACATACTCCAAGTTTTCGTGGGGACGCGCAATGATGTGCGTCGAGAGGACCTGACCACCACTCACACGCTTGACGTTATCAACACCTGCTGCAACCGAAGCCTGGACTTCTGACACGTCACCACGCACGATGACGGTTACGCGGCCACTGCCGATCTTTTCATAGCCCACTAGCGTCACGCGAGCCGCTTTCACCATTGCATCGGCAGCTTCCACAACAGCGGGGAAGCCAAGCGTTTCGATCATTCCAACAGCAATTGCCATGAGGTTAACTCCCTTAATTAATCTTGAGAACAGACTGAAAGTTTGGTTCTGAGACGATCGACTCGGGCTTAAAACTGGAAACTATTTCATTCATCAAAATGGTGCAGAAACAGCCTGAAGTTCGCGGTCTAAAGTCTATGTCTAGAGTCCAGATACTGTAAACGGACGCAATGCGAGCGTTCTACCAGTTATACCCGAAACTGCTCTACGGCTTCGCTATAGCGAATGGGCAGAACATATTCCAGATTTTCATGCGGACGGGCAATGATGTGAGTAGACAGCACCTCGCCGCCATTTACCCGCTGGGCAGAGTCTACACCAGCCGCGATCGAGGCTTGCACTTCAGAGACATCCCCGCGGACAATCACCGTCACACGAGCACTCCCAATCTTTTCATAGCCCACCAATGTCACACGTGCCGCCTTCACCATGGCATCCGCGGCTTCCACTACCGCAGGAAAGCCCTTTGTTTCGATCATCCCGACAGCAATCGGCATACCATTCTCCTACAAATGTTGTACAAACCCTTGGTAATAATGCTTGACAAAGATACCCCTTAAATTTATGACGGAGAGTGCTATTCTAAGCTCTCTTAAAGCTTCGAGTACCTTATTTTAAGAATAGAGCGATTGTCTTCCCTTTGGCAATATAACTGTAAATAATAATTTTGTATTTTTATCATTAGTAAATCTAATTTTAACTAACTTAACCCTTTTTTTAATGAATGGTGCAATTGCCCGAAAAATCAGCTTCGTGCCTTGACAGCCTGATTGACGCCAACATCGCGCCGATCGCGTCTGGTGCAAGTTGACACCCGACAGGGATCTTGGCGATCCTGGGTGCGATCGGCGCGACAGGGACAGAAGCCGCAGTGACCATTGATGAAATAGATTCAGATCAATGGTTTTTATAGATTTAAGTCTATCATCTTTACATTTCTTAACCAATCTCAAATCATAAGCAAAGGTTAAAGCGTCTATTACCGACTTTTATTAGCCGATTTTTGCTTTTTTGTGACAACAGCCTTAAGCTTAGGAAAGCTAATACTTACTAAAGCTAATGCTAATAAAAGTAGTCAGCCGGAAGTGATGAGTATTTAGCTAGAAAGAATATTCATTATGCACTTGAAAGTTGTCGGTCTTTGCTTTCTTGATAAAACTGTTTAGCGTCAATTTATTCGATCGGTCTGTCGTGCTATAAGGACTCGCTGAAGTTTTAAGGCAATGGTGTCTTTAATGGTTCAATTTCTCCTCCAAACTAGCTGGTGGATTCCCTGCTATGGTTTGGTTGGTGCAACGCTGACTCTGCCCTGGTCAGCGGGTATCGTTCGTCGTACCGGGCCCCGACCCGCGGCCTATTTCAATATGCTGATGACTGTGCTGGCGTTTTTGCACGGCAGCATTGTCTTTCGGTTTGCCTGGAATCATCCACCCCAAGCGGTCGTGTTTCACTGGCTGCAGACAGCAGGGCTAGATCTGACATTTGTGTTAGACATCTCTGCCACCAGCGTGGGAGCGATGGAGGTCGTCA
>JAJPKC010000371.1 GCA_021323955.1 Oscillatoriales cyanobacterium Centralia_MAG_596 | reverse complement strand
GCTGGCTGTACCGTCCAGCGTGAGTTGCTGATGGTCCCAATGTCCTGTCATGGACGGTCGTTCGGTGGCACGCTTGCCCAGCGTATCAATGGTGTCTGCGGTCAACAGCGATCCGGTCAGGTAAATGCCAGACTGCTGCACCAGCAAGACGAGCTGGTCTGACTTCAGGCATCCAGGCAAATCCGGCGCTGAAATCTGATAGCGACCATCAATCTTCTGCGGTGCTTTCAAGTTGGCTTCACCGTAGGCTGTCACGACACTAAATAAAACAACGACAAAGGCGATCGCGCCCCCGTAGAAGCTGAGCGATTTGAGATTGAAATGGCTGCCCATAGCGTTAAAGGGGTTAGTTGTTAGACTGAACGGTGGCCCGACTTTCATCATCCACTGCATTCAGAACCGATGATAAGTGGGCTGTCACTTGACTGTAACGGCGGGTAATCAGCAGCGAGGAATGACACTCTACCGCCAACTGGTCAGCGTAGAACCCAAGGGTTTGGCGCTCCAGCCCCCATTCGCGGCTGGCACCCGCGATCGTCAGGTCGGCGGCAGCCGAAGCGTCCACCACAGCCTGAATGGGGTCGTCGGCATCGATTTGGGGCATGTGGATGCGATCGCGCACCGATGCCGGAAGCTGCTCCATCAGGGTGCGCAGCTCATAGGTGAGGTCACTGCCCTGCTGGCCTTGCGTCACACGCAGGATAGTGAGTGCACAATCCTGACAATTCACTAATAGCCTCAAGGCAATTTCCAGTCCCAGATCGTTGTGGCTGTTGGGAATATAGGGAACCAGCAGGTTTTCGAGCTTCTGGTGCTGGCGATCGACAAATACCGCTACATCGGTACGGGCCGTGCTGAGAATTTGCCCGACCCGTCCGCCTAACCGATTGCGGCTGAACGTTGGACGGTGCCACCCCAACAGAATCAGGTCGGCGCGATCGATCATCGCAACTCTGGCCGTTTCCTGCGCGACATCGATCGCCACGCGCACGATTGGCTGTACGTGCGCCTGTAGCTGCTCTGGCTCCAGTGTGGCAATCAGCTCATTGATCTGGCGTTCGCGTTCAGCAATCAGTCGATCGGCCTCGGCAGGCGTGCTTTCAAACGCATACTCTTCGTTCAGTTGAATCAGACTCAAGGGGTTGATCACAGCCGCCTTGGGTGAGTCCGTTACAGGCGCATCTCCCAACGCTAGGGCAACGGCTAACTGGATCAGCCCGCGCTGAGTGCTGGGGTTGGCGATCGGCACCAAAATGCGATAGTCCGGTTCAGCCGTATCGGTGAGGGGCTGCACCATATCCTGACGAATTAACCGTTTCGGATAAGTCCACTCCAGCAGGGGCGAGGTCATAAACGTTGTCACCAGCGCCATAATCACCAGCATGGTAAACAGCAGCGGCGAAATCACGTTCAGGCTCAGACCAATATTCAGCACGATCAGCTCGGTCAAGCCACGGGTATTCATCAGCCAGCCCAGTGCCGAGGCTTCCCGGTTCTCAATACCACAGACCCGCGCGGCAACGTAGGTGCCCACGTACTTACCCGCGATCGCCACAATCAGCACCAGCCCACACAGTACCCACAGAAACGACGTGTTGAGTAACCCAATCTGCGTCCGCAGCCCGCTATAGGCGAAGAAAATTGGCAACAAAAAGGTCAGCACAAAATCTTCCGTTTTTTGGGCCAGTTCGCGCGTCAGCCCCGCATGTTTTGGCATCACGGCACCGATCAAAAAGGCTCCAAAAATCAGATGGATACCAATCAACTCGGTAATCAGCGCCGAGACCACAACACCCATGTAAATGAGCGCCAGCGCAAACTGGTTCAGCCGTCCACTGCGATCGTAATAGTGAGCAAAATTCCTCAGCAGCTTCCGCCCCACCGTCACCATGAAGATGATGTAGGCCAGCGACAGCAATATAGTCGGTATTGCCCCGGTCATGCTGTTGGTGCGAGTGACCGCGATCGCCAGCGCCAGAACGCACCACGCGGTGACATCATCCACCGCCGCACAGGTCAACGCCAGCGTGCCTAACCGTGACCCTTGCAGGTTGTTTTCGGTAATAATCCGCGCCAGTACCGGAAATGCCGTGATTGACATGGCTGCGCCCAAAAACAGCGCAAAGGCTGTAAACGAGACGCTGCCATTGGACACCAGTGGATACAACAGCAGTGCCAGCAACGAGCCTAGTGAAAACGGCACCAGGATGCTGACGTGGGATACTAACACCGCCACATCAAGCTGGTTTCGGAGATATTTCGGATCAAGCTCTAGCCCGATCAGAAACATGAAAAAGATCAGTCCCACCTGAGACAGTACGTTCAGAAATGGAATGGTCTCTGGTGGGAAAAGACCAGCCGCGATGCCTGGTGCCAGCAACCCAAACAGCGATGGCCCTAACATGACCCCGGCAACGATTTCGCCAATGACCAGCGGTTGCTTAATGCGTCGAAAACCCAAACCAACTAATCGAGATAGCCCAATGACAATGAGAATCTCGATCAGAACCTGGACAACAATTTCGAGTTTCATGGAATGGTAGATGGGAGTAAGGAGGAGAGCGGAGCAAGAGTGGGAAGATATTTTATTCTCGCGGCAAAGACATCGTGATCAGAATAATCCTGGTGTGATCCGAGTGAGTTTCTGGCTTGAGCTTACTTTCCGCAGAATGCCATGTTCTTCCAAAAACTGCCATCCTGCTGAAGGATTTCGTATGCCACCTGCCTTCTCCTGGCTGAATCTTTCTCGCACCGTGGGGGATGCCCAGATGGCTTGACACCCATCACCCGACGCGGCGGCTGCCGTTTGTTTCTTACCGTTCAACCCCTTCCATCTCAGCCTCTGGCAGTTTGAGCGATCGCCCCCGCCATGTCCACCCCCAACCCGTTTCCGTCTTAATGATAGAGGTAATTGCAATTGCTGCCACCAGCGTACCGCTGACAGCCGATAACCACCAGTAGCGGGGCGAAATAGCCGTGACAATTTCAATCGACTGCCGAATATGATAGTGCAGCCCAATCGCCCCTAGACCCAGCGCGATCGTGAACCCGTCAATGGGTGTCAGCCCAATCGTGAAATGAGATGTCAGCATGGCCAGCCCCAACCAGGGCAAGATGCACACCCAGACCATGATCAGGGCCGAGTAGAGGCTGATTTTCCAACTGCGCCCCGACCCCAAATGCCAGTTTTTTGTCCAGCCCTCCCAGATCGCCGCCAGCGACTGGTACATGCGGACAGACGCCAGATCAGCGCCAATCATGTACCGGAGCGTTCGCCCCTGTTGCTTGATCCGGCGGGCCAGTTCGACATCCTCTACGGCTTGAGACGCAACCGACTGGTGGCCCCCCAGATGCTCATAGACCGAGCGCGGAAACAGCATAAACATGCCCGCGGCAAACGCGGTTTCGGATTGAGGGTCGTTGACATCATTCATGTCCAGCCCTGCAATGAGTAAACTCATGAGCCACGGTTGGATCAGCCATTCGGCCAGACAGCCACACACGATCGCGGGACAGAGCGTTAGCAAATCGATCTGCTGTTGCTGTACAGCCGCCACTGCCGCCGCGATCGCGCCTGGTTTTAACCGGACATCTGCATCGATAAACAGCAAAAAGTCTCCGGCTGTATGCGAGACGGCCTGGGTACAGGCCCAGTTCTTGCCCATCCAGATCTGGCCGTCCGGTCGGGGCTTGCCTGCCAGAACGTTCAATCGCGGGTCATTGAGAGTGCGCTGGAGGGTCTGCGCGATCGCCAGCGTCTCGTCACTCGACTGATCATCAATCACCCAGACATCCAGCGCGATCATATCCGGCTGGGTGCTACTCAAAACAGACAGAATACAGTCCTGAATATTCACGCGTTCGTTATAGGCCGGAATCACAACCGAAACGCTGGGACGCGAACCCGCCTCTGTGGACAGGGCCACTGCCGGTGCGGTGTCGGGGTGAGCTGGAGTGGCGATCGACAGCCTGGGTGCCGCGTTGGCAATTCGACGTAGTTTGACGGCGTAAATCATTGCCCCCAGCAACGCCAGCACGATAACGAGCAGCACAGTCAACGGATGGACTCCTCAGCGCAATTAGGATGGGGCATCGCGGCACCTCAAATTTAGCGTTACCCGCATTCTAAAAGATTCCTGGCTGAACGTCCGTCACCGCGATCGTCGTCAGATCACTATAGAGAAGAGATCGGTGCTCGTGGCTCTTTTACCGCAACGAACGCACGGATGTGGCAGTCGGTTCGTGGACTGGCAGTACCCGACTCAACCCGCGATCGATCGCGACCAGCAGGAGTCCCAAACCGAAAAATCCAGCCGCCATAAACAGACTGTTCAGAAAAACGCGGGGATACCCTAGATGGGTCACATCGATAAAAGGATAGGGATAGAACCCAAACACCGCACCCCAAAACAAAGCCCATGCCGCAAATGCCAGGGGAAAGACGAGCCACCGTCCGGCATCACTCCAGCGCAAGTGACCCCTCGGCATGAACACCAACCACTCCAGGGTGTACAGCGTGGGCATTACATAGTGCAGCGCTACATCAGCCACCTTCCACAACCCAATGGGATGCCACGTATGTCTCAAAATGAGAACGTAAACCAACCCCGTAATTAAGATGTAAGCCGCAACGCCAGTTCTCACTTTGGGATGGGTGAAGAACTGGTTGAAGTGGCTCTGCGATCGCAGGCATAGCGTTGTCAGCACAGTCGCGACCAGGAGGTTGCTGAGAATCGTGAAGTAATCAAAAAATTTCATCACCCCTACGATGGGCGGTAGGCCGCTATTCGCGGCACTGACCACCAGAAGATAGAGCTGAAGCGCCAACACACTCCAACCCACGATCGCGCTCACGAGTCGATAGAATAGCCGGGGCATTTTGTCTCTCCTGGTCGTGGCTTCACCGCACAATCGAAACTCAAATTACAATACCACGGGCGATTAAATCACTGAGAACGAAAGCCAGTAGGCCTTTTGGCAGAGGTGGCATCCTTCCCACCTTTTTACTGTGGAGAGGGCACAGCGGATTGCGATGGCGCGATCGCGATGCTCCAGCCCGGTAATGTGTAAGCGTGGAGAACGGTTATGTCTGATCAATTCCAGAAAGGCGACAAGGTTGAATGGCAAAGCTCGGGCAAAACGATCGAAGGAACTGTTGAGAAGAAACTCACTGCCCCTACAGACATTAAGCGCCATCACGTAGCGGCGTCCAAGGAGCAGCCAGAGTACCTGGTAAAGAGCGACAAAACCGGCAAAACCGCCGCCCACAAACCAGAAGCACTCAAACCGCAGGACGATTAATCACGATCGCGGCTCAAAAATTCTCCGTTGCTAGAGCTTAAGGTCGTAGGGAGAGCCGGATGCCCAGGTCGCTGGAAAACTGCCTTGACCCCGTTGGCGTTACCAGCAGTTGGGCAAATGCGCACTGGTGTCGCACCCTTTGACTGGCTTACCGTCTATGTCCTGCTGATCGCGTTAAACCCTGATAAACCCTTATATATTTCCTAAGCCTTGCACTCCTTGGCTCGTAGCCCGATACACTGGTCTGTGGCGAACGTTAAGAGGCAAACCCCCGCTATGGCTGATGCTGCACTCTGGCAACGTTATCAGGACTGGCTTTATTACCATGACGAATTGGGGCTGTATTTGGATATCAGCCGAATGCGCTTTGATGACTCATTTGTGGCCGCGATGCAGCCTAAATTTGAGCAGGCGTTTAAGGATATGGCCGCGCTCGAAGGGGGCGCGATCGCCAATCCCGATGAGAATCGCATGGTGGGCCACTACTGGTTACGTGATCCCGACCTTGCGCCCACACCGGCACTCAAGCAGGAAATTAGCAAGACCCTCGACGCGATCGACGCCTTTGCTCAGAAAGTGCACAGCGGTGAGATCCATCCACCCGGTGCCGCAAAATTTACGGACATTCTCTCGATCGGCATTGGTGGCTCTGCCCTCGGCCCGCAGTTCGTTGCCTCCGCACTCGCGCCTGAGTCGCCACCCTTAGCCATCCACTTTTTTGATAACACCGACCCGGCTGGGTTTGATCGCGTGATCAACCAACTGGGCGATCGCCTCGCCAGTACGCTGGTCATTGTGATCACCAAATCGGGCGGCACCCCCGAAACCCGCAACGGCATGATCGAAGCCAAGCAAGCCTTTGCAGACAGGCAGCTAGACTTCGCCAGACAGGCTGTTGCTATCACCCTGCCTGGGAGCAAAATGGATGATCTGGCCAAGTCTGAACATTGGCTGGCGACCTTTCCTATGTTTGACTGGGTGGGTGGGCGTACCTCTGAGCTGTCAGCGGTTGGGCTACTGGATGCCGCACTGCAGGGTGTTGATATTCGGGCCATGCTGGATGGAGCCAAGACGATCGATATCGCAACCCGTGTGCCCCGACTCAAGGAAAATCCAGCCGCACTGCTGGCGCTTTCCTGGTATTACGCAGGCAATGGTAAGGGTGAAAAAGACATGGTCGTTTTGCCGTACAAGGACAGTCTGCTCCTCTTCAGCCGCTACCTCCAGCAGCTTGTGATGGAGTCGCTGGGCAAAGAAAAGGATCTGGATGGTAAGACGGTGTACCAGGGGATTGCGGTCTATGGTAACAAAGGCACGACGGATCAACATGCCTACGTCCAGCAGCTCCGTGAAGGTGTTCCAAACTTTTTTCTGACCTTTATTGAAGTGCTGAAAGACCGTGAGGGAGCCTCGGTTGAAGTAGAGTCTGGCGTCACAGCCGGAGACTACCTATCGGGCTTACTCCAGGGCACCCGGCAGGCCCTCTACGAAAACCAGCGCGACTCGATCACCGTTACGATTCCCGCGGTGACAGCCCGCCATGTGGGTGCTCTGATTGCGCTTTACGAACGGGCGGTAGGTTTCTATGGCTTTCTGGTTCACATTAATGCCTATCACCAGCCGGGTGTCGAAGCTGGCAAGAAAGCCGCTGCGGCTATTCTGGATCTGCAAACGCGTGTGATTCAGGTGCTCAAGCAGGAGGGGCAGCCCCTGTCCCTGGAAGCACTGGCGGCCAAAGCGGGTGCGGCGGATCAAATTGAGACTATTTATAAAATCGTCCGCCATCTGGCAGCTAATCAGCGGGGCGTTTTGCTGGCGGGAAACCCGGGCGAACCCAGCAGTTTGCAGGTGAGGGCAGAGTAGGCCCATTGCGATCGCCCGGAGTTGATCGGCAATCCCTGGTGATTTTGTGACCAGCGATCGCCGATCGACCGCTATGATCTGATTGATGGTGCAATCCTGCATCGAACCGATACACGCAGATACGAAAATCGCTATAGTTTACGTTTAGCAGATTATTTTTGAAACAACTTGCCGTAGTCTAGGGCTGTCAAGACCAGCAGCAATTTCTGTATGCCCCTCACTATACTTGTTGCTGATGATGACTTGGGAACACGGCTATCCATCAGCGACTACCTCGAAGCAGTTGGTTATATCGTCGTTGCCGCCGAAAACGGTGAGGAAGCGCTTAAGCTGGTCGAGGAATGTCAGCCTCACCTGATCGTCACGGACATCACCATGCCCCGCCTGGATGGGTACGAGCTTGTGAGCCGTATCCGCCAGCGCCCCACATCACGCTTGCTGCCGGTTGTGTTTCTGACAGCGCGAAATGATACCCAGGAGCGCATTCGAGGCTACCAGGCTGGATGCGATGTGTATCTGTCTAAGCCCTTTGAGCTGCAAGAACTGGGCGCGGTCGTGCGGAATCTGCTGGAACGTCTCCAAATGCTGGAACGCGACTGGCGGTTTGCGAGGGGCGAATCAGCGCGGCTCCAGGGTTCTGAGTCTGCTGCCGACTCGCATCTCGCGGCTCTAGAGCCACGCTACAGCCGGGAGTATGCGACGGGCAATACAACTACATCCGTTGCGGCAGCCGCTTTAAACCTGACCAAGCGTGAATGCGAAGTCCTTAAAATTTTGTCTGATGGACTCTCAAACGGGCAGATTGGTGAATACCTGCACCTCAGCCCACGCACCGTTGAAAAATACGTCAGCAGTTTGCTGCGCAAGACCGAGACGAACAATCGCGCTGAACTGGTGCGGTTTGCGATCGACCATCGGCTGGTGGAGTGAGCGTGGAATTGGCCGCCACACTTGAAGTCAGCCTGTCGTGATTCCTAACGCCTTATCTCACGTCAAACACCCAGAGTGAGTGTCCAACTGGTCAAGGTTCCAGTATCCCCTTCCGCGCGATCGATGACCAGCAGTTGCCAACGTCCTTGAGCCGGTTGGTTGAGAAAGCGCCGCAGTAGGGGCGTCGTTTGCGGGGTATAGGTCGCTTGAATCTGGGTTTGCCGTCCGAGCGTACGACCCTGCAGCAGTACAGTCTGATTGGCCGGGGAAATGAGGCTGATCTCCAGGTCGCCCAGAAAGCTGTGGTTAATGACCACATTGATCTGAATTGACCGGACTGTCCCACTGTCGCCAATCTGAATCGCGCTGGTGACACCCTGCGGATTATTGTCGGGAATGGCAACGCTCGTTGAATTTTGCTGCTGGATCTGGCGTGATGGCGCGATCGCGGCCATTGCCTGACGCTGGACGGCTGCCTGCACTGCTTTGGCAGCATTCACCTTGCCGTAGCCAAACCAGTCACAGCGCCCGCCCGCTTCATACGTCCCTTTGCAAAAGCCAAACTGCGGATCCGTACTGGTGTCCACAATTTTGTCGGCGGTCTGCTGCAGCAGTTGCTTGACTGCCGCGGCTGTCAGATCAGGGTTGGCCGATAGTACTAGCGCCGCCACTCCCGCCACTAACGGCGTCGCACTGGAGGTGCCACCAAAATCAACGGCAATGTTATCGGGAGAATAGCCATCCGGCCCCACGCGATCGGTCGTGACAATGCTCAATCCGGGTAGCGAACCCGTGACCTGTGGTGGCGTAAAGACATACCCCGTTTCTTGCAGCCCCATTCCCGGCGGGGCATTATTGCTGGGGGCACAGACCGCGATCTCCCCCCCCCAGTTGCTATAGGCAGCTTTTTTGTTCAGGCTGGTCGAAGCGGCCACAGTGATCACATCGGGGTGTACGGTAAAGCCACCCAACCAGTTGGTGGGGCCGTT
>JAJPKC010000542.1 GCA_021323955.1 Oscillatoriales cyanobacterium Centralia_MAG_596 | reverse complement strand
TGTAAGGAATCTGGCTCAGCACCATCACCAGCGACAGCAGCGGCACATCCCACCCTGAAATATGCCCAATCTCGCTGGCAAAAATCGCTGCAATTTCATCATCGGCCAGTTGTTCGAGTAGTCCCTGGCTCACAACCGTCCTTGTCACGTGAGGGATACAGCCATAGCTGAGTGCGACAGGCGCAGTCGCTGGCAATACACCCAGCGCTGGTATAGGAATGCGCTGTTGCCGACAAAATCGCTGGAGCGACTGAGCGGTTTCTGGACTATAGGTAGCCAGTTTGCTCAATGACAGCGGTTGCAATCCATACCCGACCGTTAGCAGCCCATCCAGCAACCAGCGCGAGGCGACAAACAACACCAGCAGGAAAAGCAGAATCGGCCATACGGGAGGGCTAAACAGGTCACGGCGCAACCCGAGGAACGGAATTTTGGTGAGGGCGATGCTGTAGTAAAGCGTCGTGTTGTATGCGATCGCCTGCACCACATAAAACAGCGCCACCGCAGTACCTGCCTGCAACAGCAGCAGTTGCCAGCGCTTGATTGGCCCCAGTGATTTTCCCTGAGGCAGCCGTCCGGCTTGCCGCCAGCGCGGTTGATAAAGCGGAATGGACGTCTCCACATCAGTCGATCTGATCGGGTCAGCGTCCGTGGCGTTGGAGGGCGATCGCGGACTGACTGACTGGGTTTTGGCTGGGCTGGGCTTGCGAACGCTCCAGGCAGTGGTTCCCGGTAAAATGGCCGTTTCGTCCAGGCTAGAGGCCGATGGCTTGCGCGTTGGCGTCTGATCCAACGGTTCTGGTGTCGGGAAAGATGGCGTTGAAGAGGATGGCGGCTCGTCAAGCTGGATGGCCGTAATGGGTTCAGCCGTCTCAGCCAGCGGTTGACGGAGCGACGCACCCTGAGTCGGAACAAAGCCAGTGGGATCAGTCCGCGTTAGATCGGGCGGAGCCGCCGGATCAAAGGGCGTAAAGCCAGTTATGTCAGCATCCTGGGTCGGATTAGAAATCACCGGGCGAGGAGACGATTCGGCCTCGCGTTCGGTCTGTTCCCGTGGCCCCGGCGCGGGTGTTCCCAGCGACTCTGCAATCTGAGGATAGCGCTCTGCCAAACTTGCCAGGGTTTTGGTGGCCCAATCACGCACCTGAGGATTCTCGTTCTCGCAGAGCGACTGACACAGCGAAGCTGACAATACCGCCTCTCCCATACGGGCATAGGCCACGGCCAATCCCATTTGGACTTTTGTCGTCAGGGGATGGTTGGACGGGAGCGCTAATGGCTCTAATTTCGCGATCGCGGTCTGGTAATCACCCTGCTTGAGAGCAGCTAGCCCTGCCTCCAGGTCTAAAGCCGATTGAGGGGTAGATGGCGACTGATCAGGAACCGAAGGCATAGGACTTCTCCTACTCGGTAAGGTTGGCAGATGACAACAAGCAATGGGCCGTCGAGACTGGACGATGGACGAAACCAGACAAGCGCTGCGTCTAGAGTCTACAGTCTAAAAGCCATCGTATTGCGCGACTCCGTAGCCTTTCTAGAATAGCTTCATGAAGCCGCAGGTTCTCTCCCAGAAACTACGGGGGCGATCGCATTCAGTTGTAACTCCGGATGGTCGGTTTGCACCTGGCTCAAATTCCATTCGTTACGGAATAACAGCACCGGACGATTCCAGCTATCTTTGGCCGTCACCGTATTAAACAAGCGCCCCACCTTTTCGAGTGCCTCCCAGCCACCTTCCACCCAGCGGGCCACGCTATAGGGCAACAGTTCAAGCTGCGTCTCAACACCGTACTCGTTCTGCATCCGAAACTGCACAACTTCAAACTGAAGATGCCCCACTGCCGCCAGAATGGGGTCACGCTTGGCATCATCAGCCGAATACATAATTTGTACAGCCCCTTCTTCCTGCAGTTCCGAAACGCCTTTGCGAAACTGCTTGAACTTAGACGGGTTGGGATTCTTCAAGTAAGCAAATAGCTCCGGCGAGAAGCAGGGGATGCCCTCGTACTCCAACTTCGAACCGACGTAGATCGTATCGCCGATCGCAAACACGCCCGGATTGTTTAACCCAATGACATCGCCGGGATACGCCTCTTCAATCACTTCCCGGTCTTGCGCAAACAGCTTTTGGGGACGCGACAGGCGCACCGTTTTGCCCGATCGAGCATGGCTCACGGTCATATCTTTCTCAAAGCGACCGGAACACACCCGCACAAAGGCGATGCGATCGCGGTGTTTGGGATCCATGTTGGCCTGCAGCTTGAAGACAAAGCCCGAAAATTCGGGGTAGGTCGGCGGAATGTCGCCCTTGCTGCTGGCGTGTGGCCCCGGTTTCAATGCGTAGTCCAGAAATGCGTTGAGAAATAGCTCCACGCCAAAGTTCGTCATCGCGCTGCCAAAAAACACAGGGGTCATCTTGCCCCGATGCACCAGATCCAGGTCTAGCTCTGGCCCCAGCCCTTCCAGCAGCTCCAGGTCGTCTTTGAACTGGTAGTAAAGCGACTGCTCCAGCAAGTCCTCGATGCGGGGATCGCCCAGGTCAACCGTCGTGTCGATCGCCTCTCGCTGACCGTGGGCACTGCGCTCAAACAAATGCACTTGAGCACTACGACGGTCATACACGCCTTTAAAGCGATCGCCCATTCCGACTGGCCAGTTCACGGCGTAGGTCTGTAATCCCAGCTCTTGTTCAATTTCGTCCAGTAAGTCCAGCGGTTCACGACCAGGGCGATCGAGCTTGTTAATGAAGGTAAAGATTGGCAGTCCCCGCATCCGGCATACTTCAAAAAGCTTGCGGGTCTGGGGCTCCAACCCCTTAGCCGCGTCAATCAACATCACCGCATTATCAGCAGCGGCCAGTGTCCGGTAGGTATCTTCGCTAAAGTCCTGGTGTCCGGGGGTATCAAGCAAATTGATCTGGCAATCGCGGTAGGTAAACTGCAGCACGGTAGACGTTATCGAAATCCCCCGCTGCTGCTCCATTTCCATCCAGTCAGAGGTTGCATGGCGCTGGGCACGCCGCGCCTTTACGCTACCCGCTTGGTGAATGGCTCCACCATAGAGCAGCAGCTTTTCGGTCAGCGTTGTTTTGCCGGCGTCGGGGTGAGAGATGATCGCAAAATTGCGTCGCCGCTCAACCGCCGTTTGCAATTCAGACTGAAGTTCTGTAGACATGCGCGTGTTTGAAGGTGGAAGAGAGGAGAAAGAAACCGATGGTGCGGGCTGCGGAGCAAGAGCGTTGAGCATGCAGGGCGATCGCAGCGGTGGGACAAAATTCGCTGGCCATCATGCCCAAACCACAGTTGTCCAAAAGTGGCTCAAAGTTAACAGTCTACTATCCATTTGGGTTTCGATCCCAATACCTTAAAGATAGCGACAATCGCTAACAGTCAGTGAGTAAAATGGGCAATACAGGCATAAACCCTATGAGAGCGACCCGCGCCAAAATTCATTTACCCCGTTTTAGCCCTTATGGATAACCTCGATCGACGTAAACTTTTATCAGCCCTCGCTCACGGTGCCATCTTCTTCAGCTCTACAATCATTTCGATTGGTATCCCGATCGCGATTCTTCTGATTACAGATGATCCGGTCGTAAAGGAAAACGCGAAAGAATCAATCAACTTTCATATCAATCTGTTTCTCTACGCCATTATTTTTGCGGTGCTGGTGCTGGTGGCGATCGGTATTCCGCTGCTGGTTCTGCTGGGTATTGCCAGTATTTTATTGCCAATTATTGCGATCGTGCGGGTAGCCACCGAGCCGGAAACCCCCTACCGTTACCCGTTTATTCTGCGACTACTGTAAAGGGGTTTCACTCACGCCAGCAGCATAAAGTGTGAAGTAAACGGTTGTGCCACGGTTTGGTTGGGAATTGACCCAAATTTGACCACCGTGATTCTCAACGATCTTTTTGCACGTCGCCAAGCCAATGCCAGTGCCCGGATAATCTTGAGCTGATTGAGTACGCTGAAAAATTTCAAAGATCTGCTCAATATTGTGAGGCTCAATGCCAATGCCGTTGTCATGAACGCCAAACTGCCATCGATCGCCCTGTTTGGTAACTGAAATATTGACCTGCGGTGTCACACCCGGAGCCACAAACTTGATCGCATTGCTGATTAAATTTTGCAGCAGTTGAATGAGCTGCGTCTCATTGCCCATCACAGTGGGTAGCGAATCAGCGGTCAGCGTCACCTGCTTCTCATTGATCGCACCCTGCACATTCGCCAGCACTTGCTTCAGCACGAGAGCACCGTCGATCGGCTGAAGGTCCTGACTCTGTCTTCCCACTTTGGAATAGGTGAGTAAGTCCTGAATCAACCGTTGCATTCGATTGCCCGCGTCATGAATTCGGTTGAGATAATCCAGCACCATATCATCGAGATTATCTTGATATTTTAAGTGGATCAGTTTGACAAACCCGGTAACGCTCTGTAGAGGTTGCTGCAAATCATGGGAGACAACGTAGGCAAACTGTTCAAGCTCTCGGTTCGACCGCGCCAGCTCTTGATTTTGGGTCACCAACTGTCGCTGTAATTTTTGAATGCGTAACTGATGTTCAATCCGGGCTAATACTTCAATTTCCTGAAATGGCTTGGTGATGTAGTCCACACCACCCACTGCAAAAGCTTTGACTTTATCTAACGCATCGTCAAGCGCGCTGATAAAAATAATCGGCACTTCACGCGTTTTGGGGTCTGCTTTGAGCTGCTGACAAACCGTATAGCCATCCATTTCGGGCATTTTGATGTCCAGGAGAATCAAGTCTGGTGGATCTGCCTGAACCGACGCGATCGCCCGTGTGCCGCTCAATGCTTTGCGAATTTCGTAGCGCTGATGCGTGAGCATCGCAGACAGAACACGCAGATTATCGGGTGTATCATCAACCAGCAGAATATCCCCCCGCAGCCCATCAACCGAATGGTTGTTCATATCAAATTACGCTTGGAATCAGGTTGTGCGAGCAAAACATCTCGCTATCATGGTTGAGGCAACTAAGTACAATCACGTTTGCGCTGTGTTTCCTCGGCTTTTGTAATTATCGATTAAAGGCTGTCCTCACTGTGTTTTTATTCTGCGTGGCGTAAAGCGTCACGTTTCCTGACGGCCGGAAGCTTTAGGATCTAACGAATCTCGGCGTCAGGTCGGTGATCTTTCGGTTCGACAGTGCTGAAGACTGAGTGCGGCGGCAGAACGGTCGGTCTATTTCCACCTTACATCCTAACGAAAAGACCGCGCTGATTCATGATCCTGATGATCAAACAATTCATACAGTTAAATTATGAAGATTGAGTCAAAATTCGTTGGGTAATGGCGACAATTCGCTCGAACTGAAAATTTTCATTCCACTCCATGAGGACTCTGATGAGGGGAGCATAATCGCCTGGAATTTCGTGGATGAGCTGTGAGATCTGACGATCCACCCCCTTAATGGCCGCGTGATGAAGTTGCGTGTGCCATTCAATCGGCATCAGCATTTGCATCATCGCCTGCATTTGCGCTTCGGTATACGTTGCCAACGGTAGGCGCGCAGACTCAACAACGGCATAGCTCGGCGGTTCTGAAGATGGAAGAAGCATCGCATCAGGCTGAGCGGGATGAACAAGAATATAAAATCGGGCAATCGTGCCTTGATCAGACATGCTGGCGATCGTGATATCACCGCCCATTACCTGCACAAACTGGCGGCTAATGAATGCTCCCAGTCCCATACCCCGTTCTAAGCGTCGGCCTGACTCTGTTTGCGAAAACATCTGAAATAGCCGACTCATTTCATCGGCGGCAATACCTGACCCTGTATCCTCAATTTCAAAAAAAAGAGTAAACGGCAATGGTTCAAGCATCGGCAGTGCATCGCCTCTGGCGTCACTCCTCTGCTGGTGGGTACCCACATTCACACGCAATATAACTTTTCCTTGCTGTGTAAACTGAATTGCATTTTCCAACAGGTTCACCAATACCTGATGCAATTTACTCTCATCTGAATGGATGATTCGCGGCACGGCTGGAGCCAATTCAATGATTAACTGAAGCCCCTTTTCATTCGCTTTGGGTTGGTAAATGGAAGCGATCGCATGAACCAGTTGATATAAATCAAAATCATGTTCATTGAGCGATATGTTATTGGTGCTGGCGCTGGTAACGGCCAGGATATGATTGAACAGTTTCAACAACTGTTCTCCACTCTGGCTAATGCTCGCTAAATAGTCCTGCTGCTCTTTAGAGAATGTGGGATCACTACGCAGCAGTTCAGCAAACCCAAGGATGGCGTTTAATGGCGTGCGTAGTTCATGACTCATCCTCGCCAGAAACTCGCTTTTGGCATAGCTCGCAACTTCTGCAGCTTCTTTAGCATCTTGTAAGGCCGCTTCCGTCAGTTTATGATCCGCAATCTCTCGCTGTAAGCATCGATTCCGTTCAATTAATTGATTTTGCAATCGCTGAATCGTCAACTGGTGAGCAATGCGCGCCAGCACCTCTTCAGTTTGAAATGGTTTCGCAATGTAGTCAGCACCACCCATCTCAAAGGCTTTGACTTTACCCGCCAAATCATCGGCGGCGCTCAAAAAAATGATCGGAATACTTTCAGTGTCAGGGTTCGCTTTTAATTGCCGACAAACTTCATATCCATCCATAAGCGGCATTCGGATGTCCAGCAAAATTAGATCCGGCGGAAAATTGCCGATGCTGATTAGCGCCATCTCGCCATTGGTCACACAACGGGTTTTATACCCCCGTTTAGTGAGCGTCATAGACAACGCACGCAGATTATCTGGTGAATCATCAACAATGAGAATGCTTCCTTTCGCAGTGGCCGCTGAATTGGAATTCATTTGAGCTCGGGCTGAGTAAGAGTGAGAACGCGATCGAACTGGAAGTTGCTAACCCAGTTAGTTAAAGTATCCGCCAGAACCGCATGGGTCTGCGGCATTTGCGCAATCAATTTCGACAACTGTTGATCAAACCCCAAAACGGCGGCTTGATGCACCTGCTGTATCCATTCTTGAGGCATAACGTCTATAGATAAGGGGTTTTGGTCCATTCCACCCTGTGGCCAGACACCGAAAGGCTCTTGCCTGGAAGAGTTGACGAAATTAAATGCCTTGTTCTTATCGCGCGCGTCTCCGTTCAATTCGCTGGTGACATCATTGTCGCCTTCGTAGATATATTGCACGCCTAAGTGTTCGGCAATTTTCATCAAAATTACGTCTTCTCGGAATGGCTTCCGAACAAAATCATTGCATCCTACAGCTAAAACTCTTGCCCGATCTTCTTCAAACGCACTCGCCGTAAGGGCAATAATGACCGTTTGCCCAACCATCGCAGAAGCGGTTTCCACCGCCCGAATCTTTGATGTCGCTTCAAATCCATCCATCAAGGGCATGCGCATGTCCATCCAAACTAAATGAGGCTGCCACGCCTGCCACTGGGCGATCGCAACTTCTCCGTTAGGCGCTTCCTGCACCTCAAACTGCAGCGATCGCAACAAACTGACAAGCAGTTGACGGCTTTCAGGATGATCCTCTACAACCAGAATACGGTAGTACCTTTGACCGGGCGCAAGCGCGAGTACCTTGCGCGTCAGGTGTTGGGGTGGAATATGACTGAGCTGAGCGGAATGAGCTTGAATCTCAAACCGAACGCTGGTTCCCTGATTCAATACACTGCTGACTGTAATATCGCCCCCCAGTAATTGCACAAACTTTCGGCTAATCGGTAATCCTAACCCTGTGCCTTCGTGGGTCTGCCCCGTGCGGGACTGCACAAACGGTTCAAACAGGCTTTCCAGTTCATACGGGGCAATGCCAGGTCCAGTATCTTTAACTTCAAAATAGAGGCGCACTGGTGGGTGCCTCAAAGGAGCAGAAAGACCATTCTCAGCACCATCCGCTGCCATTTTCATGTCTCCAGGCATTTGCTTCCGTTCACCACACGGGCCTAAAGCCACGCGCAACGCGACCTGCCCCTTCGACGTAAATTTAACAGCATTTCCGAGTAGATTAATGAGCACCTGACGCAACTTACCTTCATCAGTTTGGATATAGCGAGGAACAGATGAGTCACATTCAAAAATAAGCTGCAACCCTTTAGATTCAGCTTTTAGCTGTAACATTTCTTCCAGATTCTGTAACAGGTTGTACAAATCGAAGGAATTCGAATTTAAGACAATCTGTCCTGCTTCAATCTTAGACATTTCCAGAACATCGTTAATCAAATTCAGCAAATGTTCACCACTGCGGCTAATAATTTCTAAATACTCACAGGCCGTCGGACTCAATGACATATCTCGCGACATTAGCTGAGTAAAACCGAGAATGGCATTGAGCGGCGTGCGTAATTCATGACTCATATTTGCGAGGAACTCACTTTTGGTACGGTTGGCATCAGCACTTTGAGCCGCTTCCTTGAGTGCGGCTTCTTTCGCCTGTCGCAACGCGTCCTCTGCCTCCTTACGTTCCTGAATATCCTCAACAATGCTGATAAAATACTGCGGCACACCGATCGTATTCAGCATCAAGGAAACAGTTAAATTTACCCAGCGTAAATCGCCTTGTTTACAGATGTAGCGTTTTTCGAGCGAAAAGGTCTGGCGCTCTCCAGCCAGTGCCCGGTGAACATTAGCTGAAAATTGCTCCATATCAGCCGGATCTGTAATATCTTCAAATGTCTTTCCTACCAGTTCTGATTCGGTGTACCCCAACAGATCACAAAGCCCCTTATTAACCCGTCTAATTTGACCAGAAACAGTTGCCAGACTAATTCCCACAGCCGCCTGTTCAAAAATGGCACGAAACCGTTCTTCGCTTTCTCGCAATGCATTCTCTGTATGCTTACGAGCTGTGATGTCCTGAACCATAATTAGAACTTCTTGCTCGCCACTGACCGAGATGCGAACTTCTTCATAAATTGTTTTCCCAGCCGCTTCAAACTGATGCTGATAGACCTGTGTTTCACCTGTAGCAAGAGCATGTTGAATATATTGCATTTGTAATTGAGCCAGCTCAGGCGGCAACGTTTCAAGCACACTTTGATGTAAGCGGTTGCTCTCACTGAAGACATCTTCAAAGTTCTTGGGTGGCAGGTAATCGAGATGGTAGCCATCACTGCTAACGCGTAACAACAGATCGGGAATCGCATCTAAAAACGCCCGATTATGCGCCTCACTCTGAAGTAGTGCGCGTTCAACTCGCTTGCGCTCAGTGATATCACGTGCAACTAAGATCACTGACTTATCCGATAGGGGAGAAATACGTGCTGAAAGCCATACATCCTGTTCCTGGATTGATAAGCGATACTCCAGTTCAACCGTTTTCGCCGACTTCAGGCTGGATTGGATGCCGTCGAAGATGAGATCAGCGATCGCCGCTGGAAATGTTTCATGCAGCGTTTTACCCAATATCTCATTCGCGGGTTTGATCAAATTGGGACTGGTCGAAGAAACCTTTAAGCAACGCCCATCCGCATCTCTAACCACAACTACATCAGTCATCGCCCTAAACAACGCTTGCAGTTCCGCTTCAGTTTGTTTTTGAGCCAAGACAATCCCTATCTGGTCGGCCACCGCTGAGACAAGTTCGGTCATGCGTTCGTCCTGTGGGTGAGACTCGGTAAGAAAGAAGACCAAGATTGCAAGCACTTTCGGTTGCGGGACATCCCCAAAAGATTGCAACCCATTTGCATCACTCAGGTCAGTTGTGTATTTGCAGTCTTGTTCCTGGGCGATCTGCTTTGCGGCATCACCTAAAACCATGATTGGCACACCAAAATGGGCATTTAACCCAAATGCGGTTGAGGACAATAACGGCGAGCCACAATAAGCAAACGTTGGAAGATTTTGCAAACAGCTTTTAACGTCTGGCATCCATTCCGGTTGATGACGTTGCCAAATGCGTCCAGCAGTGCCTTCGCCTGGCTGTAGCGTGATACCGGCAATGGTTTGGCGGAATTGTTCAACCTGCGCGATTACATCTGGCGTCTTGTGGTTTTGGTTGCAATGCCAGATTGGACTGCGCTCTAAAACCGTTCCATCCGCACTTGGGAGCCAAATTTCTCCATAAATCCAACCCGTTGCTTCGCAGAGCGTCCGTAGCGCAATTTCAAGTGCCTGGTCAAAGTCAGATGCGGCTGTGATTGCCTGAGTGAGCAGCAGCAGCAACCGTACTTCCTCTTCTGCCTGCCGCTGCTTTGCTTCCACCTGCTGTACGCGCATAAACTTGCCGATGCTCTGAGCCATGAGCTCAACGATTTCCCGTTCATGCTGCTCAAAGCCCTGCGGTCTTGCTTGTGTGGAAAAGAAGCAGAGTGTCCCAAAAAGCGCTCCATCAACAAAAATCGGCGTTCCCAGGTAGGATTCCAGTTTTAGCTTCTGATAAAGTGGATGGCAGCGCATCGCCTCCACCTGTTCTATGTGGTGAAAGGCTACCGTCGCCTGACAGTCACTGACTTTACTGCAGAAAACATCCTGCAAGTCAGTGGTCAGGTTTGGTACAAGATGTTCAAATTCTGACTGAACCGCAAGGAACGTATAAGACTGCCCTTGAATGCGTCCAATCGCTCCCGCCGAGAATCCTAAAACCGCGCAGCCAGTCTGAATATAGTCTGTCAATAACGCTTCAAGATGATCGAAATCTGCCATGTTGAGGCGGTGCAACTGTTTGAGGCTGGCGCTAAAATCCGCAAGCGCTCTGGTTTTGCTCCGCAGTTCGATCTCTGTTGCCTTACGTACAGTAACGTCACGATATTGCCACAGATGCCCCTGGTATTCCTGTTCTTGAAAGATCGGAATATAGTCTCGCTCAAATGTTCGTCCGTCTGCTAGCCAGATTTCTTCGGCGACCACGATCGCCCGTTCGTGCAAAACCTGTTGGACTCGTTCGACAAACCGTTCCGGCTCAGCCAATAGTGCTTTCGTTTGCTCGGCAGCCTGAGCACAATCCATACCAATCAATTGCTGCGGCAACGCCGGAATATGAAACAGGTCGCAAAACGATTGATTCACCAAAACAATGCGTCGGGCTTCATCTTCAACCAGAATTCCAGCGTGGAGACTACCAATGAGTGTCGATAGGCGAGTGCTAACACGACTTAGAAACATGCGTTCTCGCGTCAGTGCAGCTTGTGTTTGATCGCGTTCAAGCAAGGCGCGATCGCGCTCATGGATTTCTTGCTGAAGCTGCTGATTTTGCTCAAGTAATTGCTGTTTTTGCTGTTGCAATTCTCTCTGCAACCGCGCTAACTGTAGCTGGTGCTCAATCCGCAGCAAAACCTCTTGCAGGTGAAAGGGCTTGGAAATAAAATCTGCGCCGCCAACCGAAAAGGCTTTGACTTTATCAGGCAGGTCTTCCAACGCACTGAGAAAGATAACGGGAATGTGGCGTGTTTTCTCATCCGCTTTGAGACTGTGGCAAACTTCATAGCCATCCATCCCCGGCATCCTGACATCCAGCAATATCAGGTCAGGCAGCTTAGAATTGATTAAATTAAGCGCAGTTGGACCATCCCATGCGAGTTCAACACCATATCCACGCTTGACGAGCTGTTTAGCTAAAAGCTCCGCGTTAGCTGGGTTGTCATCAACAATCAGAACATAGCCAGTGAACATGCCAACCTCGCCGTACTGATCTTTAACTCAGTTTTCACTAATCACTGCGGCTATTCTGCCCTGCTCTCCCCCTGGTTGGGTAGTGAAAGATGACAGTTTAATGTACTAATCACATGTTAAATTTTTGTTGCGAAATGGTCAGACTGCAACAGTGCGGTTGCCGCCTGTCGATCGAGGGGCCTTGAAAAATAATATCCCTGCATTTTGGTACAGCCCATGGCCTGTAAAGCGGCTCGATCCTCAACCGTTTCGATTCCTTCTGCAATGACATCTAACCCTAGCTTTTTGGCCAGTAAGACAATTGTAGAACTGATATCCCACTGCTTCTTTTGAATAAAAGAGCGATCAATCTTCAAGGCGTCGATCGGCAATTCTTGCAGCCGCCCGAGTGAAGAATACCCTGTGCCAAAGTCATCCACATAAAGCTGGATACCCATAGCTCTTAGGGTCGAGAGGACAGTGAGCGCCGTTTGATGATTTTCGATTAATGCACTTTCAGTAATCTCTAGCTTTAAACTATGGGGCATGACCCCAGTTACCGCTAGAATGTGCTGAATTTCTTGAATCAAACTTGGCCGTAGGAGTTGTAAAGCAGAGAGGTTCACGCTCATGCTAATCGAAGTACCAGAAGAAAGTTGTTGCCAACTGTAGAGCGTATGGCAAGCTTCTTGCAAAGCCCACAGCCCTAACTGATGAATGCATCCAGCCTTCTCTGCCAATGCAATGAACGTATCTGGAGCAATCATTCCTTTATCAGGATGATTCCACCGAGCAAGTGCTTCAAATCCAATAAGTTGATTCGATTCAGTAGAAATGATTGGCTGATAGGCTAAATAAAACTGTTGATGCTCAAGCGCTTCGTACAATTCATTCTCTAGCTGTAACTGTTCGATGATTGATTCCGATAGAACTGTCATTGGTGCGGTTGACTTATTTTCAATGGCATCAGCCAACCGATTCAAGCGATTCGCATTATTGATCGCGATCGCGAGGACGCGGCGGCCCTCGTCTGACAAACAACCCAGTTGCCCGGTACGTAGCAACCCCAAAGAACCTTGAATTGACGTTAACGGGATGCGTAGTTCATGACAGAGAAACAATGCATCACGCTCTATCGGATCGATCAAACACGTTGACATAAAACCCAATCCCTTGAACTCTTCAGACATATAATCCCTATCAGACTGTTTTTTTAATGGTGGAAAACGAAAATCAAACAGCCGGTTTTATAATCAGACTTCAGCGTTTTGAAATCCAAGAAGCCAAAGAATTTGCTTTTCTAGTTTTATTAATTCCTGTGCACGATCCGTATACAAGAACGTCTGACGAGCAATCCCTTGATGCAGCAAAACGAGATTTTCAAGCTTTTGAGTGGCCGTAGAAATCTCCACCTCTGATGTATAAAGACACTGTAAGACTTCAGGTAGGTTTGCAAGCCTGTCAACGGACTCACCCCATTGAGAAACAGTTACGTCCTCACGCTTGCGTAAAGATTGATTTAATAATTTGCGAAGATAGTAACAGGTGGTTGGAGAAAGCCTCATCTTAAACCTCGTAAAATGCTTTGAATTAGAAATGGCAATCAATCTCGCATTGAGCTTATTGGAATCAGCTCAATAGCGAAGTGCCATTAAACTAAAAATGCGCTTAGAGCTGACAGAAAAACGCTCTACCGGCGGTCGACGCCCTTAAATTGCTCCTTGCTCAGTGATTGATGTGTGGTCAAGTCCTGGTTAGCAGGTGGGCGGGCGATCGCAAATTCAGCCAAACTGAATAGTGCGTTTTGGAAACTGTAATACAAACGGTAGCGCCTTGTTCAGCCTGCTCGTATGCCATCTCATAAGCTTTTAGTCGCTCACTAACTGGATAGGACTGCATGTAAGCATAGATCTCGTTGCTATAGCGGATACCCCGCTGAATACCCTCATTCCAATACTTAAATGGGTAGACGAGAGTTTCGTTTACCACTAAAGGAGGGTGTATCGTAGCAGGCTCTCGACTCAGGGGCAATGGTGTATCAAGATCTGGGTGCGCTCGCATGATTTTGGGGACGAGGGGTACTCCACTCGGACGGCATTCCGACTGCAACTAAACTCCAGCGATATTAAAAGTCTAGGAAAGAAATGTGACATCCGCGTGAAAGTGAGCTTTTTAGTACGGGGGTTCTGTTTGCCGAATCGGAATTTCGATGACAAATTTTGTCCCCTGCCCGGGCGTTGAATCACACCACATCCGGCCATTGTGCTTTTCTGTAATGATTTGATAGCTGATTGACAGACCTAAGCCCGTGCCTTTGCCAACTGGTTTAGTGGTAAAAAATGGGTTAAAAATGCGCGATCGCACTGCTTCTGATATTCCCAAACCATTATCTGCAATGATGACCTGTACCTTATCGTCAACGATGGGCTGAGTCGAAATCCAGATCTTGCCCGGTTGTGCTGGTCGATCACTCGCTGATTGTTGTGAAGCGGTATCCTGTAGAGCATCGATCGCGTTTGCCAGCAGGTTCATAAATACTTGATTTAGCTGCCCGGGATAACATTCAATTACAGGCAATTGACCATAATCTTTCACAACTTCAATTCCTGAAGAGTCGGATTTTGCCTTGAGGCGGTACTGCAAAATCAACAGCGTATTGTCGATCCCCTCATGGATATCTACGGCTTTGAATTCGGCTTCATCAAGGCGCGAAAAATTGCGCAACGATAAGACAATTTGCCGAATACGATCAGTTCCGAGCTTCATCGATTGCAGCAGCTTAATCAGATCTTCCTGTATAAAGTCAAGCTCTGCGTCATGGAGGACAGACTGAAGCGCTTGCGGTGGTTGGGGGTAATGCGTCTGATAGGCCTGAATAACTTTCAATAAGTCTTGAGTGTATTGATCGACATGGATAATGTTGCCATGAATGAAATTAACTGGATTATTGATTTCGTGAGCTACACCTGCAACGAGCTGACCAAGGCTTGACATTTTTTCAGTTTGTACCAGTTGAAACTGAGTTTTGTGAAGCTGGTTTAAGGCTTGCTGGAGGTCTTCTGAGCGCTGTTCCTTTTCACGTAACAGAATCTTTACCTGCCGAATCAAATGATTCAGGGCAACTGCCAGCGTACCCGTTTCGTCTCGAGTGGTGACTGGAGCCTGCAGATCAAAGTTTGATGTTTGAGTGACTTGTTGTGCGATCGCGGTCACTGATTGGAGGGGTTTTGCAATGTTGCTCGAAATCCGTAGCCCAATGATGCCGGCCAGGGCAATACAGCCCAAACTGGTGATCGCAATCATGATCAACGTGGGTCTGGCCTGGTTAATCGCCTCGTCGTACAGCGATGACCACTCCAGAATGACCGCACCATCAATTTTAGTTTGACTGCTTTTCAGGGGGACAACAATCAGCTTAATCCCGTGTGGGTAATCAAGGCTTTTTTCAAGAAAGGTTCTGGTAATGCCGTCCTGCATTGTTTTCTGAACTTCGTTACCCTGATCCTCTGCAAAGATTTTCCCAACATTTTTGGCAAAAGCATCCGCTATGATTCGCTTTTCTTGATTGACAACCTCAACATCTCGCTTTTGCAAGTCGTGCAACTGTGTAATGTAGTGTTGTAGTTCCCCTGTAGGATTAGCAGCGGTTAATTCGCGATATTTCACCTCATCACTATTAATATTAATCGCAAATAACTGTGCAACGTGTTTCGCTTCGGCCAAAGCCAGCATTTCGGTCACCCTTTGATTTTGAGTGATTGCAACAGCTCCCACCACGCCTGTCAGTAGAGAAACCCCAATAAAGCTGCCCACAAGTTGACGAGAAATTTTCATAATAATTGCTAGCTTATTAAGCGGTATATTGAATTGTTTTGGAATGATTAAATAAGGTCAAACGTAAGACTTTATAACAAAATTGGGTACTGCCATAGCAACACTTTTAGCGACGGGTTCGCTGCTCGCGCGCTCTACGCACGCAATGACAACACCAAAAGCAAAAGGATTCAGTGGTGGAGCCAGTGAGCGCCTATTGTCTTGAGCTTACAGAAAGAATGTGACAATCTTGTGGAAATGAGCGACATACAGCCGCGTTCGCGCACGAAAGTGACGACAGCGCGATTGCTCATGTCTAATTGAAATGGGCTATAGCGTGAGGTTGCTATAGCGTGATGCTGACAGACAATACTTAACTGACACAAGCTTTACGCTGCTGCTCCATGCGGCACCAGTTGAATTTGATAGTTGTCCTGGATGCGCTTGAGTGGAAACTGGATAAAGGTTGGTTCACCGAGCAGCGTCCAGTCAAAGTGGTGTAAAAGGTGGACGGCAAAGGCTTTCGTCATCAGCATGGCCAGTTGTGCCCCCAGGCAAGCATGGACTCCACCCCCAAACGGAATAAACTCATACTGCCGACCTTCCCCTCGGGCGGGTAAAAACCGATCTGGATCGAAGCGATCAGGTTCGGCAAAATGATCCGCGATCGCATGCGCCAGACGCGGTTCGGCGATCAAGCCCCAGCCTTTTTTATACAGCACCCCATCCAGGATGACTGTTTTGGTCAAACGACGGGTTGCAGTGGAGGTGGGCGGCAAAGTTCGCAGCGTTTCTTTGATCGTTGCCTCCAACAATGGCATCTGCTTGAGTTGCTCTACGGAAACGTGATTCAGGTTATTGTCACCCGCTAACACGATCGCCTGTTCCGATCGCAACCGTTGCACCAACTCAGGATAGTGACCAAGCTGATAGATCCAGGAGGACACTACCCCCATGACTTCGTAGTGAGATGCCCATAGTTGCAGTAGGCATTGGTTCTCAATCAGGGCATCACTAAACACTCCCTCTGGGTCATTCGCCTGGCTTGCCAGCATCATCGACAAAAAGCTTGCCGTTGCATTGATCGGTTCCGCTGTTGACCGTTGACGTTGCACAACGGCCCGCATGAAGTCGATCAGACGTGATCGGGCCTGCTGCCCGCGCCCAAATGCCGTCAGTGGTGTATTCCACTTCAGCAACCCATAAAATCCATCAAAAAAAGTTTGATATAAGCGCTTGACGGCTGCTTTTGATGTCACAGGTAGCCCTGCGAACGCGGCTTCATCGTCCAGATTCACGCCCAAAAGTAGGGGAGCCAGTACGTCAAAACAAACCGCTTCCACAGTTGGCACCAGCCGTATGGGAGTCGTTGTAGCCCATTGCTGGGAATGCTGCTCAATCACCTGATGGATATAGGGAAGATAGTGTGCCAACATCGGCCCTGTAAAGGCTGGGCGTAAAGCACTTTTGCGCTGTCGATGTAAGTCAGGGCGCTGAAACAGGCTGTACTCGCCAAACATCGCCATTGTGGTGGATGGTAGCCCAATCTCGGTATAGTTGGAGTCGCCATTAAAAGCCATCTGAATTGCACGAGACGATCCGACAAAAACTGTAGTGCCGCCAAACACGCCTGTCTGAAAAATCGGACCATACTGCTCCCGGTGCGCGTGACAAAACCGATCTGGATTGGCAATGTAAGCAAACGTATCCTGCCACTTCGGTTTTCGGGGCGGTGCTACAACGCCAGAAGGTGGTGTTTGCCCATCCTCCAAGACAATGACATCACTAGTGAATGGATTCATAGATAGAATTCCGCATGAGATGGTCTAGGATGCAGTGTAAGCGATCGCGTCTCAGTCAAGGCGTAAAGACAACGGTTTATAGCTCGTGACTCTCAAAGACCATATCATTACAGCGGGCGGGACGAAAGTAACTGCCTGGCTGAGGTGTGACAGCATTCCTTGCTCAAGCGCTACGGGGGTCACCAGTGGCAGTAGCGCATTGGATTTTCCATAGACTCTCCCTTCATGCCGATGCCAACCATACTGCTAAAACGAGCCAGCCCACCGGGAAATGAAATCAATTGAACGTTCAGCAACCCCACCTCCTGCATGAGTGCTGAAAGTTCAACTGGACTAAAACAGCGATTACCCCATTGCCATTGAATGAGTGTGCCGAGGAATCCTGTGCGAGTGACAACCAGGACAAGCGGTGCACCGGGCCTAAGGACTCGAACCATTTCCTGCAAACCCTGTTTGGGGTCAGGTAAGTGCTCCAGCATGTGTGCACTAATCACTCCGTCAAAGGAGCGATCGCTAAAGGGGAGTGTGTTGACATCACTCTGCTCAAGACTGTGAACAACCTTAGCCTGACTAAGCGTCTGGTGGGCTGTATTCAGCATTTCGGATGAAATATCGACGCCAGTAATTTGAAGGGACGAATTAATGGTTTGAACCAGGGTGAGACTGAATGCTGCCGTACCAATGCCACAATCACAAATCTTTGAATTGTCTTTCCAGAGAGGTAGCATCGCTGTATTGTTTATCAATTGCCATAGCGATCGATAGGCATGGCTATAGCCCAGAAAGCACAAACGCTGCTGCCACCGGGAAGCGGCCCGATTGTAGATCTGAGAGAGTTGCTTCGTGGTTGGGTACACTCGCTGAACAGAAATTTTCCACCATTTGATCGTCCATTCCATGATGCAATCTCGTTGATGCGCAACTGTATGTCCACAATTGCGCTCAAATTTAATTTCATCCCTAGTCCAACGGATAGTTAGGCGGATAGTGTTTGAGCTTCGATCCAACACTATTGATTGAGAATCTGTTGAATATCCTGTGGAATGGGCATTTGCTTGGAATCACTCACCCTGGATGTACCATTGCTCAGCGATCGACGGCTGCCATACAGCAGCGTTAAAGGGACTGCGAGAAGTACTGGCACCAGTTGATCGATACCTGCCCGAAAATCTCTTTGCTTCAAGGCAAGCTTTAACATCATCCAGTGAGCGATTGTATGGGCGATCGCATCTCTCTGCCCCAGAATGTGCGCCTGCTGGAGCGCTATCCACGCGGTTACGAAATCCTGGGCGGCGATCGCGGCATCTGCTTTACCAAGTTCGGCCTTGAAATGTTCTCGTAGAACTGCCTTCATTGGTTCCTCCATCATGAAGTGGGCGAATTGGTTCGTTGTTATCGGGCACAGGTACGCAGCATCGTTCTGTTGACGACATCCTGATCTAGTGTGATGCGGCTGCTCCAACGCTACACTAGCCGAAAGGATAGGCCATAAAGATAGGCCATAATCAGCCGTTGCCATCCAGCCTGTGGCAACAGCGAATTAGAACGACGACAGATTATCTGTTACCGCCGCTGGCTGTGTCCTCATCTAGCTGACCAACGCAATGGTTTGAGGTTTGCCTACTCTACAAGCCGCAATTTTCTGGCTTGCGCGACTGCCTGCGTGCGATTGTTCACCGCCAGCTTGCTGTAGATGTTGCGGGCGTGCCATTTGACAGCAGCAAGGCTGACAAATAGTTGATCCGCGATCGCCTGATTTGACATTCCGGTTGCTAAATATTGCAACACTTCCAGTTCACGGTCACTCAAGGGTTCAACCAGGGGTTGATTGGCCATCGGTTTGTACTTGTTAGCTGAGTCAACCATCATCAACAAACGTTTGACAGTATCGGGACAGCCCTTCTTTGCCGCCGCCGTTTGGAGTAGTGCTGCCATTGGGCTTCCTTCATCCAAAAACAGACGAATGTAATTGCCTTGACGAGGAATAGTCAGAGCCTGGTTCAGAGTATCGATCGCGCGCGCTAAATCTCCCTGAGCCTGTAAGACTAATGCCTGTAAGAGCAAGGTTTCCATCACTCGAATGGTGCGTCCACCCACCTGAGCAAACGCCTGTAATCGAGTGAGCAACCGCAGGGCCGCTTGCAGATCCGATGGCGATCGCGTCTGTTGTCCCTGAGCCAGTAACACTCTGGCATAGGTTAAATAGTCGAGTTCAGACGCTTTGGGAAATTGCTCTGTAGCGCTGTAATGCAATTCCCCTTCAACGCTGAAGCCACTATTGTCGGCCCAGGCGATCGCTGCGGCCACATTCCCCTGCGCCAGGTACAATCTCGCCTTGCAGGCCGCCACAGAAAGAACGGTAGACCAGAGCCAGGGTTGGCAGCGCTCAGCCGCATGGATGGCCGCCCATGCTGCCTGAAAGTCGCCCTGCGCCTGCTGTACGCGGGCCAAGGTGATATACCCCATCATTAAGCCGGGTTGGTGGTTCTGGATGGCGCGATCGATGCTTTGGGTGAGATGGTGAATAGCCGGGTCTAACTGATTTTGCACGCGGAGTAAATCTGCCAATGCAACCTCGACTAATACGCCAGCATAGGTCGATAACCAGCGGCGTTCGGTTGCCAGTTCCAGACCTTCTTGGCAGAGCAATGTGGCCTGATCCAGTTGCCCCCGCAAGGCGAGGAACTGTGCCTGCAAGTACAGTCCGGCGATCGCCGGATCAGCCGTCCCTCTGGCCTGACCAATCCGACTGACTTCTGGTAACAACGGCTTTGCGGCTTCGTAATTGTCCGCGACAAAATAGGTAACGCCCAGATTGAGCAGGATGAGCGATCGCAACCAGGAATTGTCTGGTGGTAACAATTCCAGGGCTTTTGCCAGACATGCCGTTGATTCGCGTATGTTCCCTTGCTGACGGGCTTGCATTCCTTTTAGCGCAATGATCAGTCCCCAAAGCTGATCGGCGTGTTCAGTGACTGGGGGATTCTCCTTGAGGCACGTCTCAAGTGTTTGAAGCGCGGCGATCGCGACAGCAAATTGGGACGCGGTAAAGCCAATCCATGCCTTTGCTACCAGCAACCAGGGACGACGCTCGATTAGCTGAGCGGGCAGTTTGTTGAGCGCCTGACGTAGAACGACTGCATCAACGCGAGGATTTTCGCTGGTCTGAATTTCTTGTTCGATGAGATGGGCGGCATACTCAAATGATTGGGCTGCGATCGCGTGTTGAATGGCATCTGCGACGCCCCCCTGCTGCGCATACCATCGGGCCGCACGTTCATGATAGTCCGCAACGCGATCGGGTTCTGTCCGATGCAAAATATGGTGCAGTGCCTCGGCGAACAGGTGATGGTAGCGATACCAGATGCGATCGCGGTCTAATGGGACAATGAATAAATTTTGTCGTTCCAGTTGCTCTAACCTGACCGATCCATTAACTGTCTCTTCTCCCACAACGGCTTCACAGAGAGGGCCACACATCTGTTCCAGAATTGAAGTTCGCCGTAGGAAGCGTTGGAGAGACTGGGATTGCCGCGCTAAAACTTCTTCGACCAAATAATCTAAAATATGCTGCTGGTTGCCCTTGAATGAGTCAATCAAACTGTCAGCATTAGCCCTATCCTTCAGGGAAAGCATGGCTAATTGTAATCCGGCGATCCATCCTTCAGTCTTGGTTTGTAAGGTCGCAATTTGCGCTGCTGTTAATGGCTCTGATAGCGACTGGCGCAAGAATGTAGCCGCTTCTTCATGGGTGAACCGCAAATCGTCAGCATTCAGTTCTGTCAACTGGGCACGCGCTCGTAATTTAGCGAAAGAGAGGGGTGGCTGAACACGAGTAGCGATCGCCAAATGAACTTGCGTAGGTAAATGCTCCAGGACAAAATTCAGTGCATCATGGATGACATTCGTGGTAATCAGGTGATAGTCATCCAGCACAAAAATTAAGTCTGCTGACAGTTGGGCAAATTCATTGAGCAGTGGAGTCAGAAATGCTTCAAATGAAAGGGAGACAGGCGGTAGCGAAGTGCTACTGCTTGCAGCAGATTGCAACAGTGCAAGGGTTGCAGCCCCTAAATCAGGATGGTTTTGCTGTAGGGCGGTGACAAAATACACCCAGAAACGAGTTGGGTCGTTATCCCGCTCATCCAGCGAGAGCCAGCTGACCGGCAACCGGGGTTGTTCCACCCATTTGCTTAATAGCGTTGTCTTACCAGAACCGGCTGTCGCTGAGACTAGAATGAGTTTACAGCTGAGTCCTTGATTTAATTTCTCCAGCAAACGTTGTCGCTGTACCAGCGGTGAACGAGTTGGCGGGATATGCAACTTGGTCACGAGTAGGGAGCTAACCATGACAAGAGATCTTTGCGAATGCTCCCCTCAGAGTAGCGAAAATGAGGATGGGATACCGCAATGGGAATGGCGTCACCCGTATCATCCAGGACCACAAAGGTTGACTTGATATTTCTTGAGCTGTCTTCACTCATGATTCAATAATGCTTTCCACCGATGGTTAATGCTGAGTCCACAGCCGTTCTATTTGCATTCACGCATTGTCCGGCTGAGCCCTGTTCGGCTGAGCGCTGTTCGGCTGAGCGCTCACGTTAAAGCCGACACCGACACCCATTTTCACCGGACTGTAAGTAGGTGGGTCTAATTGAATATAGAACCTACGCATGGGTTACGCTATCGCTAACCCATCCTACATTTGATTCCACCTCCCTACTTAGCTATCCAATCAACAATCCCTGCAAGTCAGGCGGCATGCTCACAGTTGATCATCCAGGGCGTGCCAAATTGATCGACTAGCATCCCAAAGCGGTGAGCCCAAAATGTCTGCTGCAACGGCATTCGCACAGTACCATTTTCGGCCAGCGTATGAAAGATGCGTTCAGCTTCTACTGGATCGTTTAACGTAATGGATACCGAAAATCCCTTGGCTGCTTCGTAATAATCGGGTGGACTATCAGAACCCATCAATTCCTGATCAGCAAACTTAAGGCTAGTGTGCATAATTTTGCTGCGCCACTCCGGTGGTGTTTGTTCCACCATCGCAGGATCGGGTGCCTCTGCGTAAGTCATCATTGCTGTAATTTTGCCATTCAGGCATTGCTCGTAAAACTTAAACGCTTGCTCGCATTGACCGTTAAACATGAGATAAGGATTCAGTTTCATGGTGTACTCCTTGAGTCAATCATTCGGTGGTCGCGGTTGCTAAATAGACCTGTAGGCGATCGAAACATTCTGACCAGCCTGTTTGATGGGAATCGCGTGAATCCGTCGATTCAAAGATGGCTTGATGGAATGTCATCAAAGTCTGGTTGCCCTGCTCCATAAAGGTCACAGTGACTAGGGTTTCATGTTTGGGTCGGTTGTCTTCGTCTTCCCAGGCAAAGGTAAAGACTAACCGTTCTGGCTCAATGACTTCACGGTACAGCCCTTGCATCCAGTGATCCTTGCCTTCAGGGGAACGAATACAGGCGCGGTAGAGACCACCCACGGTTACATTCATCTGGCAGGCGATCGTTGTAAAATTCTGCGGCCCCAACCAACGGGCAAAATGTTCTGGTTGAGTCCAGACTCTAAAAACCAGACTACAGGGGGCATTAAACACACGCGTGATGGTGAGTTCCCGTTCCGGTCGTGTGGATGCCGCATCAGTTTTTGTTCTCATTGTGGTGGAACCTACTCAGGTTGAGTCCACGCCTCAAAGCCAAATGGTGGTGGCACGTTGAAGACGCGCATGATCAGAATTTCGTGAGCGCCCAGTAAGGACATCATTGAACGACCCGTGGCGCTAGCCTGGTGCTGCAACATTGTGTTTCTCCTTAAATGAGCCATCTGCCTTAGCAGACGCTTTGCCATCTATGATTTGGATGGGCGATCGGTGTTCGCTTCTTCTGCCTGCAATTCCTGTAAATAGTCATCCAGGCGATCGAAGCTCTGTTCCCAAAACTGGCGGTATTGGGCCAACCAGTGATCCACATTCTTGAGCGGGTCTGCCACCAGTCGGCAAGGTCGCCACTGGGCCTCTCGACTGCGGGTGATCAATCCTGCTCGTTCTAGCACCTTCAGGTGTTTAGAGATGGCAGGCAAACTCATTTCAAACGGTTGGGCTAGCTCCGTAACGGAGGCTTCTCCGTGAGATAGATGTGCCAAGAGCGCACGACGAGTCGGATCGGCCAGGGCTGCAAAGGTGATGCTTAATTGGTCTGTGGACATTGAAGTGGGGAACAGTATTTAACCGCGCAGTTAATTAACTATCAGAATAAATGTACTACTTCGAGATGTCAAGCGGTCGTCTACCCTCATTCCATCATTTCACCGACTGTCTGAGCAGTCCCAAGCTGTCTGAGCAGTGAGAAATGCAGTTCAACTGTTGGATCTAGCTGGTGTGGAACAGGTGTTTAGTATGGCTGCTACCCTGGGTGCACCTTATGCTTTACACTTTTGCGCCAGCACGCCTGAATTGCGATCGGCACAGGGGTTATGGTCTTGCTCGATCGACAGCCTCGTTCCCCTTTGGTTGCAGTCAAGGCAACATCACACTGTCTTGCGAGGCGATCGCCGCTGCTTCGATGCCTTGCTAACTGTGAGTTGTGCTAATACATTCTCCACGCCCCTGCGTCCTTGTGCCAGATGAATCGAGTCATTCCTCATGACAAACAGGAAATTGGCAGCCAAAAGCATAGACTCTACTTCAAAGACCACCTGAGCAATGTCCGCCTTGGGATTTATCTCTCCCAAGTCCTGAGCCTCAAGGATGCACTGCCTCAATAAGGAAAGCCAATTGTCTAGCATTTTGATGACCTGATCGCGGGCTGGTCCAGGTCGCGTGTCGAGTTCCGCAGAGACGGCGGCAAAAAAACACCCACCCGGAAAAACTTTGCGTTCAAGATGGGAAAGAAACGAATCAGCCACTGCCTTCAGTCGCTCCGTTCCCGCTGGCGCTCTCATCGCGGGTTGCAGCACTTCACGATCAAAAATTATGGCTGCCGTTTCGATCGTCGCCAACTCCAGTTCTTCTTTGTCTTTAAAGTGCGCGTAGAGTCCACTTTTGCTCATCCCCACCTCAGCGGCGAGGTCTGAAAGCGACAAGCCAACCAGCCCCTTGATGGTTGCCAGCTTTGCAGCAGCCAGCAGAATAGCCTCGCGACTCATCTGTCCTTTCGATCGGCGGGGGGCGTGTTCTTCCAAACTGGTTTTTGATGACGAAATATTGCCCATAACTTGACATTAGCACGAACGGTCGTGATAATCAAAGCAGATAAAAGAACGAATGGTCGTTTTTTATCTGTCGCTATTTAACCGAAGCCAAGAGGGGCAAGGCTCAGCAACCACTGATCACTGAAGCGAGCAATCAGAACAAGCAACGGAGAATAAAAAATGGTTTCAACGGAAGATGTGATTGAGCACCACTTGAAGTGCTTTAACGAGGGTGACCTCAACGGCATCCTGTCTGACTATACGCCCGGAGCTGTTCTGTTCACGCCAGAGGGCGCGCTCAAAGGTATCGAGGCGATTAGAGGGTTGTTTCAGATAATGATCGCGGAGTTTAGGAAACCTGGAGCCGCATTTAGCATGAAGCAGCAGTTCGTCGAGGGCGAGCATGCTTACATTCTGTGGACAGCGGAGACCGCCGATAACGTCTATGAGTTTGCCACAGACACGTTCGTCGTGCGGGACGGCAAGATCGTGGCTCAGTCATTCGCTAGCAAGATCATGCCCAGGTACTGAAAACAGCTTTATTCAGCATCATTGGAAAACTAACGCCACTAGCAATGGCTTACACAAAAGCAAGCGATGTATTGCTGACTTCAGCATTACTTTTGTAGCAAGGAGAAAGATCATGACCACACGATTGAATGAAACGATCGAACGATTGAAAACTCACATAAAAGGGCATGTCGTACTTCCTGACGACCCGAACTATGACGAAGTTCGTGAAATATGGAATGCGATGATCGATCGCAAACCGGCGGTGATTGTGCAGTGTGCAAAAGCGGATGACGTTTCTCATGCGATCGCATTTGCGCGCGAGAACAAGTTAGACATATCCATCAGAGGCGGTGGACATAATATTGCGGGCAATGCCGTGTGTGATCACGGCGTGATGATTGATCTTTCAACCATGACGAATGTTCGCATTGATGCTCAGAAGCGGCGGGCGTATGTGGAACCCGGTACCACACTGGCTGATTTTGATCAAGCGGCACAGGTTCATGGGTTAGCAACTCCCGTGGGCATTAATTCAACGACGGGTATCGCCGGTCTGACGCTGGGTGGTGGATTCGGCTGGTTGACGCGCAAGTATGGCATGACGAT
>JAJPKC010000070.1 GCA_021323955.1 Oscillatoriales cyanobacterium Centralia_MAG_596 | reverse complement strand
TTCAAGAACTTATCGGCTTTGCCCGTGACGCGAAACTGGCGTCGTCGTGCGGCTTTCAGAATCCGGTCTAACGCCTTAGTGTCAAGGCAATTGCGCTGTTGCGCAAACTGCCAGTGCTGCACAAAGGTCTCTTGGTTGCCCCAAATCATCTGGAGGTCTTGATTCAGGAGATAGGACCCCGCTTGCATCGGCAGCCGATGCCCGTTGTAGAGACTGTGCTCGCCACTAGTGACGTAGGCTTTGCAGTTGGGAAAGACTTCGAGCTGACCAGGAGCTAGTTTGAACCCCTTGTTTTCCAGCAGAGTCGAGACGGCCAGGGCGATCGCCCACGTCTTCTGCTCGGTGTCAAAGGGAAAGTAGAGATGCAGCCCGCCGCTGTAGCTGGAGGTGCAGACGACCGCTTGCACCAGTCCTAAGACTTCCAGCGCGGCGATCAACCGTCGCCAGGCAAAGCGATCGCGGGTGGGGTGATAGATACTGCCCTTGTCGATATCGAGGACACAGTAACGGGTTGTGGGACCGAAGCGAACACCATAGAGTGCTGCCCCTTGTTGGAGTAGGCGATCTGACAGGGGATGACGGCTCTCGGTTTGCCAGTTGGGTCGCTCGTCGGGATTCGGATGCTCCGCCCAGAGGTAGTCATAGCGGTGGGGCCAGAGTGCGAGAAAGCGATCATCACTTTCCTGGACCGATGGAAAGGTACGGGAGGGGGCTACCGGCATAGGCTACCCTCCCTCAAGCAATAAAAAATTCGATGCACAAGTTAACTCCCTATGGCTGGACTAACAGCGGATAGGAAGCCATGCAAAAACTAGAGCAATTTGTCAAAACGGTTGCACCATTTGACGAATTGCCACTAAAATTGGCATAGCAAAGCTGGGTAACCTAACATCCTGCCCGCCAAAGCATCAGTTAGCGTTCCCGCTCCTATCTTTCAAATTTAATAACAAGCCTTTTGACCCCTGCTGTACCATCAGTGGGGGTTTTTGGCTTCTAGGCTGACTAGAACATGATGGACGCTCCTCTTGCTTCAAACGTGGAAACTTGTTGATTCATCTGCTGTTTATGCTTCTGCCAGCTAGTTGCCCGCCATAAGCACACTGGTATCTAACCGCAGATGCTGGAAAATGCAAAAGATTCTGAAAAGCCCAGTTGAACAGGGCTGCCGCACATGCTGAGTTTTTCGCTTCGTCGGTTTACGGTCACTGCCTAATCTCACTAACTTGCTTTTGATTGCGGCTGCTCTTTTTCGCTCAAGCTTTTCTGAGCGAGCCAAAGTACCAGGTTAGGGACCGAACGAACTTCACGCTCCGCTAGATTTTGCAGAGTCTCAAACATTTCGTCACTGACATTAACGACAACACGCTTCATGCCGATTGCCTCTTTAATCCTGTGTCGTGATCTTATACCCAGATCTCAAAGTGGACACACTTTGTTTTCGTCTGTGTTAAAAAACGATGCATTTATTTCTTTTGTTGATCGCCTTGGGGCAATTCGCCGTTAGCTTCTGCACTGGCAACTTCATCAACCAACACTGCCTCAATCAAATTACTAAGACTTCTGAGACGTGCCTCAGCCAACTTTTCGAGTTTTTCCTTGATTTCCGGATCGACGTAGCTAACAATCCGGGCTTTGTTGGTTGCCACTTCGGTTTCATACACTGTTGGCCTCCTCCAGATTACCCTACAGCACATTATCTGCTTTAAGTGTACACACTATTTGCACACTGTGTGCTAGTATCCAATCAAGTTCAACTGAAGCTCACCCAATTGTGAGAAAAGTGGGCGAATTTCAGGTGAGTTTCAAGCGAAAACCTAGAAATGACGACAGTTCAGGTATTAGAGGACTTCACAAGAGACGAAATTAGACAGATGGTCTATGCCCATACAGGGCGATCGCTTAGTGCAGCGCAATTTTATGAATGGCTACCGTTTGCCTTGATTCCTGAGCCAAAGCCTCTCTACACCAAACGTGACGCCCGAAAGCTTCTGTTCATTTCTGCTCAGTTAAATCGAGTTCGGAGCCTAAATCTTGCGAAGAAGAAGCTGATCGAACACATTCAATCCAATCCACAGGAGTACGAGCAATGACCTTTACCGTTGAAGAACAGCAAGCCATGAATGGGGATGGCAGATCTCGTTGCAAAGCTAAGCGCCCTAAACCCAACGCGGAACAGCAACAGCAACGGCTGTCCGAACTGGATCAGCAAAGCGCCAATGCGATTTCAGCTCTAGCCCAAACCGGTGTGAACACCATCAACGCACAGGTATTTGCCTTCGATGCCAGACTGACCCAATTTGAGCGCAGTACCGCCAAAGTAATGGCTGAGCGCCTGCGGCAATCCCAACTCCGCATTCAGCAATATCTGGTGGCTGAACTGAGCGGACATCCCCACCAGTGCGCTGACTTTGCCGTGTTGCTGGACGACGCGCTTGAGGTGCCTGACCTGACCAGCAGTTTTCTGGCGATCGCCCCCTATACGTCAGCCGGTGCGTTGCCGCTGTAAGTCACTGTGCCCGTCAATCTAGACCACCTTCACGGTGCTAAAGCCATGCCCCAGCCCCCCAACCCGACCGAGGGACAATTTTTCACCCTGCAGCC
>JAJPKC010000605.1 GCA_021323955.1 Oscillatoriales cyanobacterium Centralia_MAG_596 | reverse complement strand
TCTGCCTCTCCCGCACGGCGGCGACTGCTCGAAATTGCTGGCATTCAAGCGATCGTGCGTCCCAGCGATTTTGATGAGTCTCAGGTACAGGTTGCTGATCCAGAAGCACTGGTGCAAACCCTGGCGCTCAACAAGGCCAGCGCTGTCGCCGCTCACATCGATACCGTTGCAGTCGAAACCCTCGTTCTGGGATGTGACTCTGTCCTGGCCATTAACGGCGAGATCCACGGTAAGCCAGCCAATGCTGATGAGGCGATCGCCCGCTGGCAGCAAATGCGGGGGCAGGTCGGCTACCTCTACACAGGACATGCGCTGATTGCGCTGCCGTCAGCCAGTCATCGACCAGCCGCCGATCCTCCTCACACCCCACCCACGCTGGTTCGCTCTCAGATCACGCAGGTGTATTTTGCCACCGTGAGCGATCGCCAGATCGCAGCATACGTGGCCACCGGTGAACCGCTCAACTGTGCCGGGTGTTTTGCGCTGGAGGGGAAGGGTGGCTTGTTGGTTGAGCAAATTGTCGGCTGTCATAGCAATGTGATTGGCCTCAGCCTGCCACTACTGCGGCAGATGCTCAGCGAGATGGGCTACGACGTGGCTGATTTTTGGCCCCCACCTGACCGCTAGTGTCGGTCGATCGCACCTAGATACGGGTTGCTTTCGTTACCCCGGACTTTAAAGATTTTACCCAGCCCCCTTGATTTGTCTCTAGACTGAGAGCAGGATGGGTTGCGGATCAATCCCTGTTAATTCAATGCGAACAGGCGACTCGCCGCCCAGAGCGTTTTCGCTGGAGTTCATGCCTGTACGATTGAGCATCTACTGTTGTCGCTTCACTGTTTGACGTTCAACCCCCGATCAGAGTTCTCACAGTTACCTGGCTATCGTTGATGAATCGTTCGGTGACCAATCTATCCAGTTTTCGCGCCAGTGCTCTAGACCAGACCTATCTTGGTCAACTGTGCCGCTCCGGGCAACGGTTTCGCGATCGCTACGACATTCTCAAAATTTTAGGGCAGGGTGGCTTTGGCATCACCTTCTTAGCCCGCGATGCCATGCTGCCGGGACGTCCGCTCTGCGTTATCAAGCAGCTTTGTCCGAAGGTAAACGATCCGGCAGCACTCCAAAAAGCCCGGAAACGGTTTGAGCAAGAAGCCAGAACGTTGAGCAAACTGGGCAGTCACGCTCAAATCCCCCAACTGTTGGACTATTTTGAGACCAACGGCGAATTTTACCTCGTCCAGGAATATGTGCGCGGGTTTACCCTGACAAAGGCCGTGACGCGCTACGGGCCATTCCCCGAATCCGCCGTCAAGCATTTCTTGCGGGAGATTTTGCTGCTCTTGCAGTATGTACACAGCAATGGGGTCATTCACAGAGACATCAAGCCCCCAAACCTGATCCGCTGTAAGGATGATGGGCGGCTGGTGCTGATCGATTTTGGGGCCGTGAAAGAGCACATTGCACCCGTCAGCGATTCCAGCGCAAAACCGACAACCACCCAGTTTGTGGGCACGGTTGGGTTTGCACCACCAGAACAACTCGCCTCACGCCCCATTTACGCCAGCGATATTTACGCGTTGGGCATTACCTGTCTTTACCTCATGTCAGGGAAACCACCGCTAGAGTTCGATTACGAATTCGTGACGGGTGAGATTCGCTGGCGCGACCACATCGCGGTGAGTGAGCATTTTGGGGCGGTATTGAGCAAAATGCTGAAGGTTTCCCCTCACGAACGCTATCAATCGGCACGTGAGGTGATCCGGGCATTGGAGCTGGAGCCATATTTTGATAATCTCGTGCACTGCATGAACATCAACCCCAAGCCCTTTGCTCAGTCCTCATCCGCAGACGCAGCCGACCATGATGGCTACGTGCCACCGCTAGTACGGACGGCAACCGCCATTCGTGATTGGCAAGCAAAACTGAAAGCAAGACGGTTGCGCGATCGCACCCAGCCCAGAATCACCCACAGCGGATCCAGCTACTTCCGATAACCGCCGTCATGATCAATCCCCAGGGCAATACCCGGTGCGTTGCTACACTGTGATTCGCCGAGTTGTGATTAAATGGCATCATGCTTGTTCTTGCGTGAGACGGAAGACCCTGCTGAAATTGCCCGCAATTTAGGATGTCATTAGCCCTGAATGGCGACCGAACGCCCCTTTGACGAAGCCCCTCTCCTGCTCCGGATTGCCCAGCAAGATCAGGATGCACTGGCAGAACTATACGATCGCTACGCACGCATCCTTTACTCTGTTGCTTTTAAGAGTCTCAGGTCGGTAGAGGAAAGCGAAGAAGTTGTCTTAGATGTGTTTTCCCAGGTGTGGCGCACTGCTGCCCGTTACGACGTTACCAAAGGACGCGTCGATAGCTGGCTATTTATGATGACCCGTAGCCGGGTGCTTGATCGCTTGCGCCGCCTGCAGCGTACCACTAAGGTTACACTTGCTTCAGAGAATTTTGCAGAGATCCAAACACCCAAATCAAACGTAGATCCAATTGAAAACGTCCTGATCTCGGAACGTCGCGCTCAAGTGTTAGCCGCCCTCAGCCAACTTCCCGACGAGCAACGACAGGTGATTGAATTGGCATATTATGGCGGGCTTACCCAATCAGAAATTGCCGCTCAAACTCAACTTTCATTAGGCACAGTTAAAACTCGAATCCGCCTGGGTTTGAGTAAGCTGCGCGTTGCCCTCGGGACATGGGAGCCACGGTAGTAGGATAGGAATCTAGACCCTCAAAATGAGATGAACGCTGAAGACCGCTGTTTCTGTGAACTTGCTCCACTCTATGCACTCAACCTGCTGGACGAATCGGATCGGCGCTGGGTTGAGGAGCAAATCACTGACAATCCAGAGTTGGCGGCTGAATTGGCAGACTATCAGGCAACAGCGAATGTGCTCCCCTACGCCGCGCCGCCGGAACCAATGGCAGCAACCCTCAAAGATCGGCTTTTGCAACGGTTAGCCCAGGAATCCACCCCAGACACTGCAGCGATCGCACCATCAGCCACGATCGACCAGTTCGAACCCTCTCCGACCACGCCTACCCCACCCGCCGATTCGCCAACCCGTGAATTATCCGTGGACGGTCAGCAGGAGCCATCCCGGAGCCGCGTGGTGCCATTTCAGCGACGCCGTGGTGTCTGGCGGCAGGCGGCGGGAGCTGTAGCAGTCCTGGTCGCGATCGCCCTGCTGGCAGACAACTATCGCCTCCGGCAAAATGCCCAGGCTGACCGTGCGATCGTCGCCACACTCCAGCAACCAGGGAGTGTCGTCTATACCCTGAAAGGAACTGACAAAGCAGCAACGGCCTCTGGCAGTCTGGTCGTTAACGCGAGCAACCAGGCCGCGGTTGCACTGGTGCAAAACCTACCGGCATTGCCATCGGGAAAAGCGTATCGCCTCTGGGCTGTACCCAAAGGAGCCACAAAACCTACCTACTGTGGACAGTTCAACAATACCCGCACGGGCACGGTCCGCTGGTCACTCCCTGAGGCTGTCTGCAGTACCAGTGTTGCCCAAATGCTCATTACTGCTGAGTCTGCCAGTGATCCCCCTATACCCGCAGGCCCACTGGTGATGAAAAGTGCATCCTAGACGGTCAGATCCGGAAACAGAAATGCGGCGGGCGTAAGGGAAGCAACCGGAGCAAAGAGGAGGAAAGGGTTCATTCGCCCCTGACCCTGGCCGATCACCGTCTACCACAGTGCCCACGCGAGAAAGCGCTCCGTATAGTACAGCGCCAGTTGATTGCTCACGCCACTAAAGACCTTATCAAAGGCGTGTTCTGCCCAGGGAATCTCAATCCAAACGACGCGATTGCCCGTTGCCCGCAGACGATCGTAGAGCGATCGCCCAAACTTTGCCTGCACCAAATGATCGCGTCCGGCATATACCAGAAGGGACGGGGGCAACGACTGATGCACAAACGCATAGGGGGATGCCTGTCGGTAAAGGTCGGGGACGTCCGCTGGTGTGCCGCCCAGCAGCGCGTTGAGCACAACACGACTATTGATGGGATCAGGCCTGGGTACATCGTAATAGCCCTTGGTCAGGTCAACCGGCCCGTAGTAATCCACCACGGCCCGAATTGGCATCACGCTGGGTTGATAGGCCGCCAGCATGGCTAAATGTGCGCCCGCCGATCGCCCCATCAGGGCCACCCGCTGCAAATCAACCCCCAACGCTTCGGCGTGCTGCTGGATATAGATGAGTGCCGTTTGCACATCCTCAAGCTGCGCTGGAAATCGGTATTGTGGCGCGTGACGGTAATCGATCGCCACAACGGTATAGCCACGCGCCGCCATATAGCGACCAAACGGTGCATCATCGTTAGAGCTACCGTGTTGCCATGCACCACCATAAATGACGACGATCGTCGGATGGGTTCCTGCGGCTGATGGGCGATACACCGTC
>JAJPKC010000215.1 GCA_021323955.1 Oscillatoriales cyanobacterium Centralia_MAG_596 | reverse complement strand
GCCTTTGGGTTATCCAGACTCCCTGGCAGCACATACACATCACGACCGTATTCGTTAGCGAGGTGTGCGGTGATCAGACCACCCGATCGGGCGGGTGCTTCCATCACAATCGTGGCGCGGCTCAGGCCGGCAATGATCCGGTTACGTCGGGGAAAGTGCGCGCGATCGGGTTGGGTTCCTGCCGGATACTCGCTCAGCAGCAGACCATGATTCAACACCTCCTGATGGAGATGGCGGTTTGACCAGGGATAGACGACATCAACGCCCGTACCCAGTACGGCTAATGTGCGCCCATTCAAGGCAATACAGCTCCGGTGAACTTCGGCGTCAATGCCTTCTGCCAGACCCGAAACAACGGTGAAGCCGCTTTGTGTCAACGTCGTCGTGAGGCGGCGTGTCCAGCGTCTGCCGTAATCAGATGGATCGCGGGTACCCACGATCGCAACGGTGGGTGTGATGCCCTGGTTTTCCAGTGCATTCACCTTGCCCCGGTAATACAGCAAGGCCGGTGGATCGGGAATTTCCCAGAGCAGGCGGGGGTAGTCGGCATCGGCTGGCGTCCAAAAGTCGGGATTGTCACGTTCATGCTGTGCCAGCAAGGTGGATGGATCCAACGGTTGACGCTCGGCCGCGATCGTCTCCGCGGTTTGTGGGCCTACCCCCTCGACCGCAACTAGCGCCAGTGGACTGGCATCCCACGCGTCCGCTAGAGAGCCAAAATGCTTGTACAATCGCTTGAGCAGCACTGGGCCAACGCCATTAACTTGTGACCAGGCAAGCCAGAATGCACGTTCTTCTATCAATGGTCTGTCCTCACGTGATGCTGCTCGAAGTGGCTGCTGGAATGACAATTGCCTGTCTTTGCGCCAAAGTGCAATCGATGGCTATTGCCAGTGTTCCCGCCAAAAGGGTGTAAATGATGGCACGTCAATCTGAAGACGGCACTACCGAGCATCCGTTATACTCGCTGCGATACGTTTCCGATCCTCCCACCGTGCCGATCACACCACCGAACACAGGAACGATCGCTAGTAGCAGCCATTATGGACAATTTAGTGATTAAAGTTGCAGATTTTTTGACCGACTTTTCTGACATTCAACACATCCGGTACCTGGTCTTTCAGGTAGAGCAGGGCGTGACTGCCGCGCTCGAGTTTGATGGCAAAGATGCAGATGCCTGTCATCTACTGGCCTATCGGGACGGGCAGGCTGTAGGCACCACCCGCATTCGCTATCTCGATGACCACACCGCAAAGATTGAGCGTGTCGCCGTCCTGAAGACAGCGCGAGGAGCTGGGATTGGGAAAGCGCTCATGCTCGAAGCCCTGCAATGTTTGATGAATGCCAATATTCCAGTGGTACAAATCCACGCTCAGGAGGCCGTGCGTGACTTTTACCAGCGATTAGGCTTTGAGCCGGAGGGTGAAATTTTTGTCGAAGCGGGGATTCCCCATGTCAAGATGAAAAAGCTGTTAACGAGCCGGACTGGACGGTGATTGGAAGCAATCGACGACCGTGGGTGAAGGGTTTGCCTGCGTTGGGATTAATTTGGCTCCTGGGGGCGATCGGCGATCGTCTCTGGTTTGCCCTGGATCACCATGTACCCAGTTGGGACCAGGCAGAATACTTGACTGGCGCACTCAACTATTGGCGAGCGCTGCAAACACCACACTGGTTCTCAGGGGACTGGTGGACATCGTTATGGCAGTTGTCCTCCAAGATTCCACCGCTGGTTTACATTACCACCACTCCCTTTCTCAGCCTGTTCGGGACGGGGGCAGATCAGAGTACGCTGGTCAATCTTCTGTTCAGTGCCGTTCTGCTGGGTTCTGTCTACGCGATTGGTGTTTGCCTGTTTACAGTTCCAGTGGCGCTTTGGGCCGCAGGGCTTTGTCTGCTGCTACCCGGTCTATATACGGTACGGTTGGATTTTTTGCTTGATTTTCCCCTCGCTGCATTAGTCACGCTCTGTTTTGCCAGCCTAACCGTTTGGCGGGAGCAGGGCAAACAGCATCCCGATCAACGCTCAGGGTTCAATGGCACATCCAATTTGATCCGTTATGCTGTATCGCTGATCCGTCAGGGCTGGCTACTGGCAGCGGTGATCGGCATCACGCTTGGTCTAGCGTTCATGGTCAAGCAGCCCGCATTGCTGTTTTTGTTTGGACCGCTACTCTGGGCCACAGGCGAAACACTCTGGCAACGAAACTGGATTCGATGTGCCCAACTCCTGTTTGCAGGCTGTCTATCCCTGTTTATTTGGATCCCCTGGTATCGCGCCAACTGGCTGATCATGCTGTCAGCAACCAAACGGGCCACGATCGATTCAGCGATCGCCGAGCACGATCCATCCCTGCTGACGCTCGATGCCTGGACCTACTACCTAAAAGCACTCCCCGAGATGCTATCGCTGCCGCTGCTGCTGGTATCGCTGATCGGGTTTCTGCTTTTTTGGCGGCGATCGCGGGTGAGCAGTCAGTGTGCTGGTGAGGCCGATTTTGGCCCCAAGACGAAGACCTACCGCCAGCAAGCCTACAATGCTTCACGGGGCGCGCTGGGGTGGCTCATTGGCTACTGCGTTGGTGGCTATCTCCTGTCGTCGTTAAACCTGAATAAGGACGATCGCTACGTTGTGCCCTACCTACCCGTAATGGCACTCATTCTGGCGTATGGTATTACGCTACTCCCCGGTCGCTGGCAGCGCTTACAGTGGGGCACCGTGGGTCTAACGTTCATCCTGATGCTGGGCAACCTGATTGCCCTCCCCCTCGGCAGCACCCCACCCCCATCTTCACCCCAGCAGCACTTTGCCTACACGGGACAACCCTATCCCCATGCACAGGTCATTGCGGCAGTCATCCAGGCTGAACCATATGTGCGATCGACCATCGGCGTGATCCCCTCAACGGGGGAAATCAATCAGCATAACTTCAACTACTACGGCAATCTCCAAAACTTCCAGGTCTACGGACGTCAGGTTGGGATCAAGACTTCGCAGGTCAACCGGGATCAGCGATCGCTCTCCTGGTTTATCACCAAAACGGGCGACCAGGGTTCCATTCGCCATCAGGCGGCACAGACCGCACTCATGCAGTTGGTCGAACAGGGCGATGATTTTACGCTGCATCAGACCTGGACGCTACCCGATCGCACCACTCTGAAGCTCTTTCGCCGCCGCATTCCGCTGCTTGAGGTGTCGCCTGTCATCGATGAGCGCTCCACGAGCCTGAGGACATCTGGGGACAAGGAGACGCGGAAACCAGAGGCAGGCGAACGAAAGAACCAGGAAACACAACCGGCGACTGCGCCAATCACGCTTGAGCAGGTGATTATACCGGAGCGTGCGCCGTCTGGGAAACCAGTACCAGTCACCTATCGGTGGTCAGGGAACTGGCCAGCGCTTGAATCAGGAGTGGTGATGCTGACCTGGCGTAAGCAGGGAACAGCCAGCCTTTCAGAGCGCTGGTTCCACGACCACGGGATCGGCATGGGATTGCTCCATGCGGCAACTGCATCTGACCATCAGCCCACCCGCTTTCAGGTCGTTGAGCGCATGGCGATGCTGCCGCCTGCGGGTCTGACCGATGGCACCTATACCCTGGACGTGATCTATCGCGATCGCCAGACAGGGAAAACGACCCCGATCGCAGTACCACCCGTCAGCATCCAGATTGACAAAACCGTGGCTGCCAGTGCCGCACCAGAGCTTGATCTGGTCACCCAACTGCGATCGTTGACCACGGCGTTTATCGATGGCGGTGCCGCCCTTGCCGCCGCATTTGATGAAATTGGGCGCATTAACCAGTACGATCCCACCCAGGACTACGTCGAGCAGGCACGACAGGCAATGGTCTATCGATTTCAGCAAGAGCCCCAAAATCGTGAGTTTGCCTACACGCTGGCACTGTCAACCGTGCTCAAGCGCCGGGTCGCGGACGCGATCGCCAGCTTTCAGCGGGTCATTCAGCTCGATCCACGCAACCCCTATGCCTATGGCTATCTCGCGTTCGTCAATCTGTATGATTTCCGCCCTCATGCCGCTCAAACAGCACTCAACGCCGCCCTCAGGCTCAATCCCCACATTCCAGAGCTTCATGCCCTTACCAGCGGCGCAGCCCTCTTACAGGGCAATTTCGTGAAAGCATGGCAGCAGTTTCAAACGTTTGAACGGCTGGAGCAGCAGCCAGGAAAGCCAAAGAAAACCAGCCCATGAGCCGCCAGGGAGAACCGGCAAAAAGGTTCAACGCCATCATCCTGGTGGCCCGTCCGTTGTTGACAAGCGTGAAGAACGGTTTTGGTTCGGTAATTCCCCAATCGAATCCATCAATTTCAGGAAACACTTGTCACGTCGTTGGAGTATGCTAATATCAATGGCTGAAAAGGTTGCTTCCCCACCCAGCATTCATCTACACATTGCCGAGACTTAATTTAGGAAGCATTCGGCAGAGTATTTACAAAATTCAATTACATGATCCAGAACGGTATGAACCAGCAGGTTATTCACCCAATGGTTAAGTTGCAGCGTCAAGTGAAATCGCTGGTCGATGCGAAGCTGCTGAAGCCAACGGACAGCATTTGGAAAATTGCACTTCTCTATGGCGATGATTGGTCTCACTGGAAGCAGGAGCTGCTTTCTTTTGAGTTCACCATGCAAGACCCCGTCAGCGATTTGCTGGCAGTAGAAAGTTGGGAAGAGGAAGAGTAAGCGGCAGTGCTCGATCAAATTGGCAAAAAGAAGGCGCTGGCCTCAAGCCAGT
>JAJPKC010000352.1 GCA_021323955.1 Oscillatoriales cyanobacterium Centralia_MAG_596 | reverse complement strand
GACATCTGAACTGAACCCTAGCGAACCCAGCTATTCAAGTTGATCCTGTGAAAATCTTGTGCGTCGAAGACGATGAAGGGTTGGCAACCGTGCTGCAGCAAGCACTAACCAACCAACATTACCAGGTGGAGCTAGCAACCGATGGCCAGGCAGGTTGGCAGCTAGCTGAAACCGAACCCTACGACGTGATTTTGCTGGATTGGCTGCTGCCGAAGCTCTCTGGGATTGAATTCTGCCAGCAATTACGGACTGAAAATCATTCTGTACTCCATCCAAATCAGGCGACACCAGTGCTCTTGATGACGGCGATGGATGCCGTGACCCACAAAGTGAGGGGATTAAATGCTGGAGCCGATGATTATATTGTCAAGCCGTTTGATCTAGACGAATTACTGGCACGGATTCGCGCGTTGCTGCGGCGTGGGAAGCGGGAACGGATGTCGTTGCTCCAGTGGGGTGAGGTCTGCCTCGACCCCAATCGCTGTGCCGTAACGTATCAAGAACAGCCGTTGGTCTTGGCAACGAAAGAATACGAATTGCTGGAGCTTTTTCTGCGCAACCCCGAGCAAATTTTTAGTCTCGATCGGCTGCTGACCACCCTTTGGAAAGTAGACGAAATGCCAGGGGAGGGAACGGTACGGGCGCATATCAAAGGCTTGCGGCAGAAACTTAAGCAGGCAGGCGCGGCCAATCCAATTGAGACCCTTTATAAGCTGGGCTATCGGCTGAAGTCGTGGTCGATGAACGGTGAAAAGCCGCGTCCCGCCGGGGGACTGGAGCACATTCAACCTGAGCACGCTCAAACAGAACCAACTACGGCAGCTGCCGCTTTCGTCTTACCTGAGCTATGGGACATCTGGCAGGCGGTGCGCGATTCTTACCGCAAGCGACTTGCCGTGATTCAACAGGCTGTTACGGCGCTCCAGCATGAAAGGCTGACGCCCGAACAGCGGCGGGCCGCCGCCCAGGAGGCGCATACCCTGGTGGGATCATTGGGAAGTTTTGGGTTAGAGGACGCATCCCACCTTGCTCATCAAATCCAGTCTGTTTTGAAGCCAGCGGCCACTCCAGGGCAGCTGGAGATCGAAAAGCTACGGCAATGGGTTGCGGCGCTGTGGCTCCAGTTAGGGCACTCAGCTGACGCGGCGATGGGTGCGATCGACGATCAATTGGCACGCCCCCCCACAGCGTCCGCCAGCCCCCTGTTACTGATTGTGGATGCCGCTTTACCCTGGACACAGACCTTAGCAAACGAGGCGGCTGCCGAAGGGTGGCAAGCCGCGATCGCGACAACGCTGGCGAAGGCTGAACCGTATTTGCAGGCTGGAACCGCCCATGCCCTGCTGCTCAATCTTGATTGGGCCGAGGACAACGACTGTGGACTGGACTGGCTCGCCGCCGTCCGGGTACAGTACCCCATGCTGCCAGTGGTGACGTTAACCGCCGACGCAAGCCTGGAGCGGCGTATTACCGCTGTACGGTTGGGCAGCGACCGCTTTTTAACAACGCCGATCGCCCCGGCTCAAGTCTTAGCGGCGATCGCGCCGCTCCTGCACTACCCCAAACCATTGGCGACACGGATCCTGGTGGTCGATCCTGATCTCGCGGCTTTGCAGCGCCTCAGTGCCCTGTTGACAGCGGCAGAATACCAGGTGACTTTACTGAGCAAACCGGAGCAATTCTGGCAGACGCTAGAGCAGACAACGCCGGATCTGCTGCTTTTAGCCGTGACCTTCCCTCCGCCAACGGCCTCGACAGGGCAACCGGGTCAAGCCAGCCATCTTCCCTTGAGTGGGATTGAACTCTGCCAGGTGATTCGGAGCGATCCTGACTGGAACCATTTACCTGTAGTGTTTTTGTCTGCTCATACTGCTGGCGAGCCGGAGCAACGCTGCTTAGACGTTGGTGCTGATGGTGTGCTCAGCAAACCGATTGAAGCTCCAGCGCTCTTGAACCGGATACGAACGAGTCTGGTTCGCCAAACTCAGTGGGGCTTACGGCGCGATCGCCCTGCAAAAGAATACACGCACAACCATCAGACAGGCCGCGTCCAAACCCCTTAGAGCAAAACGAGCGATCATCCAGCAGCGCTTCCTTCCGCCCCGATTGCAGTAATTCACCTGTTGCTGGTTACACGCTAAAGTTGGTTGTTTCCCCCGTGATCTCTATGTGCTCCGAACGACGCCACACGATTCTATTGATTGACGACTCGCCTGAGGATCGTGCAGCGTACCGTCGGTATTTGCAGCGCGATCGGCATCACGCCTACGACGTTCTAGAGGCGGATTCAGCTGCCAGCGGGTTGGAACACTGCCAGGGGGAAGTGCTGCCCGATGTTATTTTGCTGGACTATCGGCTGCCGGATATGGACGGGTTGGCGTTCTTGAACGTTCTGGTACAGCAGCGGGGAACCCTGGGCGTGCCCGTTTTGATGCTGACCGGGCAAGGGAGTGAGGCGATCGCTACCCAGGCGATGAAAAATGGGGCACAAGACTATCTGGTTAAGGGTACCCTCACTGCCGATCTGCTGTGTAAGACCGTCGCCGGTGCGATGGAGCAGTTTCAGCTTCAGCAACGGCTCATCCAGCAGCAACAGCAGCAGCAGCTTGTTGCAGAAATAACGCTGCGGATCCGACGATCGCTCGATTTGCAAACGATTCTGCAAACGACGGTCGATGAAGTGCGCCAACTGCTTCAGACCGATCGGGTTATTATTTTTCGCTTCACCCCCGATCAGCATGGCATCGTTGCGGTCGAATCTTGTGGAACCGATTGGGTCCCGATCTTAGCAACCAAAATCTACGATCCTTGCTTTGATGAAACATACGTTGAACACTTCAAGCAGGGGTTAGTGACCGCCAAAGCGGATATTTATACCGCTGGCATTAGTGAGTGCCATCTTAAACTGTTGGCCAATTTTCAGGTCAGAGCCAATCTAGTTGTGCCGATTCTCAAGAGTGATGAACTCTGGGGCTTGCTGATTGTTCACCACTGCACAGCGCCGCGTCCCTGGCAGGATGCCGAGATTAGCCTACTCCAGCAAATCGCGGCCCAGGTGAGCATTGCGCTGCAACAGTCGGCACTATTGGAGCAATTACAAACAGAATTACAAGAGCGCAAACAAGCTGAGGAAGCCTTGAAAGGTGCCAAAGCAGAGCTGGAAGCCCGCGTTGCCGGACGCACCGAAGCCCTCCAGGCGGTCAATCAACGTCTGCAGTTGGAATTAGTACATCGGACACAAGTTGAACATCAGTTACGCCAAAGCAAAGCACGCTACCGCGCGATCGTCGAAGACCAGACGGAATTAATTGCCCGCTTCGCGCCAGACAGTACCGTTCTATTCGCCAACGATGCCCTTTGCCGTTACTTCAACGTCAGACAAGAAGACGTTCTCGGCAAGAGCTATCACGCGATGATCTATGAAGCCGATCGGGCAAAAGTCGCTCAATTAGTCGGATCGATAACACCCGAAAACCCGATCGTGGTGATTGAAAACCGGGTCATCGATGGCCGTGGCGAACTCCGGTGGACGCAGTGGGTGAATCGGTTACTGCTTAATGCTGAGGCGCAGCCACTCGAGCTGCAATCGGTTGGACGCGACATCACCGCGCTGAAGGAAGCGGAACAAGCCCTACGCGACAGTGAAGAACGTCGTCGCTTAGCCCTGGATCTGACCCACATTGGCGCGTGGGACATGAACTTCCTCAATAGCACTGTTATCTGGAATGACAATCATTTCTCCCTTTTAGGGCTAAAGCCCTATAGTGCCGAACCCAGCTATGAACTCTGGCGTCACCATGTTCATGTCGATGACATCACCTGGGTTGAGCAACGGTTTAAAGCGTCCCTGGACACGCGGACTGACTATGTGGCCGAGTATCGGGTAGTGTATCCCGATGCGTCCGTCCATTGGTTGATGGCACGGGCTAAAGCCATTTTTGATGACGCCGGTAAGCCGATGCGATCGCTGGGGGTTTTACTGGATGTGACCGATCGCAAACAGGCCGAAATCAGCTTACGGCAGCAAACCCAACTGGAGCGCTTGCGCTGGACGATTACCCAGGCCATCCGCCAATCATTAGACCTCGATGCCATCTTAAATACGGCAGCCGCACAGTTGCAGCAAACCTTGCAGGTCGATCGCGTCGCTGTCTATCGCTTTCAGCCCAATTGGAGTGGTGATTTTATTGCCGAGTCGGTCAGTGATAACTGGATCAAACTGGTCGAACCGGATGTGCAGAAAATTTGGGAAGACACGTATCTACAGGAGACGCAGGGTGGGCGGTTTCAAGCTCATGAAACGTTTGTGGTGGCCGATATATATCATGCGGGGCTGCAATCGTGTCACATCGAGTTATTAGAACAGTTTCAGGCCAAAGCGTATGCGATCGCCCCGATCTTTGCGGGACAGACCTTGTGGGGATTACTGGCCATTTATCAAAATGCCACAGCGCGGGACTGGCAACCCTGGGAAGTGGAACTGTTGCAACAAATCGCCAGCCAATTGGCGATCGCCATTCAGCAAGCTGAACTTTACAGCCAGCTTCAGATGGAGTTGCGAGAGCGGCAGCAAACCGAAGCGGTGCTCCGAGAAGCCGAACGACGCTGGCGATCGCTGCTCGACAACGTGCAGCTAATTGTAGTTGGGTTGGATCTGAATCATACGGTGGAATACGCTAATCCATTTTTCCTGCGGCTGACTGGCTACCAGTGGGAGGAAATCCGGGGCAAATACTGGGTTGATCAGTTTTTCAGCCCCAGTCAAAAGCCGTCGGTAAAACTGGTGTTTCAGGAGATCCTCGAAAATGGTACACATCCTCATCACCAGAGTTTCATTTTGACCAAAGGTGGAGAAGAGCGGCTGATTGCCTGGAGCAACACGGTTTTACAAACGGCTGCCGGTGATGTGGTTGGGATGATCGGCATTGGTGAAGACATCACAGAACGCTATCAAGTCGATCGCATGAAAGCCGAATTTATTTCGGTGGTCAGCCATGAATTGCGGACACCGCTAACCTCGATGCAGGCAGCCCTGAGCCTGCTCAACGATAAAATCATTGACCCAAGCTCTGAAGAAGGTGAAGCCACGATTGAAATTGCTACGGAAGGGACCGATCGCCTGGTGCGTCTCGTCAATGACATTCTTGACCTGGAACGACTGGAATCGGGCAAAGTGCGGTTAGACAAACGTTGCTGTAATGTGGATGAGTTGGTCAGTACCGCTATTGCCCAAATGCAGGAAATGGCCAAGCAAGCAGACATTACGCTGAAAGCAAGTGTCGATCGCTTTCAACTTGAAGTAGATGGCGATCGGCTCCTCCAAATCCTGACAAATCTCCTCAGCAATGCCATTAAGTTTTCTCCCTGCAACTCAGCTGTGCAGTTAGCCGTCACCCTCCAACCAGTGGCCGCACAACCAACTGCCGCACAACTGGCTGAGGCCACGCGAGACATGCTGCTCTTTGCCATCCATGACGAAGGGCGCGGGATACCAGCCGAGAAGCTGGAAACCATTTTTGATCGCTTCCATCAGGTGGATGCCTCTGATTCACGGCAAAAAGGCGGCACCGGACTGGGGCTGGCGATCTGCCGTAGCCTGGTGCAGCAGCATGGCGGCAACATCTGGGCCGAAAGCACATTGGGTCAGGGCAGTACGTTTTACTTCACGATCCCCATGCTGTAAGCGGCCAATCAGTAACCCAGAGCGCCGAAAGGGCCACCAGAAACCGTATGCTAAAACGTATCCTGCTCATCGACGACGAACTTGGTATTCGTAAAATTGTCCAGATTGCGCTCAAAGCGATCGCGGGCTGGGAGGTGCTGGTAGCGGCATCGGGGCAGGAAGGTATAGCAATGGCACAAACAGAACCACTCGATGCGATTCTGCTCGATGTAATGATGCCTGAGATGGACGGCATTGCGACTTTGCAGCAATTACAAGCGAACCCGATCACGCAAAGGATTCCCGTCATTTTATTGACGGCTAAAGCGCATACAGACGAACAACAGCAGTTGACTACACTCGCTGTGACGGGTCTAATTACAAAGCCCTTCAAAGCGCCCGATCTGGTACAGCAGATGCGGTCTGTGCTCGGCTGGAATGAATAAGCCTTACATTACTTTACATTCACAAATTATTCATAGATTTTCGCTAATTTCAGGTCAGGTTATGCGACTCATACCTGCGTTTAGTGATGTATACCATCTTAATTGTTGACGACGATCCCAGCATTCGCCAAGCCACGCAAGCACCACTCGAACTGCTGGCTGGCTGGAAAACCCTGCTGGCAGGTTCCGGACGAGAGGGTCTGGCCTTAGCGCAGGAAAAACAACCCGATGCCATTCTGCTGGATGTCTTGATGCCAGAGATGGATGGGATCATGACCCTGAAACACCTGCAATCCCTGCCTGCGACCCAATCCATTCCTGTCATCTTATTCACATCACAACCTTCCAGAGTGATACATCAGACGTTCGCTGGACTCCCGATTACTGGCATTATCCACAAACCCTTTGATGTGACCGAGTTGATCCAGCAGATCCGTACTTTCTTGAACTGGGACGAATAGGCATTGGCACGAATCAGCATCGTTTTAGTCATATTCATCAAGGCGATTCGTT
>JAJPKC010000325.1 GCA_021323955.1 Oscillatoriales cyanobacterium Centralia_MAG_596 | reverse complement strand
CAAACCGAATGCTTCTTCATTACTTCTTTATTGGTCTGCCAGGTTTTTTTGATATGCTCAGTAATAACTAGCAAACATCTACCTTTAGTTTGATTTCTCCAACAATCAGTTCCCAGAGGTTGCATTTCTACCCTTCAGTTAAGCCAGTTAGCATTTACCTCTCAGACTGTTTCGGAACTAATGGTATCTTGCATCGCCAGTATTTCAGAAATGACCACCTGACCAGAAAGCTTAGCCAAAACTAAGCGCTCAAACTTCAGTATTCAGGCTGGTTTTCTGACCATCTTTGCCATACTCCAATCGCAGCGGCTATCAAAGCTGTAACCCGTGATCGTGCTCCACGGTCATAGGGGTTGACTTCAACTCCTGGCAGGGTATGCAACAACGGCGTGCATCTCGAGGCTGACTCGGCTTGTTTGAACGGCCATTGTTTAGATGCAAATCTCGTCGGTTGGCAATGCGGCTAAAGAATCAAAAACATTTTTGGGCTCCACTTTCTCTAGAACATCTTTGCTCACACATCGAATTTGCGTTCACTACATCACTCTAACTGTCAAAGAATGTTCTTATTCCGATAATCAATAGATCCAAGCAGCATTCATTCAAATCTTTAACGCTTGAAACGATTCGTTGGCAACTGATTTTTAGAGATTCTGTATAGTTTTTAGGCTTTTCGCTCTCGCTCCCATTCTTTAAATGCATCAGAACCGACCATCATGAACATTGCCGCCATGGTTAACTACAAATCCTCTCAAAAACTGCACCCTTTAAGCCTGTTAGCACAGGCAAAAAGTCGTCAGGTCAGTGGTCGTTTGCGTGTATCCAGCAACTCATCTGTTTGGTCAATCTATCTAGATCAAGGCGAATTGATCTATGCGTCCTATTCAGTTGATCGATTTGAACGGTTAGACCGCCATTTGCGTCAGTTGAGCCGTCAAATTCCGAGTCTGGTGAGTGCCGTCCGAGTGCAGGTGCGACTGTTATTTGAAAATGCACCGGAGATGCGTTCTCGCATCGATCCTGACTATCGAGCCGTTTGTTGGTTAATCGAGCAGCAATATCTCACGCCTGACCAGGCTGCAACTTTAATCGAAGACCTGGCGAAGGAAGTCATTGAGTCGTTTCTGTTAGTGCAAGAAGGGAGCTACGAGCTTATCGAAAAGGACAAGTTTGATGAGTTTCCAATTTTCCATCAGCTTGACCTGCGGCCACTTGTTGAATTCTGTCAGGAGCGTTTGCGGCAAAGTCGATCGGCGCGACCATCGCTGCCACTGCCGGGTAAGCGTCCCGAACTTAAGGATGTCGTCAATCCAGCCACGCCAACGGTTTCAGGAACCACCGCGTTAGTCGAACCCGCGTCGGTAACGAGCGAGACGCCTGCACCGAATGCGGCTATGAAAGTAAAGCTGCCGACGGAGAGCGAAAAGCTAAAAGCACACTACACGATCGTCTGCATTGATGACAGCCCCACTGTTTTGCAGGCAATTAACAGCTTTTTGGACGACAAGAGCTTTGCCATTGTGATGGTAAACGATCCGGTACGCGCACTCATGCAGGTTGTCCGCAGTAAACCTGACCTGATTCTACTGGATGTGGAAATGCCAAACCTGGACGGCTATGAACTGTGTTCACTGTTGCGCCGACATCCCACATTCAAAAGTACACCCATCATTATGGTGACGGGCAACACTGGATTCATCGATCGCGCCAAAGCGAAACTGGTAGGCGCATCGGGCTATTTAACCAAGCCCTTTACCCAGTCAGAATTGCTCAAAATTGTGTTCAAACATCTGAGTTGTTAGTGGCAATGTTCAAGAATACAGTTTCGAGGTTCGAGGTTTGAGTTGCGCGTTTTGTGTTGATGTTCCTAATTTACAGCCTCCTGGCTTTGAACATTAACGCTAACTAGCAATCTCTCTTTGCTGGCGGCTAACAACTTTTCACACGGATTACGCAGAGGAAATCGGTATGAGTCTAACGCTAATGGTCACGATTTTAGTTGTCGAGGATACTCCTTCTGAGCGGGAATTGATGAGTCATTATCTGCGCGAAGGTGGGTATACCGTGATCAATGCGATGAGTGCACAAGAGGCTTTGAGCAAGGCGATCGAGCAAAAACCAGATGTCATTATTACAGACGTAGTGATGCCAGGCATGAGTGGGTTTGAACTCTGCCGCAGCTTGAAAAAACATCCCGCTACCGAGAAAGTACCCATCATTATCTGTACTTCTAAAAATCAAGAAATCGATCGCCTTTGGGGCATGAAACAAGGCGCAGATGCCTACATCACAAAACCATTTACTCGCGAGCAGTTGATTCGTTCCGTTAAAGCCATTGTGGGTTAGTTCAATGACAGCATCAGCACTTGCCCTCCAATCAAATCGTCCTCAGAATGCACTGGGAGATGCCTATCTCAAATTTCTGCTGGATCCACAAACGCCTGTAGTGTTGCCCATGAAGCAGGTGCAAGAAGTGTTAGTGCTGGCTGCAAACCGCCTGACACCAATGCCGAATATGCCGCCTTGCGTGATTGGGCTGATGAACCGTCGTAGCCGTGTATTGTGGGTTGTCGATCTAACACGGATGTTTGGGATGCGTCCCCTGGATCTCAATACGCAGCAGCACAGTCTGATGATTATTCGTCCAGGAACCATTGCATTAGGAATTGTTGTGCACCGCGTTGAGGGCATGGTCTGGATGACGCCTGAACAGATTCAGACCCCGCCCAGCCATGTCGCCCCGAATTTACTCTCTTATCTCCGTGGGTGCGTTTTACAGGAGCAGGAACTTTGGTTTGTGTTGGATGCGCTCAGCGTTTTGCAGTCGCCAATTTTACACAATTCATCAGCTCCAGCATAAGTTTTTGAACATATTTTGCAGCAACCGTTTGCTGTGCCTTATCGCACTATACACCTTGAGATGACTGCTCTATGGTTAACCGAATTGATGCATTCAAAGGTCTGGAGAATCAAAGCCCACTGCAATCGAGCGCGGTTCCAGCAGGCGATCGCCGAAACAGTGAACCGCTCGCACCGTCTGCACAGCCTGACTCCGACGCTGAATCCTTGCTGACGACTCCCCTGATCAAGCGGCGTCCCTTCTTGCTGCAGCTGTTTTGTAACCTGCCGATCGGACGAAAACAAGCGCTCGCACTGATTGTTTGTGAACTTATTCCCATTCTCGGCTTTGGGGTTGGCACGACGCTGATGCTGACGAGCAGCTTGCGGACGCAGATTGTGGAACAGGCAAAATCAGAAGTTGCGGTTACAGAGACAAACTACAACATCAAACCCAATCAGATGGGGTTTGGCTCACGCGGGCAGGCCGACAACCCGGCGGTCATTAGTGCAGCGCGTAGCCAATCGCAGGGCGTGAAGTTGAGCACTGACCTGACTAACCAGGTACGGCAGATCCTCCGGAACGAAGTCAAGGCGCGGAAGATCGAGTACGCCACGCTGGTGGATAAGGATCGACGGATTGTGGTGAGCGCCAATGCCGATCGCCAGGGCGAAACGTTTGACCCCAGCGGGCTGGTCAGTAAAGTACTCAAAACACCCGTTCAAATCAAAGCCAATGAGGTTGTTTCGTGGTCTGAACTGGCAAAAGAAGCGCCTCCTCTGCCTGATGGCTTCAACAAGCAAGACGCGCTGATCCGGTATGTGGTTACGCCGATCAAAAATCCTGACACCCAGGAGACGATCGGTGCCCTGGTGTTTGGGGATGTCGTGAATGCCAAGCCAGCGATTGTGCAAGACACGCTCAAAGCCTTTGGCGATGGCTATAGTGCGGTCTACGAAAGCCAATCGAACGGTTCGTTTACACTGGCAGCGTCTCTGATCAAAGCGAATGCAGATGCTTCGACCACTAAAGCCAACCTCACACTGCCCAACAATGCCCTACTGGAAGAGGCTGTGGCAGCGAAAGGAAAAGCAGTCACCCAACGGCTTGAGATTGATGGGCAGACCTATACGGTCGGCGCGAAAGCCATGCCCAATCAAATCGCAGAAGCCGCCGATGGCCCGGTTGCGACTTTTAGTGACAAACCCGCCGCGATCGTGGTTCGTGGCACCCCTGAAGACAGTCTCAATGCACTGATTGCCAAGAGCTTTCAGCAGGAATTATGGGTACTGGGGCTGACGCTGATCACCATTGGGCTATGGATAGTCGCATTCCGACGGCTGATCTTGAGACCGCTGAAGAATCTGGAAGAAGCGACGCAGGAATTTGCTGAGGGCGATCGCACGCAGCGGGCGCAGGTGTTTTCACTGGATGAGATTGGACAGTTAACCATGTCCTTTAACGCAATGGCGGACAGCATTGTGCGGTCTGAAGCGGCACTGGCAGTTGAAGCCAAACGGCGAGAATCGCAAGCACGGCAATCGGAACTACTGAGTAAAGTGGTGATCAAAATTCGGCAGTCGCTTAATTTTGATGACATCGCGCAAACCAGCGTGGATGAGATCCGGGAGTTCATGGAAACCGATCGCGTCCTGATCTATCGCTTTAACGATGACTACAAGAGCGGTGTGATCACGGCTGAGTCGGTGAGCGATGGCTGGATCCACGCCCTTGGGCAAACCATTTATGACCCGCTTGTGGAAGGCGCGATCGAACGCTACCGGGATGGACGCGTCTGGTATACCACCGATATTTACAAAGGAAACCTCACCCACTGCCACTGCGAAATTTTAGAGCGGCTCCAGGTCAAGGCCAATCTTGTGGCACCCATCAAGGTCAACGGTGAACTCATGGGCCTCATTTGTGCCCACCAGTGTTCTGGGCCACGGGACTGGCAGCCTTCGGATGTTGATTTCTTTGTGCAGCTTTCGGCTCAGATTGGCTACGCATTGGATCAGGCAACTTTGCTACAGCAACAGGAGATT
>JAJPKC010000130.1 GCA_021323955.1 Oscillatoriales cyanobacterium Centralia_MAG_596 | reverse complement strand
CGCAGGCATGAGTACAGTGTCAATGATGTGAATAACACCATTGTCAGCCGCAACATCAGCCGTTGTGACTGTGGCATTATTGATCTTGACGCCATGAGAAGCATCAATTTTCACATCCTCACCTTCAACGGTTGTTGCTGTCTTCAGCTTTGTAACTTCCGCTGCCATGACCTTGCCAGAAACAACGTGATAGGTCAGGATTTTCTTAAGGTGAGGAATATCCTTGAGTAGGCCATCCACTGTACCCGCTGGTAGTTTGGCAAAGGCTTCATCTGTTGGAGCAAAGACCGTAAACGGCCCCTTGCCTTTGAGTGTCTCGACCAAGCCAGCCGCTTTGACCGCAGCAACCAAGGTGCTGAAAGAACCAGCATTAACAGCGGTATCAACAATATCAGCCATGTATTTCACCTAGTGTGTGGTCTATTGCTATCAACGTTGTCATCGACTAAGGATGACTTGTTAGACGACAACGTCAATAGTGATCAGGATGACAGCCTGGTGTTTGAAATCATGTTTGAGTTGTTGCTTGGGCTATAGATCAAGCGTGTGAATTGCTTAAAACAACTTGCCTGTAGGAAAGAAACTCCAGATAGTACGGATTTTCACTTTCATCACGGGTCACTTCGATTTCTAGTCAGTTAACTATAGGAACATTGGTGCTTCTAGCGTGTCCTAAATTGTATTGCTGCTTAACTCAATAAAGCCCGGAAGCCTACCGCTGCTGAGCAGTCGCGATCGCTCATAAGGGCAATACAAAGCCAGACAAATTTATTTCTGTGTCTCCAACAACGCAAACGCCGCTTGAATGGTGTCGGCTTCTTTAACGGGTTTGTCTTTGCGCCAGCGGAGAATTCTGGGGAAGCGGACGGAGATACCCGATTTGTGTCGCTTGGATTCAGCAATGCCTTCAAAGCCGATCTCAAAGACATGGATGGGTTCCACCGATCGCACGGGACCAAATTTTTCCACGGTATGACGACGAATCCATTTATCAAGCTCATCAATTTCTTTGTTGTCTAAGCCAGAATAGGCTTTAGCAAACGGCGTTAATTCATCGCCATTCCACAGCGCAAAGGTGTAATCCGTAAATAGGTTGGCTCGTTTGCCAGTGCCCGCTTGGGCGTAGATCAACACGGCATCTAATGTCATCGGATCAAGCTTGTATTTCCACCAGTAGCCGCGTTTGCGCCCGACTAAATAGGGACTGTCGATCGCCTTAATCATCAATCCTTCTGCGCTGTGTTCCCGTGCTTGATCGCGTAGTTGCTTCAACTCATCAAGCGACTGAAATGGCATGGCTTTAGAGAGACTTAACCATTTTGGATCAGCCGTTTCGAGTAACTTGGTTAAGCGTTGGCGACGATCGCTCAAGGGGTGCGATCGAATGTCCTGTCCGTTATCTTCCAGCAAATCGTAGGCGATGAAGTGAGCGGGATTTTCATCAATCACTTTTTGCGTCACGCGCTTCCGTCCGAGTCGTTTTTGCAAATAGCTGAAGTTTTGGGGGCGATCGTCCTCCCAGCAGAGAATTTCACCATCCAGCACAACGCCTTCTGGCAACTGTTGAAAGGGCACTGAAAACTCCGGAAATTGGTGCGTAATGAGATCTTCACCCCGCGACCAGATGGCAAATTGATCGGGACGATGGATGATTTGAGCGCGAATGCCATCCCATTTCCATTCCGCCTGCCAGCGCGATAACTCCGCCTCTTGTAACCGCGCATCCTCAAAGGAAGATGCTAAGAAAAAAGGGTACGGTCCCGTTGGCATCTGCTTGCCATCGGTTTCGCTTTCCTCTGTGATGAGTGCATCATAGAATTCCACAGTGGGTGGAAAATCGCCCATGAGTCGATGGGCTAACACCGCTTCAGAAAGATTGAATTCGGCGGCTAACGCCTTGATGACCAGCTTCTCCGAGACTCCCACTCGAAAGGCACCCGTTAATACTTTATTCAGGATAAACACTTCAAATTCAGTCAGGGACGACCACCAGGAGACAATTAAATTCCGCAATGCCTCATCCGAATCCATCGTTTTGACGGTGGGAATGATGGTTTCCATCCACACATGCAGTGGAATGGGTGAGGCAGTTTTTGCTTCGAAGGGGGTGTCTCGCAGCAGGAGCGCGATCGCCTCTGCCGTATCGCCGACTTGCGCGTAGCAATCTTCAAATAACCATTCAGGAATGTCAGAAATTTGCAGAAACACATCGCGCAACACTCTGGATGTAATGAGCCGTTTGCGGGTCTTACTCAGCAGTAGATACATTGCCCAGACTGCATTTGCGGGTTCTTCCTCCCGAAAATAGTGCTGCAATGCTTTGACTTTTTCATTGGTAGACGTGGTGGCATCCACCTGCTGAAAAAGTTGGGTGAACCGTTTCATTCAATATCCCCTTCACCCTCAAACAAGGTTTTTAAGGGCATGGCATTGAGCGCATAGGTTTCACGGAGATAGCGGGATACCACGTCTGTTTGTCCATGCGTCACGTAGATAGTTTTGGCTTGTGCTTGTTGCACGGTTTGCATTAATCCCTGCCAATCAGCGTGATCCGACAAGACAAAGCCACGCTCGTACCCCCGGCGGCGACGGGCACCGCGCACTGCCATCCAGCCAGATGCAAAAGCCGTTTGGGGATGGGAAAAGCGTTTCATCCAGGTCGATCGATGGGCAGACGGTGGAGCCAGCACCAGATCACCCGCAAATTTATAGCTGCGGGGCATTTCAGAAACAGGAATGGTTTTGACCATTTCCACCCCCACCTGGCGATAAATTTCGGTTAAAACATGAACAGCACCATGCACATACACAGGTTTATCGGTGAACTGGCGCAATTCACTTAACACCCGTTGCGCTTTCCCAAACGCATAGCAAAACAGTAGGGAGGGACGCTCTGGATCGCTCTGCCACCACTGATGGATTTCACGACAGGTTTCGGCTCCTGTATCCCAACGGTAGATGGGCAAGCCGAAGGTAGCTTCTGTAATGAACGTGTTGCAAGGAACGACTTCAAAGGATTCGCAGGTCGGATCATAGCCGCGCTTGTAGTCACCCGAAACCACCCACACGTCATCGCCACATTCCACACGAATTTGTGCAGAACCGAGGACGTGTCCGGCTGGATGAAACGAAACCCAGGTATTGCCGAGTTTAATACGCTGACTGTATTCGACTCCCTGCAAATCGGTACGATCGCCCAATCGCTTTTGTAAAATTCCCTCAGAAATTTTCGTCGCCATGTAATGCTGTGAACCAGAACGCGCGTGATCAGAATGGGCATGGGTGATCAGCGCACGATCGACGGGTTTCCAGGGATCAATAAAGAAATCCCCTTGTTCACAATACAGACCTTCAGGACGTACGGTAATGAGCGTCATATCCGTATTGTGTTGGAAAAACCGCGAGAGGACAAGGTGGATCTATCGTTTGGAGGAGGAGTCAGGAGCCACTCTGTAGGGTGCGTTAGTGCAACGTAACGCACCAACCACGCCCTACCTTAGCTAAATTCACAATCTTTAGTCTGGAAACGCCAAACCTGTGCGAGGATCGCGGATGTACAAGCCCAGCGTCAGTGTTTCTAAAACAGTGTCCCAAACGGGAGTGAGGCGATCGGCCTGGTCTGCCCAGTAGTCAAAGGTAATGAGACAATGCACATTGGAACCCAGGCCAATACAAATGCGTGAAAAGGCTTCCCGGTTCTCTTCTGGATCAATAAATTTGATCTCTGCCCAAACAATGCGTGCGGTTTGCCGTTTGACGGTAAAAACATCGCTCTTTTCGATCTCGTTTCGCTCATCATCCGCAACCACCTTTTTTAACGTTGCTTTGAGGGGAAACAAATCCCAATCCCCTTCTGGCAAGCGGCTAAACGACACTTCCAGACAGCAATCATCGTTGGGTGGTTTGCGGTCAGTAAACTTAAATGATTTCTCATCCGGTTCAAACACCCAATCTCCTGGCACATCAAAGCGCACGGCTCCGCGACCAGCCACGAACACCTTGTAGCCAGGTTTGGACTGCCAGCGGTGATCATCCTTGAGTTCAAGGGTTTCTTTGATCCACTCAGGTTTGCCTTTCTTGTGTTTTGCCATATGCGCGATCGTGGATAGAGAGCGATCGTCTCCAGTGTAGTGGCGATTCTAAATCAATCAGCATTGAAGCTGCCTGCAACTCAAACAGCCTCCGGGTCTTCTCCCAGTTCCCGCAGTCGCGCTGCAAGGCGTTCAGCCCGCGCTTCAGCTTGCTGTCGCGCGGTTGTTTGTTGGGCAAGAGCCGTAGCTAATTCGTCAGGAATGAGCAACTTTTCACCAGTGTCCAGTCGATAAAACGCAATGAGCTTACCGTCTACCGCCAGTCGCAACTGTAAGGGTTGACTTTGCGAGTCCGTAATTGATTCGTAGACTTCCCCATGCAGTCGATACCCCCGTAGTTGTTCTGGTATCCATTCCCCTTTAGGGTCAAACTGCCAATATTCCTGCACGCCAAGCTGTTCATACAGGGTTTTCTTAAAGCTTTCATCATGCTGGCGGGTGCTTTCGGATGTCATTTCAAAAATGACTGAGGGCACTTTTCCCTCTTCCCAAATTTTGTAGCTGTCTCGTCCGCCTGGTGCGACATCGAAAATCACCATCACATCTGGAGCCGTTCGCAGGCGCGGAAAGCCCTGAGCGTAGTAGAGAAACTGGTTGCCCAAAACGGTTGCCTGTCGATCGCTCAAAAACTGACGCAACACTTCTAAGACGATCAGCAACGCATAGAGATGGTCATAGGTTTCGGCCACAGGTTCGCCATCGCCAGTCGGGTATAAAGGTTCAGTCGATTGAAGGTTTGGTAAGAGCGTCGTCATACTCGATCGCCGCAGAATATACCGCTATTGTAATGCCGATTTAAGCAGTTTTTGGGGCACATACCGTCGTGGAGGGGCTTGGCATTGCCAAGCCCGTACCGAGTCTAATTGTTGTTGCAAGCAGGTTTTATTCAGCAATGAAGACGCTTTTCCATTCGCTGTAGTGATCCAGCACAGCCAGACCCAGTTCGCGTCCCAATCCACTCCGCTTGACGCCACCAAAGGGCGCTTCGAGGTGAACGCTGTGTCCGGTGTTGATAGAAAGAACACCCGTTTCGATCGCCCGCGCCACGCGCAGTGCTCGACTGACATCCCGCGTCCAGAGGGAACCAGAAAGACCATACAGGCTGTTATTCGCGATCGCGATCGCGTCATCTTCCGTATCGAATGGAAGTACGCAAACAACAGGCCCAAAAATTTCTTCTCGCACAATCTGCATGTCCGGCGTGGCATCAGCAAAAATAGCGGGTTGCAGATAAGCTCCTCCCGACAGCGATCCACCGGGACGATCACCCCCACAGAGCAGGTTAGCACCTTCAGCTTTGCCAATGTCGATGTAGTGATGGACGCGATCGCGATGACCCGTGGAAATTAACGGCCCAATTTCCGTCTGTTCGTCGGATGGATGACCCAGCTTAAGCGCCTGAAATTGCTCAGTGAGTTGACTCAAGAATGTGTCGTAGATCGGACGTTCGACGAGAATGCGCGATCGGGCGCAGCAGTCCTGTCCGGCATTGCCCAGCACACTCCAGAGCGATTTCACCACCGCTTTGTCCAGATCGGCATCGGCAAACACCAGATTGGCAGACTTGCCGCCCAATTCCAATGTGACATTTTTAATATCATCCGCTGCCAGCTTCATGACCTGGGTGCCGATTTCAGTTGAGCCAGTGAACGACACTTTTCGCACCAGGGGATGACGCACTAACGCATCGCCAGCGGTGCTTCCGGCTCCGGGAACGACGTTGAATACCCCGGCAGGGACTCCGGCTTCAAGCGCCAGTTCGCCCAGTCTTAAGGCTGTCAACGGCGTTTGGGAAGCAGGTTTGAGAACGATCGTGTTGCCCATTG
>JAJPKC010000246.1 GCA_021323955.1 Oscillatoriales cyanobacterium Centralia_MAG_596 | reverse complement strand
TGCAAGGACTTTAAAGCGTTACCCAATGGTGTGCTGCTGGCGATAATTAAGACTTCGGTTGCGCCTTTAGGCTCCTGGGTGACCAGGCTAAAGCTATCTTTGCTGGGATCAGGTATGAGCAGGCGTTGTCCGGCCTCGACCTGCATAACGGACGCGGCGGCTGACCACTGATTGGGGAAAATCACGGTCATTTCGCCAGCGGCATCAATGACCAGTACGCTGAAATACAGCGATCGCGCTTCACGGTTGGCAACTTCGAACTGAATGGCTGTCCCTAGAGGCAAACTATTGCCCGCGACCGCGCTGGCCAGTGGGGTCTGTGTGGAGGTCGCACGACTGGCCCCCCGAACGGTAAACGTGCTGGCGATGAGCTGGCCCTTGCCAACCGGCGTCATGGTCACAGCCACGTTGAGTCGGGACGTGTTGGGGTTGAGGGTGAGCTTGACGATCCGTGCGGCCAGGAGCGATCGCAGCTTGGCCTGTAGCCGATTCACAGCATCCGTGATTGATTCTCCCACCGCACCAAAGGAGCCAGGAACCAGATCCAGCCCGGGGTAAAACAGCCCAATACTGCCGGTTGGTGGCAGGGTCGCGCGATCGACTCCTTGCTGTTGCAATGCCTCTCGATTGGCGGTGGTCATGCGCCCCAGAACATACTGCACTTCTCCCTGCTGTAAGGGAGTCGCCTCAATGCGTTTGACGGCCTGTAATGCCTGCTTTGCCTGTACGGCGTCCTGACCAAGCGACGGGTCAAGCCCAATTTTGAGCGTCAGTCCCGTGGGGACTCCCCGCACCTGTTCTTGCAGCAAGGCTCCTGGTTTGACCGCACTGAGCAGCTTGCCGCGTCCGATCAGCCCATCACGCGACTCCAGCTTTACGCCTCCCTGGCGGTTGCCCTGGCTGTCTACCGCTGCTAGCACCGCGTTTTGGCCAAAAGCGGCCAGACTTTGGGGGTCTAATCCCCCCAGCCAGAGTTCGGCACGATCGCCCTGGACTTTCGTAATCACGGCTTCTGCGGGGGCTGCCTGGGGGGACGTAAAGTAAATCAATTTTTGGTCGTCGCCGCTGCCTGGTTTCATCTCGTACTGAGGTTCCTGACTGCTGGACGAGAGTTTGGTGGTGCTGCGAGCAATGTTTGGAATCGCGCTGCTGGTGGTTGTCTTACCCGTCTCCTGCCAGAGGTACTGGGTCATGAGATAGGTAAAAGCACCCGCATAGAAGTCGCTAAAGGGGGCATCTGCCGCCAGTTGATCGCGTTTGGTTGAGGCGATCGCCACGCCTTTCGCAATCCCTGCCCGCCGCTGTTGGATAAAGTCCGCAGGGGACAGACTCAGGCGGGAGAGCCACTGTTTTTGGTAGTCAAATTCGGCAGGGCTGGCCTGCAGCGCGATGGTTGATTCTTTGGCAAACCGGTGCGATCGCAGCTGCAAATTGCCAATTCGATCGCCGCGCGTCCCGCCCCGCAGTCCACCGCCTGAATGGCAACTATCCAGAATGACCGTGACATTTTCCGTCTGGAGTGCCCGCGTTAGCAGGAAGAGGGTATGGCCCATAATGTCTTTGACTACGCCACCTTTGTCGGGAAAATCCGGCGGTAGGGCGCTATCGACTGGTACGATCGTGCTGTTCAAGCCATCTGGCAGATCATGATCCGGGTCACTCACCTGCGAGCCATGCCCGGAATAGTGGAACACCACCACATCTCCCGGTTTTGCCTGCTTGATCAGGTGCTCTTCAAAGGCCGTCAAGATGCCCTGCCGCGTTGCGTTTGCATCCGTTACGGTGAGAATATCTTGCGGACTGAACCCAAAGCGGTGGATGAGCAACTGCCGTTGAAGCTCGACATCCGTAAGGCAGCCCTGCAGGGTGGCAAACTGGCTACTCTCCGGGTAAGCATTAATGCCCACCAGCAGAGCAAGCTTACGGGGGGTACCCTGGGCAAGCATCTGGGCATAGCGGATGCCCTGCGATCGAACATCCCACTGGCTCAGGCCCAATGCGACCAGCGTTGAACCAGCAAATTGCAGCAAGTGACGACGGGAAAAAGACATGGTTCAGAAAGATAAGGCTAACGGCTAAAGGACGGTGATCGGGTTCTACCCTCTATACCTTCAGCCTTCCCTTACTCATATCCGAACACCACGCTTGATGCCAACTTTCAGACCTGATCGCCGTCGCTTTTGAGTGTGACTCGGATTACAAGCAATGAGCCACGACCATCACGGTTATGACATCGGAAGGATGACATAACTGATAGTGTCCCCGCGCTTCACCTCCCATGTCTGGTTCTTTGTTAAACAAAAATACCGCTGTGCTGAACGCGATCGCGATCACGACTGCCCTCGCCATTCTCTCTGGCTATCTGCCCGTGCAGCCCATCTCGCTCACGCAGCTCCAGATCGCACTCCAATCTCATTTGCCCCACAGCCAGAAGTGAGGCAGGCCGCAAAGACGCTTCCCCGGCGTCGGGCACTTTCCTCCCCTTGGCCTTGACTCTCTTACACTGAAAGAGAACGCTCAAGCGGTGGCAATGGTGCGATTTAAACTGTGGCAGTGGGTGGCGTTAGGGCTTCCGATCGCCGGGATCATTAGCTTTCTTCTGATTGCAGCCGGGTTGCAAATTCAGCAGTGGGGCATTAGCTGGATCTGGGGCGTGGTGGTGGTGATGTTTGTGATCTGGCGCTGGCTGCTGGTCAAGTGGACGCAGCCAGCGCTGGCGCAAGTGCGGGCTGTCGTGGCTGAAGTGACCGAAGAACTGGAAGCTGCCGAAGCAACAGCGGTGACTGATGCCACAAGCAGTACGGTCAAGCAAGCAGAGGCCGCCGTCCAGCGCATTATCGAGGAGGCCCGTACTGACCCGCCGTTCTGGGAGGGGTGGGCAGAGTTCTGGTTGCGCTGTAAACAGGTTGTGGAGGCGGTCGCCCATACTTATTACCCGCAGGTTCAGCGCCCATTGCTGCAAATCTACGTGCCTCAGGCGTATGCGCTGCTGCGGGGCACAGTCGATGACCTGGATCAATGGATGCAGAAGCTGTCGCCAGCGCTAAATCAGGTGACGATCGGGCAGGCGTACCAAGCGTACGAGGTCTACCAGAAGCTTGAGCCTTCAGCCCGCAAGATTTTACAGGTGTGGAACTGGGCGCAGTGGTTTTTAAACCCTGTGGCGGCACTGGCACGAACCGCCACCCAGCGATCGAGCAATCGGGCCACACAGGAACTACTGGTCAACCTGGGGCAGCTGTTGCGGGAAGCGGCGTTAAGCAATTTGGGTCGGCAGGCGATCGCCCTCTATGGTGGAACGCCCGCCGTCACCCTGGAACTGCCCGCCACCGCAACGGTGCCAGTGGCGAAGACCCAAACCCTGCGCGAGATTTTGAATCAGGCAGAACCAGCCGAGGTGGTGGCTCAAAAACCAGTCAACATCTTGCTGGTTGGCCGCACGGGGGCAGGCAAGAGCAGCTTGATCAACACTCTGTTTGTCGATCGGCTGGCCGCGGTGGATGTTTTGCCCAGTACTGATCGAATTCAGGACTATCACTGGCAGGCGGCAACGGGGGAATCGTTAACCCTTTGGGACACCCCCGGTTATGAGCAGGGCGATCGCACCGACCTGCGTGAACACGTGCTTGATTACGTGGCGCAGGCGGATTTGCTGCTGCTGGTCACGCCAGCCCTTGACCCGGCGCTGCAAATGGATGTGGATTTTCTGAAAGATGCCAGAGCCACGGTGTCAGACCTTCCCGTGATCACGGTGGTCACTCAGGTCGATCGCCTGCGTCCCATGCGGGAGTGGGCACCGCCCTATGACTGGGAATGGGGCGATCAACCGAAGGAAATTGCGATTCGGGATGCGACGGCCTACCGTGCAGGGCTGCTGGGTGACTTCTGCGATCTGGTTGTCCCGATTGTGACGGGCGACTTGGAAGCCAACCGCATGGCCTGGGGGCTAGACATGCTCTCCGTCGGACTGGTACAGGCGATCGATCCCGCTAAACAACTGCGGCTTGCCCGCTTTCTGCGCAATCTGGATGCCCGGACGCTGGCTGCTGCCAAAATCATTGACCACTACACGTTTCAGATGACGACCACGCAAGGACTGGCCGCACTGCTCAAAAGTCCGGTGCTCCGCTTCATTTCTACGGTAACGACTGGGTCGCCCACCCTCGCCTATTTGCTGGCCGAGCAAATTCCAGTGGAGCAACTGCCCATTGTCTTGGGCAAGCTCCAGATGGCCTACGATCTGTTCTCGCTGCTCAATGCCGACCAGTTTGACCTGCGTAATTTTGACCTACTCGGACTCTGGCCGCTGTTGCTCAATAACACCGGCACTCCCGATCGCAATGCCTGGGCGTTTGGCCATGCGGTGACCGAGTATTGGGCGCGGTTGATCACGGCCGAACAGTTACAAGACCGATATGACCACTATCTACAGCAGTATGCGGTCAAATAGGATGCCAGATGAGATGCTGGTTGGCATGGTAATTGGGATGCTGTGATGCTGACTGGTGCGACGGCCGCCATTTCACGCATGATTGCGGGCGCACGCGATCGCCGGGAGATACCCATCAAACCTTGAGCCGAACGGTAAAGCGGGTTTGGTTCCCGGTACTTTCGACGTGAATTGTGCCGCCCACACGCTCAACGAGCTTTTTGACCAGGGTTAATCCCAACCCAGTACCACCGTATTTCCAGGGGTCGTTATTGGGGATGCGGTAGAATTTGTCAAAAATACGGCTGAGTTCGCCTGGGGGAATCTCTACTCCTGTATTGGTGATCGTGAGTTGCAGGCAGTCCGGTTGATTGATTGCCGGGTCTTCGCCGACCAGACTCACCGCAATTGAAATTGTTTCGCCTGCGGGCGTATATTTGCAGGCATTGCTGAGGAGTTCTGTGGTGATGCGAGTGATCACCAATGGATCCGCATTTAGCGTCGGGAGATCGGGTGCAAGGTCAACCTGGAGCGTCTGCTGTTGATTTTGAGCGCGTGTTTCAAACGGTTCGATGAGGTGAGGCAGGAAGTCTTGAAGGTTGATTGATGCGGTCGCACTTGTATAGGTGCCAGCTTCGATGTGTTGCAGGTTTAGCAAATCTTCGACCAGCGCCAGTTCGCGATCGCACTCCTCCTCCAATACGCGCAGATAGCGGGCAATTTTACTGCCCTGGGGTGACGCCTGGATCAGCGCTTCGGTCAACCCCTGTTCCTTGTTGGTGCGTAGCTTCAGTAGATCGAGCACCATTTTCATGCTGGCGATCGGCGTCCGCAGTTCATGGGAAATCGTGCTGAGAAAGTCGTCTTTCAGTTGGTTTAATCGCTCCAGTTCCCGCACCTGTGATTGCGCGGCATCATACAGACGGGCCTGACGGAGCGCGATCGCGCCCTGATTGGCAACCTGCTGGGCCAGGTGAACTTCGAGTTCGCCAAAGCTAGAGGCTGTGTCCTTAAACAACCACAGATCTCCCAGGATGCCCATTTCCTCGACCTGGTCATCAAAGATGGGACAGGCCAGGATGGCTGCATGGGGATGAATCGCTAAAGGTGAGATGGGACAGAACGCAAAACTGTCCCGTCGGTGTTGAAGCTGCCGATAAATCTCGGGGACTTCTGCCATCTGCAATCGCGGCTCTTGCGTAACCGCTAAACCGGGTTCGATGTATTGATAGTGAATGGTGGACATCTGCTGATCGGGACTGTACAGCACGGCATCGCAACAATGGACTTCCAGCGCGATCGCCAATTCTTCAACTGCATTCTGCAAGATCTGATGTTGATCCAGAGAGTCTCGAACTTTGTCCGAAATTCGTTTGAGTGTTGCCTCAAATTTGAGTGACTGTTCTAATTCCAGGGTTCGAACCTGAACCAGGCGTTCCAGGTTTGTGTTCAACCGCCGAACCTCGGTTTCTGCCCCCTGACGGGCTTGAATTTCTTGTTCGAGCTGTTGGTTTTTTAGCGTTAACTGTTGATTGGTTTGCGTTAGTTGTTGCTGCTGTTGCCGGATCAATAATTGATTTTTAACCCGTGCCAGTACTTCTAATTCCTGAAATGGTTTGGTGATGTAGTCCTGCCCGCCCATTTCAAACGCTTTAATCTTATCTTTTACCTGATCGAGCGCACTAATAAAAATAATTGGAACGTGGGCCGTAACCTCTGACTGCTTCAATTGCTGGCAGACTTCATAGCCATTCATCTCCGGCATGTTGATGTCGAGCAAAATCAAATCTGGCGGCTCTCGATGTGCGCCCAGAATTGCCATTCTGCCATTCAGCGACTTACGGACTTTATAGTTCTGAGACTCCAGAATTTTGGATAACAGGCGCAGGTTATCGGGAGTGTCGTCTACGACGAGGACATTGGCTGAGGCCGGATCTAACATAGAGCCAGTAGCGTATAGGGTCGAAGTTTGCATCAGTTCATCCCGTGTTGTGACTTAGGTTTGGGTGAGGTGCACAATCGCTTCTAGCTGAAAGCGATCGACCATAGTAGTCATCGTCTGAATCAGTGATTGCGCCTGGGGCGGAATCTGGGCAATGAGCTGCCGGATTTTGTCATCATTGAGATCCAGTGCAGCTTCGTGCACCTGGGCGATCCACTCGGGCGGCATCAGGGCCAGGTCTTGCTTGCTGAGGGTGCTCGCCTCGGAAGCGGGTGCGATTGGTTGCTCGGCGTAGCGGTACTGAACATGCAAATAGCGGGCAATCATCTCAAACAACGCCGCTTCGGTAAATGGTTTAGCCATGTAGTCATCACACCCCGCCTGTAAACTGGCTGTGCGATCCTGGTCAAAGGCATAGGCTGTGAGGGCAATAATTTTGGTTGGGGCGTCTTCCCGATACCCCCGATCGCCCCGATCGCGCTCTTGCAGTCGAATTTCGCGGGTGGCTTCGTATCCATCCATTACAGGCATTTGAATATCCATCAAAATCAAATGAGGATGCCACAGTTTCCACTCGGCGATCGCCTTGAGGCCGTTCTCGACTACCCGCACAGCGAACCCGACGGATGATAGTAAGGTGCGCAGGAGTTGCCGATTTTCCAGCACATCTTCCGCGACCAGGATGCGATAGGTGGCCTGCCCCGGCTCCAGCCCAATGATGGGATAAACCGTTTCTGGTTCTACCAGATCCAGTGTGGAAGGCAGGCGTGCCATGATAGTGCAGGTGAAGGTTGATCCCTGATTTACCGTGCTCTGGATAGTGATGTCTCCTCCCATCAATCGGGCAAATTGACGGCTGATCGACAGGCCCAGTCCCGTCCCCTGCGAGTGCCGACCTTGCTCGGTTTGCATAAAAGCTTCAAAAATGGATTCCCAATCCCGGCGATCGATGCCGCAGCCCGTATCCTCCACTTCAAAGGTGAGCAAGAGGGGATAGCAGGTGACTGAACCGTTGGTATAGCAGGTGCAGGCGGATTCCGACGGCTCAATCGCGGTTGCCTTGCTCCGGAGCGTGACCGTGCCCTGCGTCGTGAATTTGATGGCATTCCCAAGGAGATTGATCAAAATTTGCCGCAGTTTGGCTTCATCACTACACAGATAGCGGGGGAGATTGGGATCGGTCTCAAATACAAGGCTGAGTCCTTTTTTGGCCGCTTTGAGGGTCAGCATTTCTTGCAGCGATCGCAGTAGCTGATAGAGGTTGAAAAAGCTGTCTGTCAGTACCAGTTGACCGGCCTCAATGCGGGACATTTCCAGCACATCGTTGATCAGCGTCAGCAGATGCTCCCCACTGCGGCTGATAATGCCCAGATACTCCTGAAACTCTGGCGAAACGGTGTGACTGGAGCTGATGATCTCAGTGAAGCCCAGGATGGCTGTGAGGGGGGTACGCAGTTCGTGGCTCATTTTGGCGAGGAACTGGCTTTTGGCGTGGTTGGCGATCACTGCACGTTCGGCGGCCTGCTCGAGTGCGGCCTGGGAAAATTCCAGCACGGCCAGCATCAGGGTGTTCCGCATCATCAACGCGGCCTCGATCTCGGACGGTGTCCAGGGGAGGGCCATCTCCTGCACCGTTTCTTGCCAGAGTTCAAAGGATTTACGCGGCGTCAAGTGTAGTGCGCCACCAGGAGCAACCTCCACGGTTGTGCGTGGATCACCCGCCCAGTGGACAGTCTGAATTTGTTCGGGTCTAAACCAGATCAGATGATAAGACTTGTGGTTTAACAGAATCGAAATGGCCAGGATGCCACTCGCGACATCTTTGAACACGCGGGAGGCGGGATATTGGCGCGTCAGGCAGTTGCTCAGATAGACTTCCCGCTGCGGCTGCGTTGAGATCCAGCTTAATAGCGCCTGGACATTCGCTAACGGGGGCGTCTGACCGATTAATGAAATCTGCTGATCCAGAACGATCGCCACCCCTTCTGCATGTACGAGGTCTAGCAGTTGAGTGGCATTGTGGGTTAATGCTTGGTGAATAAAATTAGGCTCTCGCAGGAAGGCTTGCTGAAGTCTGGCTTGAATGGCCCGTACCTGCTCACGGTAACGGGTCAATTCCCGTTCTTGCTGATGCACCAGCTCGATCGAGGCAAACTGTCCTAAAAACTCGCAGGTTTTACGAGTTTCATAATCGACTAGTTTAGGGCTGTAGTGATGGCAGGCAATGAGTCCCCACAGGCGCTTATCGTCAATTAATGAAATGGTGAGCGAGCCGACAACGCCCATATTCTGCAAGTACTCCACATGGGCAGGATGCACTCCGCGCAGTACGCAATCACTCAGATCGAGCGCTGTTTGGGTGAGTGGATGGGTGGCGGGAACCAGCGGCACGGGTGTATATTGCACGTCGGGGATCTGACGTACCCAGTTACGCAGAAACAGTCTTCGTGCCGGAGCTGGGACATCCGTTGCGGGATAGTGCAGGCCCAGATAGCTCTCCAGATGGGGTTCCTTCTCCTCTGCAATCACGATGCCATGTTCATCGGACTCAAACCGATAGACCATGACGCGATCGAATCCTGTGATTGCCTTTACTTTATGGGCCAGGGTGTGCGCTAACTCAGCCACGCTGCTTGTACCACGCAGGCTCAGAATGGCGGACTGCAGACGATAGTAGAACTGAGCTGAATGGATTTTATCCACGGGACATTCAACTTCTAGTTCCAGGATGAGGACACCGGCTGTGCGGTGCAGCGTACTCCTGAAGGTCTGCGGCCTCATGGGGGATTGTGGCAACGGCGACACCGGCTGTAGCGCCTGGGAATGCGGCACTTTGGGTCGCGCTTTCAGCTCAAACGGATTCCAGAACTCCAGGTTGTCTTGCGCCAACAGCGTGGCGATTTGTTTAACCTGGGCGTGGGAGAATAGCTGCTGCAGCGGTTGTCCCAGTAAGGCGGTCGCCGAAACCTGAAAAAAGCGTTCCACATTTTGACTGACCTGCAAGATCGTGAGGGATGGCTCTTGCAGCACCAGCACGAGTCCATAGGGTTGGATAGACCCTGGAGCATAGACATCGTCCTCGCTACAGTCTTCTAGCTCTGCCAGGGTTGAAGGTGCGAACTCGGGTTGGTCGATCGTAATTAGGGGGTTCATGGGATAAAGCAGCCGGTTAAAATATCGAACGAACGGGTAATTTAATCGTCCAGGGTGGCAGGATGGTTGTTGTGAACCAACTGCTGGATTTCCTCAAACTGGTAGTGGTCTGCCAACCGCATCAGTTCTGACTGTAAGGCCGTCAGCGTGGCAGGCAGTTGCATTGTCAGCGCTCTGATCGCCTGATCGTCGCCGCGAATCGCCGCATCCTCTAACGATTGACACCACCCAGGTTGCAGCAAGGCCAGCAGATCCGGTGTCAGTAAACCAGTGTCATCTGTCTGAGTGGAGGGGGGGGGCATGGGCTGGTTCTCAGATGAGGGCACGGTCTCTGCGTAGAGGTACTCTAACCCCAGATATTCCTTCAGTTTGAGAAATAGGGTCGATTCCCGGAACGGCTTACTGACGTAGTCATTGCAGCCTGCAGCCAGGGCGAGGTCGCGATCGCTCTGGGACGCATGGGCGGTCAACGCAATGATGATCGGGGGTGAGAACGATGATTGCTGGTCGGCCTCTCCTTTATCTTGCCCATCTTCCTTCTCTCTTGTTCTGCCGTTCGCTGCACTTCGAATCCACCGGGTTGCCTCATAGCCATCCATTTCTGGCATCCGGATGTCCATCCAAATTAAGTCAGGCCGCCATTCTTGCCAGATCTGGACAGCATCGCGGCCATTGGTCGCCTCCCGCAGTTCCAGTTCTAAGGGCGCTAACAACCGAACTAACAACAGGCGATTTTCGCGCTGGTCATCGACAACGAGAATACGATGGCGCGGTTGCCCGGGAGCCAGCCCAACCACCACGCGATCGAGGTACTCTGGTTGGGACTGGATGCTGCTGGTTGGGCAAACCGGAACGGTAACGGTAAACGTACTGCCAACGTCTGGAGCACTCTGTACGGTAATGGTGCCATGCATTAATTCGAGCAGCTTGCGGCAAATCGTCAGACCCAGGCCAGTTCCACCCATGGTTTTCTTGCCTGCTGTCGCCTGGACGAAGGCATCAAAAATGGTGGCTTGTTCCGCCTCCGCAATGCCAGCTCCGGTATCGCTGACCTCAAACTGGAGGGTGATTGTTGGTGCCGGGTGATGGGGTTCCAGGTTGTCTTCTTTACGAGTGGCAGTGGCTCCCTGAGCGGCAACCACTGCCGCACGGAGCGCAACCTTGCCGACCTGAGTAAATTTAATGGCGTTGCTCAGAAGGTTAAGCAGGACTTGACGCAGTTTTTGTTCGTCTGCAATCACAAACTGGGGGATGTCTGGCGCAATCTCAAATTCAAGCTGGAGCTGTTTTGAAGCAGCCCGTTTCGTCATCATCGTGCGGAGGGTGTGCAGGAGTGCAATTAAATCGAATCCCGTTATGTCTAAGTCGAAATGTCCGGCTTCAATTTTGGACAGATCCAGAACATCGTTGATGAGGCTGAGTAGATGATCGCCGCTACGCTGAATGGTGCGGAGATCATCTTGCTGTGTGGGCGTGAGGGCGGGGTCATGCGCCATCACTTGGGCGAACCCCAAAATCACATTGAGTGGGGTGCGTAATTCGTGGCTCATGTTTGCCAGAAAAGCACTCTTTGCCAGGTTGGCGGCCTCAGCGGCTTCCATGGTTTGCTTCAAACGCAGTTCGTATTGCTTCCGTTCAGTGATGTTTTGCCCGATCGCCAGTTGATACCCATTGGACAGGTGCACATTGGCCCAGGTCGTGTGTAACTGCTGCCCAGAAGCCGTACAGGAGATGTAGTCCTGCCAGGTGCCATTGGCAACGAGCATTTGTTTCATGGCAGCTTCACAAGCGTTGGCATCGGGATAGCACTTCATCAGCGCATCGCTCTGCTGCCATTCTTGCAATGACCAACCCAGTGTTTGCTGTAGTTCAGGATTGATCGTCTCAACCTGTTGATTTTGATCCAGCAGGGCGATCATGATGGGCATGTGATCAAACATCGTTTGCAGAATTTCTTTCTGATTGTTCAGTTCGATTTCTACCTGCTTGCGATGAGTGATATCCCGCACCATGACGAGGACTTCATCTTCCAGCAAGGGGACAACTCTCACTTCCTCATAGCATTGCTTGCCTGCAATCAAAATGTCGTGCTCGTAAAGTTGGATGGTGTGAGACTGCAATGCCTGCTGGACATAGTGGAGGCGGCGTTGGGCCAACGCTGAGGGGAGGATATTGCACACATTTGCGTTATGGCGATAGCGCTCTGGATTGACCAGATTAAATTGGCTGTTTGATATGCACTCCACGTAGTTCCCATCGGCCCGCATCCGGATCAGCAAATCGGGGATGGCCTGAATAATGGCTTGCCGCGTGGCTTCACTTTGGCGTAAAGCGGCTTCAGCACGGGTTTGCTTCGTCACGTCGATCGCCACGCCTCCCACTAATACCTGGCCAGAGCGGTCAGGGATGGGAAATTTGTAGACCCAAAAATCACCCATCGTGCCGTCAAAACGCGGTGCTGTCTCAACCGTTTTCAGGATCGATTGCGTTTCGGCCACGGTTTGAATATTGGCGAGAAATTGTTGAGCGACGGCTGTGGGGTACAGCTCAAAAATCGATCGCCCAATAAGGTCGGTGGTGGGCAACTGAAATGTGTGGCGGTAAGTCTGACTGACATAGAGCATGATGCCATTCGCATCGGTGATCCAGGCAGATGCAGGGCTGTGATCCATAAATGCTTGAAAGCGAGCTTCACTTTCGCGCAAGTCGTTTTCCGACTGTTGGCGTTCTGCTTCCAGCCGTTGGCGATCGCTGATATCACGCAGAAACGTGGTGAAGATCACCTCCCCATTAAGGTTGAGCTTGGAGATCGAAGCCTCTGCGGGAAATTCTGTCCCGTCTTTCCGTCGTCCGAAGATTGCGCCACGCACTGACATTTGCCGCGCATCGGCTCCCGTCTGGGCATACTGGTTGACATGGTGGTGGTGAATGCTGGTATAGCGATCGGGGAGTAATCGGGCGAGTGGCTGGCCCAACACTTCGTTAGAGGTATAGCCAAAAATGCGTTCGGCACCCTGATTGAATAGGGTAATTCGCTGATGGATATCGACTGAAATAATGGCATCACTCGCAATTTCCAGGATTCCGGCGAATCGGGCTTGAGAGTTTTGGAGTGCAATCTCAACGTGTTTGCGTTCGCTAATATCGCGACAAATGCAAAGGTGCATGGTTTCGCGATCGATTTCGACGCGACTGTAGCTAATTTCCACCTCATACAGGGAACCATCCTTACGCCGATGGCGCGTCTCAAAGAGTGGCCCTAATCTCTTCTCACCCGCGAGGATCTGCTGTAGTTCTGCTCTCGTCCACTGAGCATCCCAATCCGCGACGTTTAAGGTCAGGGTTTCCTCAATGGAATAGCCAAGCATACGGGCAAACCCAGGGCTGGTCTGAACCACATCTCCCTGGTCGTTCATGATGACAATGCCATCGATCGAGGTATTAAATAACGCTTGACTGCGGAGTAGCTCTTTTGCTAAAACCGCTTCGGTTTGCTTCCGTTCCGTAATGTCTTCCGCGATCCCGGCAATTCGGCTAACGTCAGCGGTGTCGTTCTTTACGGGAAAGCCCCGATCGTGGATCCAGCGAATTGAGCCGTCTGGCCGAATAATGCGATATTCGGCGTCATAGGTGTCTGCAAACCCATTATGAGCCTGCGCCTGGAGGACGTGATGTGCCTGGAAGACGCGATCGCGATCGTCGGGATGGATCGCATCGCTCCAATTTGAACGATCACGATAAAGGTCGTCACAGCTCCGTCCCCAAATTTCCTCGTAGGTCGGGCTGACATACAGCACCTGACCTTTACTGGGGTCAGACATCCAAAACACTGCCCGGATATTCTCAGTCAGTTGCCGAAACTTTTCCTCACTCTCACGCAGCGCCGCTTCTGCCAGTCGGCGATCGGCTTCTAACTGTGCCCGTTCACTGCCATCAATTTCGGCCTGCAACTGCTGATTGAGCTGTCTTGCCTGTTGCAAATAGCGCTCAGAACGTTGGGTCAGGTAAACCAAGAGCGCTAGCACCCACGCACCAGCTAAACCGCCCACTAAAACAGCCTGGGGAAGTAAAGCGGCCCTGCCAGGAGTCACTGCTTGCAGTACTGCCTGCCACATACCTAAGACGGCGATCGTGGCAACGATGGCTATCAACAGCGGCAAGCAACCGTGCTGGAAAGCCCCCTTGAACCAGTCTCCTCCTTGATCGTGATCGTGCGGTTTCACAGGCTTTCACCCTTTACGGCGGACAGTGGTTTGAAGCACATAGGGTTTCAGGCAAACAGTGGTTCCAGGCAGACAGGGCGTGTTACGGTTCGTTGGTTCGCACCCGTGCCGTTGTCGGTGCGATCGCAGTCTGTTGGCGTGTCGTGGCTGTGCTGTCCTACTGGTCAACTGTGACCCTACCACCCCATTGTCTGCGTAATTTTCTGCACCAGCTCAACGGGACGAAACGGCTTATCAACGGTTAACATTACCCCCAGGTCTGCCAGTTGATGGGCGTTCGGTAGATGGCGTTTTGCGGTCAGCAGCACAATTGGGACGTGTTGCGTCTGTGGCTCGGAACGCAGGCATTTCAAGAAGGTAAATCCATCCATTTCCGGCATCATGACATCGAGAACGATCGCGTCGAACATCCCAACACGCGCTTTCTGCAAGGCCTCTTTACCGGAATTTGCCGTTAAGACCTCCCAGCCTCCCAGTCGGCTTAGACTGAGCGCTACCACTTCTCGGATGGCCGCTTCATCGTCTACGACTAGAATTTGCCGGATGGTCATGTTAACCACTGTCAACGGTTCGGTTGTTGCCATCGAATCTGTTTGGAGCATTCTAGGCTCACCTTGAACTTACAAGTGCGGTCTTGCAATCACGATGACTTCAGATTAGGGAAAGAAAATGGAGAAAGTTTGAAGAAACTGGCCAGACTTTGAAGAAAATGTTAAATAATTGGGTCTGTTCTAAAAAGCTGCGTCTCCCTGCGAATCTACTACTGGCTATAATCGGCTTTGATCGGCCAGCTTTGGTCGCGAAGATAGGGCGTTGAGGCAACGCTGGATCAGACCGTTGGATCGATGGCTTGAAGGCTGGCTGCTCTTTATGGCCTTTTTCCCAATGCCTGCTGCAAATCGAACGGTGCGGAGGGTTGGTTTCAACCTCAAATTCGGTGAAGACCTTCACCTATTCCAGAACCAATGCGATCGCGAATGATTCCTCGGTCGGGCGGATAGCCATGCGGCTGCACGAAGCATTTGACCATCCTTTCATGCTGGCGCGGACACTCTCTTCGCGGTGCCAGGGTTCCAAAGCGGGCGGCGGGAATCGAACCCGCATTATTAGCTTGGAAGGCTAAAGTTTTACCACTAAACTACGCCCGCAAGTAGCTTGCTGAAGCATGGTGCTTCACGCGCATAATCAAGCAAAGAATAAGGTAGCACATTTGGCGATCGTATCGCTGGAAAGATTAATCCAAATCTGTCTCAATTGAACGTCTACCTCAGTGGGTCAATTCTTAAATCGAACGAGATATAGCTGTCAACTGGCTTACCAGCCGTCTGGGATGGTTCAAACACTAGCCCTTCAACTAATCCCTTAGCAAAATCGTTATAGTCCTGGGCTGCGCCAGAATCTACTATCTGCACGTTATCTACGGTGCCATTACTTTTAACCAGCATCTTCAGCTTGATGGTCTGCCCCAGGTTCAATCCAACGACCGCTGAGTAACGCACAGATGGCAAGGTGTCCGAACCCGCTTTCAGATGAGCTGGCTGATCAACGGTGTCCGTCCTGCCATGATCCAGCACTTCATTCGCCAACGCTACGTTAGAAACTGTGATTTTGAGTCCCGTACCCTCTCCCCGCCGTTCGCTAACTGAAATACCGGGTAGTGCGGGCTCTCCCGGCCCACCGCCGCTCGGTAACGGGCGGCCACCGGACGGATTGCCTGCGGCTGGTGTACGGTCACCAGAATTGCCTGAGTTGGGCTGTCCTGACGGTTCCTGTTCGCTGCCAGAATTGGCATTTGTGTCCACAGGACTTTGGGGAAGGAGGGGCGGCGGGAGACGACGGGCGTTGGGGGGCGGTTGCGGGTTGCCCAGAGGAGGCGTGTTTTGTAAGCGTTGGGGGCGCGATCGCCGTGGTCGGGGTGACAGGGGGGATGGCGGTGCCGTAAATGATGAGGCGTCGGGTGGCGTAGCGATCGGCGGTGCAACTGGTCGGGCTGGTGCCTGGACGATCGAACGGGGTAGACGGGCGGTTGATTTAACTGTTGCCTGGGGCGCTACTGCCGCTTTGGAGGTTGTGCTCTGCGTGAGCGCGGTGCCGCCTGCACGTGTCGTCGGGGCAGACGGTTCCACAAATTCAACCGCGATCGGATCTGTCGCCATCTGAACTTTTGCGGTTCGCAGTGAACTCACACCCACCAGGATCAACAAAATCAAATGGATCAGTACTGAGCCTGCTACCAATGACAGCCAGAGCGATGGTGTCTCTGGTGGCCGCCGTGATTCAAGCGCTGGAGTGTGATCGACAGGATGCATGACGGGCTGCTGGGTGAGGGTTGGTGATGGGCGCTATAGTAACAGTTGCCGACTAAATCCTAGCTCAGTCTTGGCTGTTCGATGGCTCGTTTCGCATTCGGAACGGCAGGTCGTTGTTTCATGCGCCAGGATCCCGCCATTATGCGGTGACAAAATCACGCAGCGATCGGCTGTGGGGATGCCGAACCGGGCATCAATGGTTTTACTCCCTGCATCAACTTAATGAAGTTGGGATTAAGGATTTGGCGATCGCTTCCATCTGTGAGAATAATGAGCCTAAGGATGAAGACCTTTTAGGTGCTTTTGGGTGGTCTCAACACGATTGGTCTAAACACTATCAGGGAGAGGTGCTTAGTTATGGCGCAACTGGATATCTGGCGAATTCAGGCTTTCATCCGCTTAGGATCGTTAGTCTCAAAGCTACAGGGAGCCGCTGGCAAAAGCGATGAGCTGATTGACAGTCTAATCCGTACCCTGAGTAATCTTCCCTCCCGTCCTGCCGATAAACTGCCTTATGGAGGACTGTTTTCTGTAACCGATGTCAAAGTGGGGAGGCAAGCCGCCGCAACGCGTTTGCAGGAGTTATCAGGCAGTCTACAGGGCAACAGTAATGACAAGGACGGCCTCATTGACAATGCAATTCGCGCCCTTAGCAACCTGCCTGCTCGTCCGGCCGGTAAAGCACCGTATGCCGGACTGTTTCCTACCAGTACGATGGTGCTGCTGACGGCACACCAAATTCTGTCGATTGCCTCCGAAGCTGATTCCAGTCGGGTGAATTCACTGACTCCCTATCTCAATCGCACGATGGTTGAGTTCAATATCTCAACACCGCTACGTCAGGCACATTTCCTGGCTCAGATTGCCCACGAATCCGATCGATTTAATGCGCTGGAAGAGTACGCCTCTGGGGAGGACTACGAGGGGCGAGATGACCTGGGCAATACCCAACCAGGGGATGGCGTACGCTTTAAGGGACGGGGGTTAATTCAAATCACCGGGCGCACCAACTACGGCGACTGTGGCAAAGCCCTGGGCGTTGATCTGATCAACAACCCCACAAAACTGGCCGCTCCCGATCTAGCGAGTCGGAGCGCCGGTTGGTTTTGGGCCATCAATCAGCTAAATGGCGATGCTGACAATGACGATGTTAGAACGGTGACGCGTGTGATCAACGGTGGGTACAACGGGTTGGACGATCGCATCATGCTCCTGCAAGCCGCCAAGCAAGTCCTCAAAGTGTGAGCAATCGCCGTCAGTGATGTATGACTGACGGCTGACTGCTTAGAACGCTACCGTGGGCACCACATAATCGCCGGGTTTAGCCGTCGGTTTGGGATCGCTGGCGACCGGCTGGGGCTGTGAGATCGGTGGCTGCGGGACAACCGGCTGGGGTACGGTTGGCTGGAACAACGCTGGCTGTCTCACGGGCGGCTGCACGGCCTCTGGAACGCTGATCGCTGGGGGTGGCGAAATGGGGCGATTTGCGGAAGTCGGTACAGGCACCCGGATTCGTCTGCCTGTAGCAGGCCTCGATGAAGATGCTGATTGGGTAACACGGGGTGGAGTCGTGACGTTCGATCGCCGTACTGGAACGGTTGAGGGCACATTTGCTGACGGTAGCGCTGGCAGGGGTTGGACTGAACCCGTCGCGATACTTTCAGGGGGCGGGACAGGAATGGAAATGCTGCCAGCGGTCGATCGGGCGGGAGTAGCCGGGGCCGTAGAGCCTGCCGTGAAGGTAAGTTCGGGTCGTGAGACGGGCAGCGGCAGGGGTGATGGATTCGCTGGCGATTGGCTCACTGGCGACTGACTGAGGGGCAGCGGTTGGGGTGCGATGGGCGGCATGGGAGCAGCGGCGATCGCGCTATCCAGCGGTTGGTCGTTGGTTAAATAGAAATGTCCCAATGGCTGGTTGTTGTAGACCCGCCGGGTGATGCGCCAGCCGGGATTCAGGTAGATCTTGGCAAAGCCATTAGTCACGCCACCCGTACGCCCAATCTGGATTTCCGGTGCATTGCGGTTATTCAGCGGAGCGCCGATGAGGAGCAAATCGCCATTGCGCTGCACCACCCGCAACGCGTATTGCAGCCCTAAGTCCTGGTCACCCATCCGAATGGAATAACCGTTACTATCGGTGCTGCGCCCACAGATTCCCGTAAAGTCAAAATCTGCCAGCAGCGGATCAACCACGGTGGGCGCTGTCCCATTTTCACTCCAGCAGGCGCGTCGGTTGGATACCTGCTCAATAATGAGGAGCTGGTGGGCATTGTTGCCGTAGGGAGAGGCCACCAACTCTAATTTGCTGGGATCCAGGTCTGCTTTGCTAAACAGCGCTGCCGCTGCCGGTTTCGTCGCCATCAGGGAACTCAGTGCCAGGGTTGTTAGAACAACCAGCTTTAGTCGAGTCATCATGTCCGTTGGTCTCGGGATGAGGATAGTTACTCTTGACCTGTCCACACATTTAGCCGGTTGCTCCGGATGAAAAAATGGCTATTTACCTGTTTTTCTGCTCTGATCAAAAAACATCACAAATCCTTACAGGATCGGCCTTTTCGGGAACCCCTGGCACGGGCATTGGTCTATGAAATGTTGACGATTGCGCGATCGCTGCACCCCAACTCCGTGTTGTAGGATGACAGCACGTTACACCGAAGGGGTACACCTCATGCGCTATGTTTGTACAGTCTGTGGGCATGTTTACGATCCTCAAGAAGGCGATCTAGACGGCGGTATTGAACCAGGAACCGCCTTCGAAGATTTGCCGGACGACTGGGTCTGCCCCGTTTGTGGGGCCAGTAAAGCCGACTTTGAACCAGAACAGGCAGAATGAGGGATAAAGGATAAGGGATAAGGGATAAAGGATCGTTTTGGCCCTTCGTTTTTCGTTTTAGCCTTTAGCCTTTCTTTTTTTAGCCTTTAGCCTTCATCCTTTAGCCTTTCGTTTTAGCCTTTAGCCTTCATCCTTTAGCCTTTCTTCCCCGCCTTCATCCTTTCTTTCTCGCCTTTGCTCCCATGTCTTCTGACCCATTCCGTGTGACTGTGATTGGTGGTGGTGCCGCCGGATTTTTTGGCGCGATCGCCTGTGCCGTTGCCCATCCCCAGAGTCGGGTCACGCTCCTAGAAGCGGCGCGTCAACCGCTGGCCAAGGTGCGGATCTCCGGCGGCGGTCGGTGCAATGTGACCCATGCCTGTTTTGATCCTGCCCTTCTGGTACAGAACTATCCGAGGGGTGGTAAAGCGCTGCGGGGAGCATTCAGCCGATTTCAGGCGCAGGACACGGTTGCCTGGTTTGAGTCGCATGGCGTCAAGCTGAAGACCGAAGCCGACGGTCGCATGTTTCCTGTCACAGATGACTCGGCGACCATTGTGAATTGCTTGATGCAGGCGGCGAAGGATGCCGGTGTGAAGATCTGGCAGGGAGCGGCAGTCAAGTCAGTCACGCGCAAAGAAGACGGCTTTCGCATTGATGTCAAAGCAACTGAGGTCTTGCACTGCGATCGCCTCCTACTCGCTACAGGCAGCAGTCCGCAGGGCTACGCGATCGCCCGTGACCTGGGGCACACGATCGCAACGCCTGTACCGTCCCTTTTCACCTTCAACATTGCCGACCCGCGATTGCACGACCTGGCAGGCATCTCGGTACCCACAGCCCATCTGCGCCTTCAGACGGGAGACAAGCCTGATCTGGAACAAACGGGGCCGCTACTGGTCACTCACTGGGGTATGAGTGGGCCAGCCGTACTCAAGCTTTCTGCCTGGGGAGCCAGAGTGCTGCACGACAGTCACTACCAGGCAACGCTGCTCATTAACTGGCTGCCGCAGACCAAACCCGATGCCCTGCGCCAGCAGCTATTAGCGGTGAAGTCGCAATTGCCCAGACGTGCGATCGCCACCAGTTGCCCCGTGCTGATTCCGCGCCGTCTCTGGGAACGCCTGACCAGCTATGTCGGGATCACTGCGGAAACACGTTGGGCTGAACTCTCTCACAAGACGCTGAACCTGCTGTTGCAGGAGCTAACGCGCGGACAGTACACGATCCGTGGCAAAGGGGCATTTAAGGAAGAATTTGTCACCTGTGGCGGCGTCAACCTGAAGGAAGTGGACTTCAAAACAATGGAGAGTCGCTGCTGTCCCGGTCTGTACCTGGCCGGTGAGATTTTAGACATTGATGGTGTGACCGGCGGGTTCAATTTTCAAAGCGCGTGGACAACGGGTTGGCTGGCGGGTCAGGCGATCGGGGAACTTAAATCTGTACCCTAAATCCGCAAGTTAAAGACCTGCACCAGTCCAATCAGAATCAGGTAGACCGCCACGATCAGGTTGAGCAATCGGGGGATGACAAGAATCAGGATGCCTGCCAGGAGCGCCACAATTCCACTCAGTCGAAAATTTACCTGAACGTCAGCCGCCTGTTGAGCCAGAAGTAGATAGTCAAGCACAGCACTTTCCTTTTAATGAACGGTTTGCATCAAAAAGTGCTTTTACAGTATCCTGCCTGTCCCAGCGTCGGGATGTATCCCAGGAGAGAAAATGGATGGGAATGGGGAATGGGGAATGGGGAATGGGGAATGGAGAGTGGGGAGTGGGGAGTGGGGAAGCGTTTTGAGTTTTGGGAGTTCATACAGTGAACAGCCACAGCGGACAGTAAGTATCTGACTGCCGACCTTTCCGGTATGCCCGTAGGGCTTTATGACCACTGACTCCTGCCCCCGTCCCCTACCCCCTGCCTTCTAACCAATTCTCTTCTCCGCCATCATCGCTCTAAACGTAAAATGTCAAACTTCAACAGGTAAAGCAGGGTTTGGATGAGGGTTGCCGGGTCGTTATTGGCGTAGCGTTGCAGGATGGTTGCAACGGAGAGTGAACCCTGTTCAGCGATCGCGCCCAGAATTGCAGTTTGGACACTTAGATCAACCCGTCGTTCGGCACCAAAATTGGTAATGCCAATTTGCTGTAACGCTTGTAGAGGGGTTGGTTGTGCCATATCACCTAGCTTGAGAATGGTGTCGCCTGTGAGCGTAGCGGTTGGGTAATGGGCAAAGAGCCGGAACGGGTCGTCTACCAGCGGATAGGGCGATTCGTTGGGGGCAAGGGGGGTTGATTCGAGCGCGATCGCCCGGATCTCTGCCAGTTCTTGCCAGAGCGCTTCGTGCGCCGCAATCACCACTTTCCAGTCGTAAACCTGCTCGGCACGCTGGCGGCCACTGGCTCCCATCCGTGCTCTCAGGTCGGGATTGGTGATCAGCGTCGTCAACGCGTGGGTGCAGGCATCAACATCGATCGCGACCATCATGGCCGTATGCGCGGCGTAAGCACTGTAGTGCAGCATCCCGTTGAGCTGTTCCCACGCGAGGTCAAGCCCGACACCGGGAGGGGATAGCTGGGTGGGAATGCGGAACCCATCCAACTCGTGGCGCACCGAATCGTGATAGCCGTTCCAGTCGGAGACGATCGTGGGAATTCCGGCTGCCATTGCCTCGATCGGCGTCAGGCCAAACGTTTCCTGAATGTTATCGGCCAGAGAGATAAAGATATCCGCGATCGCCCAGACGTTAGTGCGAATATCGGGCGATCGGCCATCCACACAGCTTGTGATCACCGATGGGCAGAACACTTGAGCACAGTCACGAAAGCTGACCGATTCGGCATCGCTTTCAAACCAACCCGCCAGGACGAGATGAATGGTTTTGCCTGTGGCTCGCTGTGCCCGCTCCAGCGCCATAAACATGGGGACAGGATGCGCTTTGGTGCTGAAACTCAACCGGCCAACATAGAGCACCACAATGTCGGTCTGCCCGATGTCCCACTTGGCCCGCAAGCTCCGACGAACGGTTTGCGCCTGCTCACCCTGCGGAAATGCCTTACAGTCAACACCCAGTGGGATTACGGGCAGCTTGATTTCTTGCTGGAGTGTGCCGCCTGTGCGCTGTGCCAGGTAACGACTCCACTGCTCCCAGAGGCGCTCGATGACCGTCTTGATGGCGGGTGAAGGGCAGACCAGCGCATCCCAGGGCTGGACGGGAGCCAGCAGCAGTTTGCCCAGATCTTCCATCGCGTCTTTGCTGGCGATCGAGTGTGTGATGCCGCAAATGCTGTAAGCCCGTTGATCCAGAAACCGCCGCTCCCATACCAGCGACGAAATCACCGAATCGGGACGAAACAGTGCACCCGGTTGGGCAAGCAGTTGAGGATCGCCATAGGGCAACCAGCGGACATCCCGCTGCTGCGAAAGCCAGGGTTTAATCTGCTCACAAAACTCGGTGAAGCCAGATTGCTCTGCCGTATAGCAGTACAGGCTTTGCGATGTCCCATACTGGACGAGCGCTTTGAGAAACCCTTCGCTGGCCGCCTGCCGCCCATACAGCGCTTGACCACCCGTGTGATACCCATCCTTGAGATAAAAGACTGCGGCTGTGGCACTCATCTGCTCGCCTCTCGCTAACTGGTGCCATCATAAGCCGTTTTAGCCTTTAGCCTTTAGCCTTCAGCCTTTAGTCCTTAGTCCTTAGGGCTTGTAAAAAATAACCTTATGGAGGTGCGTTACGCTGCCGCTAACAGCACCCTACGGTTCGATCAAACCGTGAAATTGTTCTTTACAATGCCTTAGTCCTTAGTCCTTAGTCCTTAGTCCTTAGCCTTCTGGCTCCTGACCACCTCTCTTCTACCCTTTACCCTTACTTTCTACAAAATCCCCTCGCGCTCCAGTTCCTCAATCACCTGCAAACCGCGTGGGTCGCCCACTTTCAGCAGAGCGGCTTTAGCGTCTTCGCGGACACCCAGTTCGCCATCTTCGACAAAGACTTCCAGCAGGGCATCGATCGCAGTCGCATACACCACATTTGACGGCAGTTCACGGCAAAGTTGGCCGATCGTCCAGGCGCAGTTGCTTCGTACCGCAGCGATCGGGTCTTGCCGCATCGATTCAATCAATGGGGGAATTGAGGCAATCACGGCGTCGTAGCTGACAGCCGCCATTTGCGCTAGCGAACTCGCTGCCCACAGGCGTACTGCCGAAATGTCGGTCTTGAGCGCATCAATGAGCGTTGACAGTGCCCGGCGATCGTGGCAGTTTCCCAGCGCCCATACAACGCCTTTGCGGACGTAGCCATTCCAGTCGTCGTTATAGCGCGTAATGAGCGGCTCAACGGCATCAGGACTGGGGTTACGGCCCAGTGCGTAGGCAACACTCACCCGTACCAGCGGACACGGGTCGGTCAATAGTTGGATCAGATGCGGGACGGCGCGCTCGTCTTGAAGCTCACAAAACGCCCGTGCGGCTAGCATTCGCTGATTGGTTTCTGTGGCTTCCAATAGTCGCAGCATTGCGTCCGGGTCGGGCGCTGGCTCTTGCCCACCGGCATCAACAGGTTCCATGCGATCGAGAGGACTCTCTAAATCGCCTTCGAAATCGAGCACACTCAAGTCATCGTCATCATACATATCTGTAACTTTACCGCACCAGATGCCCCTGCTCGATCGCGGTTAACGAATCAAGTTGAAATGGGTGCTGCGATCGCACTCACTCATCGATCGCGCCCCATTCTTTGAGCCGCGTCTGCTAAAGTGCGATCGTTGTTTTGCCAGCACCATTCGGTCTCATGGCAGATCGGAAGCTTTTAGTGCCAAAGGTTTGAGCGATTCATGTTGCGGAAATATATTGTCAAGGTGAGTGTGGCATCATTAGCGGCAGAGGCATTGAACAAAGACTATGAACATTGTTATTTCAGATGAAATTCTAGAAGCATCCCACCTGACTCCAGGCGAATTTCGCCAGGAGATTGCGCTGCACCTGTTTGAAACGGGTCGTTTGACCGTGGGCTATGCCAGCAAGTTAGCAGAGATGCCTCCCAATGCCTTCCGTCAGCTTTTGAAGCAGAGGCATATTCCGCTTTATAACTATGATGTGGCAGATTTGGAGCTAGACCTGAAGAACCTAAAGCATTTGAGGCGATGGTGATTTATGAATTCAATGACTGGCTTACTCACTCGCATCACTCAAACCCCTGGTCAATGTGGTGGTCGTCCCTGCATTCGAGGCATGCGTATTCGAGTCGCCGATATTTTGGAAATGTTGGCTGAAAATGTGAGTGTAACTGAAATTTTAGAAGACTTTCCCGATTTAGAACTGGCAGATATTCAAGCCTGTCTGCTCTTTGCTGCACGCCGTACTGATTTTCCTAGACTAACGGCATGAAGCTTTGGGTCGATGCTCAGCTACCGCCAACGCTAGCAACTTGGCTATCAGAAAACTTTGGGTTAGAAGCAGTTGCTCTACGAGATTTGTCGCTTCGAGATGCGCGTGATGTCGAGATCTTTGAGGCTGCCCGAGCCGAAAACGCTGTGATTATGACAAAAGACAGCGACTTCATTGACCTCGTTTGCCGCTTAGGGACACCGCCCCAAATTTTGTGGCTCACCTGTGGTAATGTGACGAATCGCAACCTGCAGCGATTGCTGATGGCTACATTGCCTGATGCGCTAGAACAACTCCGGCAAGGAGCAATGATTGTGGAAATTAGCAATACACCTTAAACATTCAGGTTGATTGAGGATACAAGCCCCAGCGATCGCTCTCTTCATCTTGCTGGATAAAGTTTAACACTCGCCTTTGCTATAGATTGCCAGCGATCGCCACCGCACAAAGGGCATCGATCGCACGCCATCGTTTCAGCCGCATCTGCTCAAGTGCGATCGTTGTTTTGACAGCACCATGCGATCGTTTAGCAGTTCTGAAAACTTAGGGATACTCTTATCTAGTAGTCATCCGTTTCCTGCCATGACCAAAAAGGAGCACCGTACTTTCGGTAGAATAGAAACTCTCGATCTACTAATTGTATTTTTTGTGTATTGGGATTGTAAGAAAGGACGAGTGGTGAAATACTCCTGACTGCTTGAAGTTTGTCAATTTTATTTAATGCAGCAGATAAATCTGAAAGTCTAACTCGGGGTTCATAAACTTGAATTCGAGTTAAAAGATCTGCTCGGCTAATTCCATCACGCAGATCTTGACTCGATGCCTCCACGCATACTCGAACAATTCTTTGATAAACTCTGAGTTCACTTTCTCCAGAGTCTCGAAGCCCTCGACTAACAACATCATCAAATAGTCGATAGCGAACAGCCTCTTCCCCACAAATAGCATTTCGAGATCTTGTTAGCGCATCTTTATCTTCAAGGATTTTTAGTTTCCAACTGCTCTCATAAATGCCTGATTCGTAACAATATTTCTCCGTAATTCGCTGCAACAAGCCAACATTTTGGTTGGCATCGTCTATTATTTCTTTTTTGATATCTAGACCAAAACTGATATTTAAGGCCCTTGAACCTTTTTGAAGAACTTGTTCTAACTCTTCGACACTCCAGCGAATATCGATTTCTTCTATACGTCCACTTAAATCACCGTTATAGTAAGTCAGCAAGTTTTGATCAGCCCAGATGCCAATAATTATGAGAAAAACCTGGCTGTCCCAAAATGCCTTTAAATCAAAAGCAAGGTTGATTTTTTCCTGCTCTGATAAGTAGTGAAAATCTTCAATAACAACTTTCTTTCCTGATTGCTTAATTTCTTGAGCAATATATCCAAGACTGCCTGGGTCAATACCAACAGGCGTCAATACTGTCCCTGATTCTCTTTCAAAGCTGCCTCCTGCCTCTATTTCTGCTTTACCAGAGGCAACTAGGGGTAAACTTAATTGACCTGACGCCTTGCCTTGAAGCTCAGCTCCCAATGTTAGATTTCTAGAGATTTCAGTAGGTATTTTTGATCCAAGCTGACGAAGCATCTCTAGGTATATGCGATCACGGCCTGAATTTGCACCACACTGAACAATAATGCTCTGGTTCTCAGGCAAGTTTTTCTTCCGTAAAATTGTCTTTCCTTGCTTGGATGCCCCGTGAATCACTAGATGCCTATCCTGCTGTATTAAGTAGGTGAATCGTTTATCCAGACCAGCACGATCTACATACGTGTGCACTGGGACAGAAGCAGCAATTCCAAAAACTTCGCCAAGTTGGGTCATATCTTACGGTTTTTACTTAACAAGTTAACTTCAAACTATTCTAAAGAAAAACAAGATCTAGGTCTCTAAAAAATTAACAACTGTTCTATCACATCATTTTCTTATACTTAAGCTCTAGACATAAATCTCCCAGCTCATTTCCACACAAAACTAGAAAATTAACTACGAATCTAGATAGACCTCGCACGTTTATCTACTTCCATTAGCAGTGCATTTGAACAAACTCTTGCCGTCTAGGATCCTTGATGTGAGCAATTAGGCTGAGACACCGTAGTATACATCCCGAACAATCTGTTTAAGTAGATTGTTGCCTATTATGTTAGCTGCATAAAGAGGATAAGTCTCAAAAGCTTAAGGTTTTTGACGGCTTAGCAAGGGTTTCACTTCTCCTTCTTCTCTTTGAAATCGCTATTCTTCCTAATATCGGTTCCGCGGGAGTGATCGCTACTTATACTCAAGAGGCTTCAAGGCAGGGGTTAGAATCAGTAAACGGGCAATGAGGAACGGGCGATGCTGCTGGAAGACCTCTCTCAATGGTTAAAGCTGGATGACCCGGAAGAATGGCGAGTGATTACCAACGTCCCCTGGTCACAATACGAAGCGTTGCTGACCCAGATGGGAGATAGTCTGGCGTATCGCATCAATTATTTGGATGGAGTTCTGGAAATTGTGGCACCCAGCCGTCGGCATGAAAGTGGCAAAACTCGCATTGGAACGCTTTTAGAAATCTATTTTCTGGAAACGGATACTGAATATTTCCCCACTGGCTCTACGACCTTTCGCAACGCAGACAAACAGGTCGGAGCGGAACCCGATGAAAGCTACTGCATCGGCACCGATAAAGCAGTTCCTGATCTGGCGATTGAGCTTTGCTCACACTACGTGAACGAAGTAGTGGTGACAAGCGGCAGCATTAATCGGCTGGAACGGTTTCAGCGCTTGGGAGTACAAGAGGTCTGGTTCTGGCAAAACAACTGCTTTCTACTTTACCACTTGCGTATAGAGAACCTGGATCAATGGACACAGACCTTTGGCTATGAGGCGATCGACCAGAGCGAACTGCTCCCCCATCTGGACATGAATCTGTTGAGTGAATGTGTGCAGAATCCCAATCCACTAGCAGCAGCAAAGGCATTTCGGCAAGGAATCCGCGATCGCCTCCCTTAACCATCACTTGCTGATGTTGCTTTGAAACTAGCGAACGCTACTTCCACACAAGCTGTCTTTACCAACGAAGAAGCTGTCGTTACTTACGCTCAAGCGGTGGTGACTTATGCACAAGTAATCGTTACTTCTGCACAAGTTGTCGTTACTTACGCTGGAGCAATCGTTAGTAATGATGAAGCTGTGGTCACTAACGGTAAAGCTGTGGTTGCTAACGGTGAAGTTACCGTTAAGCACGTTTAGGCGATCTAGCGTTTTGCCTGCGTATAAACTCGCGCGGCTCTTTATTGGCAGTGCGATCGCGGTGCTTAAAAGTCCCACTCTTCAAACAGGTCGGCGACTGCGATCGAAAAGTCAGGGACGATTGCCTCCTCCTTTCAGGACTGCTGCCGTTTGACTTAAACCTCGGAAGTTTGGGTGAGTCGTATGGTGATCAAGGAAAGAGTTGGCTTAACGCGATCGGAAGATCTGGAAACGCGATCGCGGTGAGCAGGTTCTCTTCATTCAAAATAATTTCCTGTGTATAACCATCATCCTGTGGGTCACGGAACACGTATACCTGTCGGGTGTTCACGTCTAAAATCCAGTACTCCAAAATGCCCGCTTTGGCATAGAGGGGTGCCTTGATCATGCGATCGTCTTGTAACGATGTGTCAGCAACTTCAATAAGCAGCAGCACTTCGGCGGGTGTTGGATGGTGGTCTATATACTTACGCGCATTGAGTGCAACGATCGCAATATCTGGTTCCGGCTCGGAGTACTGACTCAGTTGAATCGGGTCTTGAATGCGTACCAGTGCTAGACCTGCCAAAAGCTGTTTCAGATAATCTGCGGCACAGAGATTTGTAGCAGCATGGGGAGGATTCTTTGCCGCCATTGAAACAATATTTCCTTCAATTAGCTCCACACGATCGCTCGGCGTTAAAATGCCCGCTTCAATCATGCGGTGGTATTCTTCAACCGTCCAGAGGCGAACTTTTGTAGAAGTCATCGCTTTCCGTTACTACTTCACCGTTATCGCTAGCTTTAGTGTAGAGCAGTTGACAGGGACGATCGCTTTGCAAGAAACCGGGTGTTACAGTGAATTCACCCGACCAATCGCTTGTGTTATGCCCAAACAACTCACGATCGCCCAGGCACAGCAACAACTCCCCAACCTTCCTGATGAACTGACCGACGAGCCTATCATCATCACTCAAGATGGTGTGCCGGTCATTGCTGCCCTCAGTTACACACACCTCACTAAGCTACTCGAAACCCTCGACATTCTGACCGATACAGAATTCGTCGCTAAACTTCGCCAGAGTATCCTCCAAGCAGAACAAGGCAATACTGTTTCTTGGGAGAGTGCAAAAGCACAGCTAGGGCTATAAGCAATAGTTGAATACGCGATTCAGCTTACCCCTCTTGCTTTAGAAATGCTGGCTACCATTCAAGACCGACGCGAACAAGAGAAGCTGAGTGAGCGCATTGATCAGCTCAAAGTTGAGCCGGAGAAACAAGGGAAAGCTCTCGTGGATAATCTGTCAGGCTTTCGCAGTGTACGGGCAGTGGGGCAGCGCTATCGTATCGTTTATAAAGTTGAGCCAGCACAAATTCTTGTTTTAGTTGTTGGTATTGGCAGGCGAAAGGATGGAGACAAAAAAGACATCTACACCCTGCTACAGAAATTGCTGGAGGAGTGAAGGCGATCGTTCTATCGTGCTGTTGAGCGAAGACCGCAACAATGCTTGCATCTTCATGAAGCGAATCTCTAATTAAGCCCGATCGCAGTGGGAGATTGGCTAGTTCATGCGGCATCATTAAGATCAGCAAATAATTTCCTACAGACCCCCATCACGTTTCATGGCTACTCCCCCCAAAGGCGATCAAACTAAAGGCGCTCAAATTCGGCAAACATTTTTGGACTTCTACGCAGCGAGAGGGCACAAGATTTTGCCCAGTGCCTCCCTGGTGCCGGAAGATCCTACGGTGCTGCTGACGATCGCCGGGATGTTGCCGTTTAAGCCCATCTTTTTGGGACAGCGTCCGGCGGAGGTTCCGCGTGCCACCACCTCGCAGAAGTGCATTCGCACCAACGACATCGAGAACGTGGGACGGACGGCACGGCACCATACCTTCTTTGAGATGTTGGGCAACTTCAGCTTTGGCGACTACTTCAAGTCACAGGCGATCGCGTGGGCGTGGGAGTTGTCCACGAAAGTCTTTGGGTTGCCGCCCGAACGGTTAGTCGTGAGCGTGTTTGAGGAAGACGACGAAGCCTTTGCGATCTGGCGGGATGAGATCGGCATTCCGGCACATCGGATTCAGCGTATGGGCGAGAAGGATAACTTCTGGGTGTCGGGTCCGACGGGTCCGTGCGGTCCCTGCTCCGAAATCTACTACGACTTCCATCCCGAAAAAGGCGACGACCATATTGATTTGGAAGACGACACTCGGTTTATCGAGTTTTACAACCTGGTGTTCATGCAGTACAACCGGGATGCGGCAGGCACGCTGACCCCGCTGGCAAACAAGAATATCGATACTGGGTTGGGACTGGAACGGATGGCGAAG
>JAJPKC010000307.1 GCA_021323955.1 Oscillatoriales cyanobacterium Centralia_MAG_596 | reverse complement strand
GGGTTCACAAGGAGAGGAAATAAGGGTAGACAGCGGCAGTATACCCATGATGACTGTCTGTTGATCTCAAGCGTTACAAAGGCTTGAGAAGGTGGCACGGTGGCAACTAGTCAATGCCCCGTAGTGTGGCTCAGTCTCTGCGCTACTGCTGCTTTGCAACGGTGCAGTAGGATAAATAACACTCAAATAGCTTCTGATCAGGCGTTTGTAAATTTTATACCAAGTCCAGTGGACTAAGTCTGGACTGAACGGATTCCGAGAATCTGCTGAAGTGCCTTTCTAGCTGTGCTTTTGAAGACTCTTGCTTGCTTTTACACAAAATGAGGCAGTTGGGAAGATATTGTCTAAGGCAACATTGATCGAACTTAAGTTTTCCGTAGAGAAAGTCCGAGATCAATATCCAGGAAGTGACAGTGATCACCGATTCACAGCCAAAAGATCACACTAAGCAATAAGTAATCTTTTTTTCCCTGAGTGAAGCATTGAATAGTCACAGCAACCGGCAGGTCGACGCTAACACTATCCAAGGCAGTACACCAACCGTTGGTTTGTTGTGTCTGCTATCGGACTTGCTATACAAACTTCCCAACAGGAAATAGGCGAAATGAGAGAAAAGGATTTTCGAGAAAAATTTGATGGGTTAACAGAAAGACAGCAACAAACTCTTTGCTTATTTTGTCAAGGAAAAAAATACGAAGAAATCGCTTCTAGAACAGATACAAAAGTAGGAACTGTTAGATCAAATATGTCAAAGATCTACAAGTCTTTTAAACGTCCAGGAGATCATTATACTTTTAGGCAAGATGACATGCGTGAATTTTGTAGATTTATGCCAGAAGATCTAAAAGAGCTAGCAAATAGGTTTTTCCCGAACAAAGCACTAAGGACGTATCGTTTTGATCTATTTCCGGCTTTAGAAGAAGATATACCTGAAATACACCGATTGTGTGAGGAGTATTTTGGAGATGATTTGCTTCCGGCTGAATTACGAAGAGATTGGCTTAAGCGAGATAGAAACTCTTTTAGGGTGATGAAAAATCTTAATGGCAGAATAGTTTCTTTTTTTACGGTTTTATTTGTAAAAGATTATTATTTCTCTCAGTTCATCCGGGGGAATTTGATAGAAAGAGATTTGTTAGATCATAGTATTATTTCGCAGACAACAGCACAAGGTCCAGGAGAAGACAGCATATATATCAGCGTAGTTGTGGGAAAAGAGAATTCGAAACTAGGATTGTGTACATTACTCTATCTTGTAAAATATATTGATCTTTTACGTCGTTTCAGAAGAATAGATAAGATCTATGCGCTAGCAGCAACGGATGCTGGAAGGAGAAATATTGAGCTGTTAAATTTTGAGTTGTATTCCTCGGCAAGCAAGAGAAAGGACAAAGAAGATCTTTATATATTTGATTGCGAGAAAATTAGCAATTTATATCAACACTTAGAAGATGTATATCCATTGTTTAAAGAGGGTCTGCACAATATTGAGTTAAAAAGTGAAGATAGGTGGAAACCAGTTTGGTGAATTTTTGGTGTCACAGTTCCGCCTTTGTATAGCTGCCCCATTTTGGATGCTTGGATTGTTGTCAGTGAGCAGTCTATACCAACGGAAAGTCAAGCTTTTTCGGCATCGACAGACCCATTACAGTTGATAGTTGGACAGTTAGGCCATTCAAGGGTCTAATCAAGACCTATGCTCAAAGTCAGCGGAGCAGTTACCTCCTCCGCTGACTTTGAGCATAGGTCTCATTGGGCTAGTTCAACTGTTCTGCAAAGGTTCTAAAACGCAAAGGGAACTAATGGGGCTAGTTTCACTAGTCCGTTGAGGACATCTCCTATTCCGATGTCTGAATGACCAGTCATAGAGCCAGGCGCTCGACCATCAGGTTGAGCATTTGATGGAGTTCTATATCCTGGAGCAGGGGTATAGATTCGTATAGGTCTAACACCAGGTCTTACCCGGATTACAGATGATTGTGGTGAAGATGGATTGTTGAAATTCCGATCCTGATAGGGTGGTGAACTAAAACCTGGGTTCCCATATTGATCAAAACCTGGGTTCCCATATTGATCAAAACCTGGGTCCCCATATTGATCAAAACCTGGGTCCCCATATTGATCAAAACCTGGGTCCCCATATTGTTGATCCTCATAAGGGGAACTGGGATTGAGGTTATCACCAAAATAAGGCTCAGTTTGTGCGGAAGCTGAAGTGTTAAGGGAACAACTCAACAACATAGTTACAGCGGCTGTTGAAGCAAACGAAGCAACGCTCTTGAAGTTCATAGCAGCAATCTCCTTTTGATTTAGTGAAATGCGACATCAGACACAAAAATCCTGATCAAGCACAACATCAATGCCTTCAGCGTTCATCCCTCCATTGCTCGGCGCATTGCTCTCCTAAAACGTTAAACAAAGCACCACTCACCAGACAACCTAATCCTGGGGCTAACTCACAGCCAGCCTCGGCTCCGAGTGCTGCAGCCCCAACACAGGCCGACCGTCTCCAACTATTGGGAATATCCCATGTTTGTGGACTGGAAGGATAAGCTTGAGGAGAAGGCACGGTTAAATCCGGCGCGGGAGGAATACCAAAATAATTAGGTCCATCAGAGTCATAAGGAATACTGCTTCCGGCTCCTTCACTACACATCATTTGGTTAGGAGAGAGGCACATCGGACCCTCCTGGGTTTGCGCTAGAGCCGGAAGTGCCGCTGGTAATAGAAGTAATACAAACGCAAAGCTAGTTCTAATCATGTAAAACAATCTCCAGCACGATAGGTGGAAACAGGAAAGTATCGGCTTTGCAGGCTGATTCAATCGTCGACCAACAGACTGAAAAGTTTTTACGCAAGAGGTCGATAAAACCCACTAAGCGTCTTAAAACTATCGGATCAACGAATGGGTAAATGCTTCCTGGAGGCTAAAGAGCCCGAGATACAAACGTTCAGGTATTTCAGAGTTCGCTAACTGAGACCCGGATGCCAAATAGTACGTTTGAACTTGTCTAACTATTACATATGAAAAAGCTGAATGGCTCGAATGTTGAAAACCAACATCTTCAACACAGGGGGTCGAGTAGTATGAGACCCAAGACGTACGTCTCATCGAGACTGAGTGGGATAAAAGCACCAGCTTTGGAAATCTTATGTATCAGCGGTTTCAGCCTTAGCGTACGTTACTGTTCCATTGCCACTCAAACGCCTACAGTGCCAATTTGTAACAGGCACACCTACTTGCCACAGATCTCGCAACACAAAAGGACTAACCAAACTACAGTTTGAGGGAAAACAGCCACCACTACTGTGCAATGTGGTTTTGCCTGAAAACTTCAAAGACAAAGACAAGTTCAAGGATCAAGACTGCGCTGAGATGCCTGCTGCATTGCACAAGCGACATCCGAATCGCTACGAGAGCCTTGAAGACGCGAAAAAAGAGGTGGATGAGGCAAGGCAAAAACAATGGAAGTGACCCATCGATAAGATTCGCTGAACGACCGATCGCTCTATTCGCTCTGGATTGCCGAAAACTGGTTCAACCAGAAGCAGTCAAGACGTTTTTTACCGTCGCATGATGCCAAGCCCTTCCTCTTTTGGTGGGAATCTTTTGAGCGTTCAACCAAGCCGCGATCGCGCTGAAAGACTTGTCTGAGCGCCGATGTTTTTGAATCAGGGCGATGACTGCTGTCTCAGAAGCATCAACCACTAGCGTTTTAGCGACTGCCCTTTGACCGAGCTTAGGAGCACCATAGGCATAGCCCCCCTGCTCAGCCTTAGCCTTTCGTCCCCCCTGAGTACGTTCGTTGATGACATCACGTTCTAGGGTGGCGACCGCTGCCATGACGGTGAGGATCATGCGCCCGGTGGGGGTGGAAGTATCCACCTGCAGGTCAAGCAGCACCAGTGCTTTGTTATGGGGCTGTAGGGTATCCTCGACGAGTGCCAGCACATCACGGGTATTCCGAGCAATGAGATCGAGCTTCAAGGCAACAATCCCATCGGCCTGAGTCTTGACCATTTCTAGAGCCGCTTGGAACTGAGGACGATGTTCAGCGTTTTTGCTGCTGCCCACTTCCTGAAAGATTTGGACGAGTTCGTGACCAAAGGCTGCACAATAGGCGGTAATCCGTCTGCATTGTTCCGACAAAGAGGTGTTATCGGCTTGTGATTCGCTGCTGACGCGGATGTAACCAACCAATTTCATGTTCAAAGCCTTTTTGTGATGGCTTTTAACTCTACTGCGTCGATAAATTATTGTAATAATCTATCGATACGTTAGGCTTAAAGCCCTATGTAGTAGGAATTTAAGCCTGTTGAAAAAGATACGACACGCGCAGCGATCGCAAGTACTTGCAGAAATCAAAAGCGATCGCTGTGAAGAGCCATTTAGATGAGTCAGAGTCACGGTTACTGGTATCGGGCAAAAAGGTATACTCCACCTGCATCGACTAATGGCACGCTGGCGTCTCTGGGGCGTGACATACCAGCGAGGCCGGTTCAAACGGCAAGCCAACGCTCAGGAGCAGCTGTCCGCGTGTCAGTCATAGCTACAGCCGTTACACCCAGGTCTTGCGGCCACCAATCAGCCGCACTGAAGCTGAACTGGGAGAAAATGGTGCAGAGCCGTGTCTTGAGTCAGACGGAAGGATTGCTTTATGAACGACAATCGCGACAAGGAACACTGTGAAGCCGTCGCGCGAACGGAGGCAACGGCTCGAGTACCGCTGACACTCACGCGCCGCCAACTGCTGAAAGCGGGCTTCAGTGGCGTGGGTGTGGGGAGTGCTCTCTTAGCAGACACACTGTTGACCCCCAAGGCCGCTCGCTCCGTGCCAGTCACGTTGCGTTCCTTTCACTTCAATGTGGTGACGGTCAATGCTAAGGGCCAGGTTGTGAGCCGTCAGCCAGGGACAGCCAAGTTTTTCACCGAGAGCCTGGGTCAGGGAGTCGGACTGGACATGGTCTCGCTTCCGGGTGGCAGCTTTGTTATGGGGTCTCCAACCAGTGAGGCGGGACGAAACGAGCCCGCACCAAGACAGAACCCCCAACCCAACCGGGACGAAACGCCGCACCGTGTGACCTGTAAACCGTTTTTTATGGGTAAATACGCCGTCACGCAGGCCCAGTGGCATGCTGTAGCAGCGTTGCCGAAACGAAAGCATGACCTTGATCGCCATGTTTGGTTTACAGGAGCCAGACGGCCACTTGACCTTGTTGCTTGGGACGAGGCTGTAGAGTTCTGCGCTCGCCTCTCGCACAAAACTGGACGGCAATATCGTTTGCCGAGTGAAGCCGAGTGGGAATATGCCTGTCGCGCTGGTACTACCACCCCGTTTCATTTTGGCGAGACGATTACCACCGACTGCGCGAACTACTGCGGCACGGAGCAGGAAGAATACACGGTATTTCCCAGCCTTTCAGAGCCACCAGCACCAACGAAAAAGCTCCAGGTAGCCGCACCGCCGACCGACTTGAAGGACAGTGCGGTTTTAGTGTCTGAAGGGAGAACCTACCCTGGCTCCTATGGTCAAGGACCACAAGGAGTCTTTCGAGCCCAGACAACGGACGTGGGCAGTTTTCCCCCCAATGCCTTTGGACTGTATGACATGCACGGGAATGTGTGGGAATGGTGTGCGGATCATTGGCACGACAATTACCAGAGAGCGCCCACCGACGGGAGTGCCTGGGTGACTGGTGGTAAGGCTGATCGTCGAGTGCTGCGTGGCGGTTCTTTGAGCTCCGATCCACGGTATTGCCGTTCTGCCGCTCGCTCCTACGTCGAGGGTTTTGACTTCGACGCTTTCGGGTTTCGGGTTGTGTGTGCATTGGCGTAACGTTGCTTTCTGTAGAGTGGACGGAATAGCACTAGACGTGCGAGCAACAGGCGGTCAGTCTTCAACCACAGCCACCACCGTAGTCCCAGCCAGCCGTAGCAGTGCCCTGATGGGTTCACCGTGACGCCAGACATCGACACTCAGGTTATTCTGTGGAAAGAAATTGCCCGCACCCGTTGCTGCTGCCCTATGTCTGACCCCATACCAACCTCTGACAGTTTGATTCTGCTGGTCACGCCTGACGACACCACACCGACAGAAGGCCAACGCGGTTGGGGGGAGGCCATTCAGAAACGGGCGACGGCTCTGGTGGAAGTCAAAGTTGACCCACGTGTGTTAGAGCGACAACTGACAGGCTTCCTCGCCGTCGTGGGGTGGGTGTTCCAGCAGGCCGACCAGCAGGTGCAGTCTCAACCCGGCACCCCAGCCGGTGTGCAACTCTCAGAGGTCGAGCTGTCGATTGAGATCGGTGCCAAAGGGGAAGTGAAACTGGTCGCTGGGGGCGAAGTCGCGGGCAAAGGGGCCATTAAGCTCAAGTTCACGCGACCCCAGACCACACCATGACGGGAAATAACTGGGCGATCGTGGTGGGGATTAACGAGTATGAGCACCTGCCCGCAGACGACCACTTAAAGTACGCCGTGAAAGACGCCCTGGCCATGCAGGCGTTCCTGTGTAACCAGGCGCAGTTCCCGGCAGCCAACGTGTTGGTGTGCTGTGACCCACAGGTGGCCGGTACCTGCCGTCCCAGTCGCTCCGGTTTGCGCGACCTGCTGCTCAACCAACTACACCCCGCACGTGGGGCCGACAACTTCTGGTTTTTCTTTGCGGGACACGGGATTGTCCACAACCACCAGGACTTCCTGCTGCCCTCTGACGGCAACCCAGATGACTTAGAGGAGACTTCCCTGCCGATTAGCTTTGTGACGAACTGCTTACGGGACTGTGAGGCGCACAACGTCGTGTTGGTGCTCGACATGTGCCGTAACCGCACTCGCAGTGTGATTGCAGACGGGAGCCGAGACATGACCAGCACAATCGGTGAGCAAACCCTGGAACTGGCGAGAGCTCAGGGTATGGTGACGCTGTTTTCCTGTAGCCGGGGCGAGCGTTCCTATGAACTGGCAGCGCTGGAACAGGGTGCCTTTACTCACACACTGCTGGCCGGACTGAAGGAAAGCACGACACCCCGGGTATTGGAGCAGTATTTGACCAATCAGGTGCCGACGCTCAATCGACAATACGGGAAGCCAGTCCAGGTACCGCTGGTAGTACCAGAACCGGGGTGGAAGTACGACCGGCCCTTACTTTTGAGTGCCGCAACGCCCTTTGACCTTAGTTTGTTAGCCGTCCAGGCCCGGGACGCGGAACTGGAGGGGGATTATGACCTGGCAGAAGCTCTGTGGTGGCAGGTGATTGAGGCGGATCAGTCTACTCAGAGCGATCGGGCAGGGGCGCGGCGAGCCATTGGTCGCATTGGGGGGAAACGCAGAGCACAGTCAGAGCCAGCACCAGCACAACCTGAACTTGAACCACGGCTAGAAGTACAGCCACAACCGGAAAAAGAGCCACAGCCGGAGTCAAAACCATTACCGGAGCCAGACTTTCCAGGTGTATTGACACCCCATGTAGAGAAGTCTGAACCAGTGGTAGTTCCGGGTATTGCTTCACCTGAAGACGCGCTCTCATCAAAGTCTGAAGAGATTTTGACGCTTGAAGATGATCAGACAGCTCCAAATTTTCAGTCAGAGCTAGAAAGCCAGTCTAGGCAGACAACGTCACTTAGTGAGTCGAGCCAGTCTACACCGCTTTTAGGCTTAGAGCACGAAGCAAGGGAAACACCTATCACATTACTAACACCACCAGTTGCCCACAATGACAGGCTAAAACCAAGCATTCCTCCAGCACCACCCTTTAGATTGACTCGACGCCACTTTCTGTGGCTGGGATTGGGGGGAACTGTGGTTGGGAGTGTCTTGCTGAGAGAAGCGTTGAAACCCAGACCAATCACGTTTCAGCCTTTTACCTTTGATGTTGTGACAGTCAATGTCAAAGGAGAACAAATCAACAAGCAGCCAGGACAGGCGCAAGCTTTCACCGAAGACTTGGGCAATGGAGTCGCCTTGGTCATGGTGTCAATTCCGGGTGGCAGCTTTCAAATGGGTTTGCCAGCAATTATATCGGAACACTTACCTGGCCAAACACAACAGCAGCCAGTAGCCGTTGCTGCCGCTTTCATGGGAGGTTACGCTGTGATTCCTGCGCAGTGGGAAATCTCAGCATTGTCACCAGGGAATTGGAAGCTTGCCACTTTCCAATCTACGATAAATCCCGCGCAAGCATTTAATCTACCTACCCTTCCAGATCTACCTACTCTTCAAGCAACGCCACTAGAGAAACACCCGGCTGAAGAAGAACCACAGCACCCAGTAAACGTTAAACCGTTTTTCATAGGAAAGTACGCAGTGACGCAAGCGCAATGGAAAGCCGTTGCAGCACTGCCACAAGTGAAGCAGAAGCTTGATCCAGACCCGTCTTACTCTAAAGGAGCCGAACGCCCAGTAGAAATGGTGTCCTGGAACGAAGCTGTGGAGTTCTGCGAACGCCTCTCACGCAAAACAGGAAGAGTGTACCGTTTAGCTAGTGAAGCAGAGTGGGAGTATGTGTGTCGGGCTGGGACAACCACGCCGTTTCATTTTGGGGAGACGCTAACGACTGATCTCGCGAACTATGACGGCAAGTACACCTATGCGTCTGAGCCGAAAAAAGAAAACCTGCTCCACTCCATAATCAAGACAACCAATGTGGGCAGCTTTCCACCTAATGCCTTTGGTCTCTATGATATGCACGGCAACGTTTGGGAGTGGTGTCTCGATCACTGGCACGACAATTATCAGGGCGCACCGACTGACGGGAGTGCCTGGGTCACAAGCGGAAACTCTGAACGCCGAGTGCAGCGCGGCGGTTCCTGGTACAACGGTCCGAGGAATTGCCGTTCTGCCTCTCGCTACTACAATCCGCCCGACAGCCGCTACGACGATGTCGGTTTTCGAGTTGTTTGTTCTGCGCTGTTAATTCCGTAGCTTTTTACCCCGCACCTCGTGCCGCTTCCGCTAGAACTCTCTTGCCCTTTACCCCCTCTCGACGCTTTACCCTTCCGGCTACCCTCTACCCCGCCCAAACAACTGGGCGCGTAAGTCCTGCACCGTGGCCTCCCACTGTGACCGTTCCCGTCGCCACGCGTGATTCCGTGGGTCTTTCTGACACTTCAAAGTGGCTACGTGCAACGCCGCTTCCGCCTGATTCAGGGCGGCCAATTGTTGTTGTTTGAGCTGCCTGGTCATACAGAATCACCCTGAGTTTGCCTCAAAGCGATCCAGTCTAACCGATTCCTTTGACTCCGGTCGGGAGCCGGACACCCCACACCGTAGCAGCTGACATCCGGCTAACGCGCCCGCATAATACGTACCCAACCCTCTGCTGGGCGAGAGCCGCCGCACCTCAATGGGACAGACCCCACGTTGTCACCGTCCCGCCTGTGTGACCCACACGCCAACACAAAAAACCCCTGTCACGTCGGACAGGGGTCTGTGTCAATGCGGCAACAACCAGCCGCGCGTCATGAACTTACAGCACGGCGCGGCCCGCGACACGGTTCCAGATATACGAGAAGACAATTGCACCGATCACAGCGACAACAATCCCACCCAGAGACAACCCACTGGCCGTCAGTGCGAGCGTTCCCGTGGTCAACAGGGTAAACAGGCTCCCCCCGACCACAGCACCGACAATCCCCAGCAGCATGGTGCCCAGAATACCACCGCCACGGGCACCGGGGTCAATCGCTTTTGCAATTGCACCGGCAATCAGACCTAATACGACCCAGGCTAAAATGTTCATGGTCTTAAATCCTTTTTCTGTACTAAGCCAATCAATGCGCTCACTGTAGCAAGGCGTAGAGCCCTGTTTTCTCTCTCAGCAGACGGAGACCGCTGTCGTCTGGGGGCAGAAAAAAACCTTTAGGACGATAGCCCTAAAGGCGACTTGAACATATGCTTGGACGTTCTGCTGTTAGGCTAACGGATTGATCCCCGGTTGCCACCGTCTGGAGGGTAGGGTTGCTGTCTCATGCAGACACACCATCGCGCCCGGTGGATCTACCGCAAAACGCCGACCAGGCCGTCTGGTGGTCAGGTTTCCCCTCGCTGTGGTGCAAGGTCTGAGACTGATCGTCCGGCCCAGTGCGGTTAGCGATCGCCCCCTGGTCTGACGCCTGCTGACGCCTGACTTGTGCGTTCTGTTTCGGGTTGCTGCCTGATTGTTGGGTGCGGCGTTACCCCCAACACGGGGATTGTTTTTGCGCAGTATTGCATCCGCCCCACTCACGCGATCCAGGCGGCGTCTACACGCCGTGAACGCGCACGGTAACCCCCTTCTCTGTGGGGTGTTTTCTAGGGGCACGCCACCTCGCAACACAAGTTAGATCAGCGATGTCGGCCATCGCTGCCATGGCACCCAATCGGACGACCTGCGAGCTGAGCGCGAGGCCAAACGATGCAGCGACTACGGCAACGGTTTGACCGCGTTCGAGTCCGATTTAGTCGGTCAAAAGTGGGTAGATTGAGCGAGCGCTACGGTAGGCCGCCCCCGCTGGGCCTGGAGCTGAATCGCCAACGCACCACCTGATTCTCAACGACCACTGCTGAGCGGCTTTGAGGGTGAGGTTGGAGGCTTCTGGATGGGGCGAGCCGGTGCTGTTGGTGTGGTTGCTGCTGGCACGGCCGTGCTGATGGTACCTGGGTGTGATTGAGTCATCTGCTGCAGTCTGGCCTGCATTTCCGTTGCCTGTCGCTTGGCGACGATCTCCCGTTTCAACTGGTAGAGCAAACGGGCGTGTTGTTCCCGTTCGGCGGCGGCCCATTGACGCTCAAACTCAGTCATCGGCTGACTCCCTACTGGCTTTCCCAACTGTACACCTGCGCCGCCACTCCCTACACTCCCAAAAGACACGTGGAAAGCTCGTTTGCCACCACCCCGAAAGAGACGCCAAAACCCTCACTGATCATCACCACGAAGCATCAGCATTGGCCACCGCAAGGAGACGCTACGCGTGCATCCGTTACCGCTGACTGTGTGACCGGTGCCGTGGGTAGGCGCGCATTTTTGACAGCGTGAGCTGACCCCTTTGGGCTTTGTTTAACCTTCTCTCAGTGCGAGGATATCCGCCGCTTCCGCCGCTGCCGCATCTGTGAGTGGGACCGCTTTCACCACGACCTTCGTGCGGTTGGCTGCGGCTGTGAGCCGCCCGTCCGTCACCTGGTGTTGACTGGTAGCCAGCGCCTCTGCCGGCTCCATTTGGTGGCGTCGCGCTTCGACCTGGAGTTTCAATTGCGCTGGGGTCACTTTAATGCCATGCCGACCGTAGACCGCGGCAATGTCCGTGTACGTATACCCATGCTTGAGCACTGTGAGCAGGGTGTCATAATCCTTTTGCACCAGCGCTTCGGGTGGAATCCGTTTCGGTTTTTGTGCCAGGAGTTGGAGTGCCGCCGACGCCCCCTCTGGATCGGGTTCCTGGACAGTTGTGTTGGTCGTGGAGACGGCGGCTTTGGGTTTCGTCATTTGACTGATTCATCGTGCTTGGGACACGCCTAGAGTGCCCAGAGTGGGAGCAAAACGCACGCCAGACGAACAATGGAAAACAGCCGCGTGCGTTTGCGCCTGTATTGGGGCACACTCAGTGGGTTCGATTCATTGGCGAGCTATGTGGTGTCATACACCACATAGCTCGCCCAAGGGGAGCCCCCCTTGGAGAACCCCCTTCGCCCGTGACACTCATGCGCCACGCCGACCCTGACTCTGAACACCAACGCGACCAGGCACAGCTGGAGCAACTGCTCGCTCCCGTCCTGCCACCTTTGATGCAAGCCGAGACCACCATGCTCTCCTGTCGAGTGCCCACTCAACCCCATCAGGCCTTAAAAGCATGGTGCCAGGCACAGGGAATCCCATTGTCAGACTACGTCCGCGCGCGGCTCTATGACCACCCCCTGCCCCAACGCCAACCCAAACGGTTCGTGACCCCGCTGGATCGAGGCCTCTTAGTCGAGCTGAACCGCCTGGGCAATAACCTCAATCAGACCGTCCGCCGACTCAATCGGCAGGACAATCCAGGTCTTAATGACAGCGATCGACAACTACTCCAAACACTCCAAACGCAGCTCCAAGCCATCCGTGCCCAGCTAGCGGCAGAGTAAGCCCATGGTCATTGCTAAAATCCACCAAAACAGTTCGGCGCGAGCCACGCTGAAGTACGTGCTCTCTAAGTCAGGCGCGAGTGTGATTGGCGGTAATGCGGCTGATTGGGTGGACCGTGACCCACTCACTCAAGCCCAATTAGCGACCCACATTGACACCGCTACGGGACAGATCCAACAAGCCATTCATCTCAAGTCATTGACCCGACCGCTGTACCACATTTCACTCTCACTACCACCCCAGGAAGCGCTCAATGATGAGCAACTGTGTGCGTTCGCAGAACAGTATTTAGCGGGGTTAATTCTGAGCGCAGAGCCGCCCGACTTACTGAAGCAGTTGAGTGAGCCAGAGTTTCAGGCCGCGATCGAACGGTTTCGCGATGAAGAGCTGTACAAATACTGCTACACGCTGGTGCGACACACCGATCAACCCCACCCCCACGTTCATGTTGTGATCGCTAAAACGAACCTCGAAACCGAGAAGGCGATCCCGACTTCACACGACCGCTATCGGTCTCAAATCGTGTTGCGGTATCTGGAGCGACAGCATGGGCTCGCCGTGCAGCCGCATAGCTGGGTGGTGGGACGCAAAGCCGAGTCCACACAGCAGGCACAAGCTGAAATTAAAACGGGACAGCCGAGTGTCCACAAACAACTCCAAACCATCCTGGATCAGGCCGCGACCAAGAGCCAAACGGTGCCCGAGTTTATTGCGCAAGTTCAGGCGGCAGGGGTCGAAGTACGCGTGCCGTTCACCCGCACGGGGAAGTGCAAAGGCATCTCCTATGGACTGCATGGTGTGGCGTTGGCGGGGCATGCATTAGGGACGCGCTATAGCTTCAAAGACAGTGAGCCAGGACTGGTCAAACACCTGGGTTTGCGCTACGAGCCGGAGCGCGATCGGCCCTTGATTCAGGCTCTGTGTGAGCGACTACCAGCGACGCCTAAAATCGCTCAATCAGAGGCTCCACTTGCTGTCGATCAGCGTCTTGCCGTGGCGCAACAACAGCATCAAGCATGGGTGTTACAAGTGGCCGCAGCGACAGAGATGGAAGAAGAAGAAGGGCCGTCACTGGTGGACACCTTCGACCCCCTACCAGATCAAATCAACAGTAGCCCGATCAACACGCTGGAGCTACCTGCAATCACTTCCTTCGCATCACCGCAGCCAGGGCAATCAGACCTTGAACCGGAGCCGTTGCCCGTCGTCACAGATACCCCTCAACCACCGACTCCCCAACCCATCGAAGCGGGCTTAGCCGCTGCCGCAACAGACGTCATAGAACCCGTCGTGCCCAGTCAACCCAAACCCACGGCTTTGCCTCCCCCGGGCTCAATTTCGACTGCTCCAGCCGTTCCCATAACGGACTCAACGCAGCCAGAAGCAGCACGACCCACACCAGCCGTAACCGCATCAGAACAGCGGGTTGAAAGCTCACCACGCCCCACCGCAAGCGCACCCACGGCGATGCCAATCCCGGTGGCACAGGCGGAGCCGCTACCAGCTGCGACCGCAGACTTAGAGCTACCCAAATTAGAGCCACACCGGGCAGCGGCGCAACGTCAGGCATGGTGTACAGGCATCGCGCGGATTGCCCACTTGGGAATCCAAGTAGCAGGGCGATCCCACCCCGAAAGTGGCAACAGAGTGGCTCAGACGTTGCTGGATGATGAGCACATTTATCAGTTTGAGCTGAGGCCGAGCGATCAGACGCTCATCGTGAGCGCGACAGACGGCAGGGGCATTTTGCTGGCCCAGCGCGGGGCGGAAATCGCTCTCAGCCGTACCGTGACTGAGGCGGATTGGGACTGCTTTCGGCGACAAGAAGCGCACTTCCTGCAGCTGCAGGCACTAGAAGCACAGCGACAAAGGGAGTCATGGGGTCGAGACATGGCAGCCGTTGCCCAGCTGGCCCTGGCGCTAGTCGGCAAACCAGTGGTCGAGGGTCCACGCTATCGCATTACCAAGGATGGGCAAACATTGACGCTGGCAGCGACGGACGGGCGCGGTGTACTGCTGCGGCTCCGGGGTGACCAGATACAGGTCAGTGAGCACTTGACGCGGGCAGACTCTGATCACTTCCAGGGTCAACGGGCAGCCTTACAGGCGGAGCGGCGACGACAAGAACTGGCAGATCAGTCCCAGCAAGGCAAGAGACAGGGAGGACTTGGAGGCATTGGCGGGTAGTGACGTCCCAGAACGGGGATGATGCAGACAGTCGGTGTTGCACCGCACTCACGTTCAGCCGGACCAGGATGATCGGGACGGGCTCTCACCAAACCCTGGTTGGGGCTGCGGGCTGGTAGCCGCCTGAGCCTGTAGCGTATTCTGTCCAGACGGCTCGCACACTGGCAGACTGGGAAGTTTCGTCACGCGCCACACAGATTCTCGCCCCTCCTTACCGACTTTGGTAAATCGATCGCCTTGCCGTTGGAACGTCTGTTGCTTGGATATTGTTTTCGGATTCAGGCGGACCAACAGCGCTAACTGAGCGGTTAAGAGCAAAGCGCCCGTTTGGGCACACGATTCAAAGATTGCGAGCGCGGCTTTCAAGTGCTCAAATTGCGGCAGTACCGTGTCCCTGAGATGAGCGACAGCCGGACTGACCGTCTGCATCGCCGCGACCGTAGCGTCAAGCTGCTCAACATGGGTATTCAGCTGCGTCAGTTGCCCCACCATGCGGTCTTGGTTAGCTATAAACGGGGCGGCCAGCCTGGCTAGCGTCGCTTCTCCCGCCGCCCAGAAGCTTGGGAACAGCGTCTGCAATTGATGCTGGAGTCCGAGCAGCCCTGGGCGCTGACCTTCAACTACGGCAAGGTCACGCTGTACCTGGGGCAGCGCGTCATGCCGCTCCGGCGGCGGCGCGGTCACCTCAGCCCGGTGCTGCGCCAAGAATTCGGCGATCGTCCGTTTCGCCTTGAGGTGTTGGTCGAGCGCATCGAGCAGCGGGAGGTGTTGAGCGGGAAAATACACGTGCCGCCCTTCGCGAATCCGGTCGATCCCAAGTTTTTCCAGCGTATTGAGGCGGTCATAGAGGGCCGCCGTTTTAATGCCCAGTCTGGTGGCTAATTGGGCCACGGGGACGCGATCTACGGGTAATCCATGCACTGGAGCCTCTGGCAGGGTAAGCGGTGGTCAACCTTAGAGTACCCAAACGGCCAGCTACGCTTTGGTGCGGCATGGGTCACCGGATCGTTGGCGGTAGCCTACGGGGCAGCGGTCTGGGCAGCGGTCTGGGCCGCAGTCTGGAGCGGATTCGGCGCAGCATATCGGGCAGAAGTTTGGGCAGAATGCTGAATCGATGATGTGGGTAGCAGTCTGGCGATGCTGCGCCTCAGCCTACGCGGCAGAAAGATGATTTTGACAGACTGCATCGCCTCCAGAACGCTGAATTTTGGCTCGTAGTTGATCGTTCGGCGCAGCATTACGGGCAGAAATTTGGTCAGAGCGATGGGCAGCAGTCTGAGGATAATGCTCCTCAGGATTACGGGCAGACGTTTGGGCAGCAGTTGGGCCAGAATGATCGCCAGCATTCGGTGCAGCATTCTGGGCCGCAAAGTGATGTTCGACCCGCTGGACTGGCTACCCGCTTTGTCGCCGCTGGCTCGTAGCGCCTTGCCGGCGGTGCTGCGCCCACTCCGCTCGCTAAACTGGGCTGCTCAATGAGCGTCGCGCTTGAGCTGATGCGCCTCTGGAAGTGGTGATCCCGTTCCTGGTGCCGCCCATCGGCCACGCATCGATCCCGCCGCAGCTCCTAAAATCCAGACCAATTGACCGTCCGCCGTCCGCTTTGGTCACGTGGCATGTTGACAGCAAGCGGGTTCCTGCGTTGGGACACCCTCAAGGCATGGCGTACTCGATGCTCCGCTTCGGCAAACTGAAATCCCCCACCCAAGTCAAAGCCTCCCGCGACCACTGCACCCGCACCCGTGAGACCCGGAATGCTATCCCACGGCGACGCCCCTCAATCGGCCGCTAATCGGGCAGGCAGAGACTCTATGGGAGGATGTGGAAACTCGGCTCAATGCCGCTGCGGCCAAGCGCAAGACAAGACCGGATGCCAATTTAGTCTGCGCAGTCCGCTGGAGTGCCAGTCTTGCCTGGTTTCGTGACGACCAGGACCCGACGGGCGGGCGCGACCCCAAGAAAGAGCAACAATAGCAGGCGATCGCACGGGAGCTTGTGACGACTGCGAACCTGGTGCTCAACCTGGCGCAAAGCAACGATTTGGACGGGCGGACGTATGTGTTCAGCCGCCGTCGGGGGTTCACCAAGATTGATCGTCGCAATGGTACGCGATTAGTCCATGACCAGGGCGGTACACCGACACTGACCGCCGACTTCCAGGCGAGTGACCGGGCGCAGATTGCGCCAGCACGGGACACGCTCCTGTTCGCGATCGCGCAACAGTATGAGCAGACGGCAACACAGCGATCCAAACGGCGGTAAGTGACGCGATTGGTGGTCTGGTGATCGCGGGGATGCCCGTCTGTGTGGGCGTCTGGGTAGGCGATCGGCCTGTGTATCCCATCCCGGAAAAAAAAGCCATACTGCGTTATGGGATTATTTCTGGTCGTGGTGGTGGGGATGGATCGACCGGCAGGGCCACCGGGGTGGAATGATCTGGGTTGCAGGGGCGATCGCCACGAGTCTGATGGGTGACAGCGGGAATGATGGTTGATTGTAGCGGGTGCTGGCGGGGCTGTCAGGTGCATGGGCGGTGCTGGGCGTGACTGGGCGGTACTGGGTCATCCCCAAAAGCGTGTTTCACGCGGCTCCAGTGGCACTATAATCACGGTTTTTCCAGTGGAGGATAGTACCCCATGAATAAAGGTGAATTAGTGGATGCGATTGCGGTCAAGGCAAACGTGACGAAAAGGGACGCGGATGCCGTCTTGACCGCGGCGCTGGAGATAATTTTGGAGACCGTGGCCGCGG
>JAJPKC010000120.1 GCA_021323955.1 Oscillatoriales cyanobacterium Centralia_MAG_596 | reverse complement strand
TATCGGAAGCGCTCCTGGAGGAAGTATTTGGCGGCTTAAATGATAAACAGCGCTTGTTTATCCAGACCATTGACCAGAGCGGACAGCATTTACTGGCACTGATTAACGATATTTTAGACCTCTCTAAAATTGAGTCGGGCAAGATGGAGCTTGAATGGAAGACCATTGCGCTGGACTCCATTTGTGAGGCCAGTCTCAACTTTGTGAAGCAGCAGGCCCGCCAGAAGCAGATCCACCTGACCTGCGCGATCGATACCACGATCGCAGAGATCGAAGCCGACGAGCGGCGATTGCTGCAAATTCTGGTCAACCTACTCACCAACGCGGTCAAGTTTACGCCCAACGGTGGCCGTGTTCAGCTTGAGACCTGCATGAACCTGGAGCAACAAGCGGTTGAATTTCGGGTTACAGACAGCGGTATCGGGATCAGCCCCGACCATTTGAGTCAGATCTTCCAGCCCTTTGTTCAATTAGACAGTTCGCTCACGCGACAGTATGAGGGCACCGGACTGGGCCTGTCGATCGTCAAACGGATTGTTGATCTTCACGGGGGGAGTGTCCGAGTCGAAAGTGAAGTGGGTCGTGGTAGCTGTTTTACGGTCGTCCTGCCGTGGCATCCGCTGTCGCATCAGGACAACGAACCAGCGTCCGAAACCGTCGCCAACCCCATTGAGATCCAGCACGCGCTGGTCGTGGAAGACTCGGGTGCTGCCGCTGGTCAGATCAAACGCTATCTGGCCGAATTGGGAGCCACGAGCGTCATTCATCCGGTGGGCGAAGGTGCATTGGACGTGGCGTTGCGAATCCAACCAGACATTATTGTGCTGGACATCTTGCTGCCAGACTGTTCAGGCTGGGATGTCTTACGGGCGTTAAAAGCGCATCCTCAGACCCAGCACATTCCGATCATTGTGATCTCGGTCGTGGATGAACGATTGCACAGCATGAGCCTGGGCGCGATCGAGCATTTGCTCAAACCGCTCTCGCGCCAAAAGTTCTATCAGGCGTTGAATCGGCTATTTGGAAATGTGCAGCCGCCCAACCCAGAGACGGCGTTGATCATTGCCGCGGCCGCCCTGGCCAATGCCCCCTGTGTCCTCTTAGTCGAAGACCACGAAGCCAATATTACAACCATGAAGAGCTACCTGGAGGCCCACGAATTCCAGGTCTTGCTGGCACGTAACGGATTAGAAGCCGTGCGGATCGCCAAACAGCAGCAGCCCCATCTCATCCTGATGGATATTCAAATGCCAGAGATGGATGGTCTGGAAGCCACGCGCCGCATTCGTGCTGACGCCCGTACGGCGACCATTCCCATCATTGCGCTGACGGCCCTCGCCATGCCCGGTGACGCCGAGAAATGTTTAGCGGCGGGTGCAAACGACTACATGGCTAAGCCGGTGAGACTCAAGCAACTTTTAGAACGAATTGTGCAGCAGCTACAACCCGGCGATCGCGAAATATAAGCTTAATCGCTCAACAAAGTTCAGCAAAGTGACACGCGACTGAGTCAGTGCCACCCGGTAGAGTTGGGGACTGCATCCAATATTGATTGAACAAGCGGTTGAACCCGTAAACAATGGGACGGCAAAGCTTCTAACCCTCACTCCATCGCTATTTAGGGCAATTCATCAATCGGTTGCGAACATTCGCAGCACAGGCAGACTGATCGTTTTACAGAATTTTTAATAACCGTTGCGCTGCATGTCACGTCAATCGCTATGCTATTGAATCTAAGGCTGCCAGTATGAATGATTTCACACAGCGATCGCACACAGCAACTTTACACGGCGACGCCCCGATTCGGCCATTCAAACCAATTCAGCCATTGAAACCAATGGGTCAAAGCAATTGAACGATTCACTTGAAGCCGTCAGTCATAAAATCCTTCTATGGTTAGAATTTTTGTAATATTCTATGTGCGATGTTTAAACCACTGTCAATTCTAGAGTCTGGGAAGTGTGCAGGGTTTATATGACTCAACGGCGTCACACTGTCCTGATTGTGGACGATTCACCTGAAGACCGAGAGCTTTATCGGCGATACCTGCAGCGCGATCGAGACTGCACCTACACCATTCTGGAAGCCGTGTCTGGGCAGCAAGGTTTGGCGCTCTGGCAGCAGCATTGTCCCGATGTGGCGCTGCTGGACTATCGCTTGCCCGATGTCGATGGGCTGGAATTTCTGTCGCAACTTCACTCTCCCTGCCAACAGCCCTGCCTGCCGGTAATTGTTGTGACGGGGCAAGGAAATGAAGCGATCGCGGTGCAAGCGATCAAGGCTGGTGCGCAGGACTATCTCATCAAGGGACAGATCACGCCCGAGAGTCTCCATCTTGCTGTCAACAGCACAATCGAGACTGTTCAGCTCCGGACGCAACTGCAACAGCGGATCGAGCGCGAACGCGTCGTGGCCCACATTGCGCGGCAAATCCATGAATCGCTGGACTTAGATCACATTCTCCAGACGACGGTGACTGAAGTGCGGCAGTTTCTGCACACTGATCGGGTGGTGGTGTTTCGGCTGGAGGCGGATGGCAACGGGACAGTGGTGGCCGAATCGGTGGGGGCAGAGTGGCGATCGCTCCTATCGACCACCATCCACGACCCCTGTTTGGCGGCGAACTATCTCAGGTTCAGCCGTCCGGGGTCAATCTCCCACGATGCAGCCTTTGTTGAGGACTATGTCAGGCGCTACCGTCAGGGGCAGGTCACTGTCATCCCGGATATTCACAACAGCGACATCGATCCCTGCCATGTCGAGCTGCTCGACCAGTTTCAGGTACGGGCCAATTTAGTGGTGCCAGTGTTGCACGACGACCACTTCTGGGGACTGTTGATTGCCCACCACTGTACGGATTCCCGGCAGTGGCAGCCATTAGAAATTGACTTGCTCAACGAACTGGCTATGCAAATGGGCATTGCATTACGGCAGGCTGAACTCTATCAACAGTCTCAGGCTGAACTGGCCGAACGCCAGCAGGTCGAGATCGAACTGCGGGAGAGTGAAGGAAAGCTGCGATCGGCGCTCGAAGCCTCCCGCATGGGCACCTGGGACTGGAACATCCAGACCGGGCACATCCAGTGGTCGGACAACCTGGAAGCCATGTTTGGTCTGGAAGCGGGTACGTTCGACGGATCATTTACGATGTTTGCCGATCGCCTGCACCCGGATGATCGCGATCGGGTGCTGGCGGCGGTGAATCATGCGGTTGCAACTGCCGAAGACTACAATATTGAATTCCGTGTGGTCTATCCCAACGGCCAGGTTCGCTGGGCTTTGAGCCAGGGCAAAGTGTTCTACAACCAGGACGGGCAGCCTGTACGGATGGCAGGCAATGATATCGACATTACGGAGCGCAAACACGCTGAACGAGCGCTGCAAGAGAGCGAAGTCCGGTTCCGGCAGCTAGCCGAAAACATTAATGCCGTGTTTTGGATCAAGGAGGTGCTGGAAGATCGTGTCAGCTATGTCAGTCCAGCCTATGAGCACCTGTGGGGGCTGAATCCGCAAGAACTCTATGAAGACCAGCAGGCCTGGGTAAACTACATTCACCCGGACGACCAGGAATGGACAGGACAGGCGTTTGAGCAAAACGCCGCGGCGGGACTCTTTGATGTCGAGTACCGAATTGTTCTACCCAATGGGCATGTGCGCTGGGTGCACGATCGCTGTTTCCCGCTGCATGATGACGCGGGCAGGCTTTACCGCTTTGCCGGGATTGCCGAAGATGTCACTGATCGCAAACAGATTGAGGCGATGCTGCGACTACAGGCCCAGGTTCTCGATCAGACTCATGACTCGGTCATTACAACGAATCTCGATGGCTACATCACTAGCTGGAATAATGGCGCGCAAAAACTGTTTGGCTACACTGCCGAAGCGGCGCTGGGTCAGCATGTGTCGTTGCTGTATCCAGCCGATACCCACACGCTGTTAGAGACTGAAATCATTGCGCCGCTGAAAGTGAACGGACAGCATGAAGTGGAAGTGGTCGCGCAACATCAATCTGGCGATCGCATCGATCTGCTGCTGTCGCTCTCCCTGCTGCACGATGCCGACCAGACCCCGGTTGGGATGGTAGGCTTTTCGATGGACATCACCGATCGCAAGCGGGCAGAACGGGCACTGCGAGAGAGTGAAGAACGGCTACAATTGGCACTGGAGGGGTCGGGTAGCTGCCCGTGGGATTGGAACATTACGACCAATCAGGATTATTTCAGTCCAGGCTGGCTCAGCATCCTGGGATACCAGGAAGGGGAACTGCCAGGAACCTATAGCACCTGGGAGCAACTGATCCATCCTGATGACAGGGAGTGGGTCGTCGAACGATTGCAGGCCCATTTTCAAGATGGTTCAGTGCCATACAAATTTGAATACCGGATGCGCACCAAGTCCGGTGAATGGAAATGGATTGCCAACTACGGTAAAGTTGTGTCCCGCGATGCCCAGGGCAACCCGCTCCGCATGGCTGGCATCCACCATGACATCAGCGATCGCAAGCAAGTAGAGATCGCGCTCCAGGAGAGCAGAGAGCGCTTTCGCACCTCGATCGAAAACATGCTGGACTGCTTTGCCATCTACAGAGCCGTGCGGAATGAGCAGGGACAAATTATCGATTTTCAGGCTGAGTATGTCAACGATGCCGCCTGTCTAATGAGCCAGATCCCGCGCGAGCAACATCTCAGCCGGGGGTTATGTGAACTGCTGCCAGAACATCGTGAGCTGGGACTGTTTGATGAGTATTGTCAGGTCGTCGAAACGGGGCAATCGCTTGTCAAAGACAGCGTGATCTATGAGGGTGCGTTTGGGCAGCAACGCCTCACCAAAGCGCTGGATATTCGTGTGGCTAAATTTGGTGATGGCTACATTGCAACCTGGCGGGACATCACCGATCGCAAGCAGTCGGAACTCCGTATTCGCGAAAGCGAGGCCCAATTAAAGCTGGCGTACAAAGCGACTCAGTCCGGCTTATGGGACTGGGATCTCACCCACAATGCGGCGCGGGTTTCGGAGGAGTACTGTACGCTGTTGGGTTTTGACCCCACAACGCAGACAGTCAGCTTTGAAGACTGGTTGAGCCATGTTTATCCAGACGATCGAATCATAACGGCAGAGGTGGTGAAAAACGCCCTCCAACAGCAGCAAGAGTACTACGCGGCTGACTACCGAATTGTGCGTCCTGATGGGGTTCGTTGGATTGCTGCTAGAGGACAGGCCTTTTACGACGGTGCGGGCAATGCGGTGCGCCTGCTGGGTAACGTGCAGGACATTACCGATCGCAAACAGGCAGAAGAATCCCTGCGGCAAAGTGAAGAGTTTAAGCGCCGCATATTAGACAGCAGCAGTGATTGTATTAAATTACTGGATTTCGATGGGCGACTCCTGTACATCAATGTGGGCGGGATTTGTCTGCTGGAAATTGATGATATTTCGCTCTATCTCCAGGGAAACTGGATTGATTTCTGGCAACCGGATGATCGCGAGGCGGCTGAAACGGCGATCGCGACTGCCAGAACAGGCGAAACAGGTCGCTTTCAAGGGTTTTGCCCAACCACCAAAGGCACCCCAAAGTGGTGGGATGTAGCAGTGACGCCAATCCTCGATACGAATGGGCAGGTTGTGCAACTTCTGGCCACCTCGCGGGATATCACAGAGCGCCGGGAATCAGAAGAAGCATTACGTGAAAGCGAAGAACGATTTCGGACGCTGGCCGATAACATGTCGCAGTTTGCCTGGATGACAGACGCCAGTGGCAACATTGTCTGGTACAACAAGCGCTGGTTTGAGTACACCGGGACAACCCTGGAGGAGATGCGGGGGTGGGGGTGGCAAGCAGTCCACCACCCTGACCATGTTGATCGGGTGGTGCGGCATATCCGCCATTGTTTTGAAACGGGTGAGCAATGGGAAGATACATTTCCCCTACGGGGAAAAGATGGAAACTACCGCTGGTTTCTCTCCCGCGCGATTCCCATTCACGATTCGTACGGGAACGTGCTGCGCTGGTTTGGCACCAATACCGATATCACAGAGCGTCAGCAAGCCGAGCAGGAGCGTAATCACCTGCTCGCTCAGGAGCAAGCGGCGAGAGCGGAAGCTGAACGTGCCAATCGCATTAAGGATGACTTTCTGGCGGTGCTTTCCCACGAACTGCGATCGCCGCTCAACCCAATTCTCGGTTGGACAAAACTGCTCCAAACGCGCACATTTGACCAGAGCCGGACGGCTGAAGCGCTGGCGACGATCGAACGCAATGCCAGACTGCAAACGCAACTGATTGATGACCTGCTGGATGTTGCCAAGATTCTGCGCGGCAAACTCATTACGGACACGGCCCCTGTAGATCTCGTGTTTGTGATCGAATCAGCGATCGACACGGTTCAAACAGCAGCCACGTCGAAATCCATCCGTCTGCATCCTGTATTGCCCCAGATTGGATACGTGTCTGGTGACGCCGCACGGCTCCAGCAAATCGTATGGAACCTGCTGTCCAACGCGATTAAGTTCACTCCACCCCATGGACGCGTTGATATTTTGCTCGAGCGTGTTGATCACTGGGCGCAAATTACCGTTAGCGATACGGGCAAAGGCATCAACGCCGAATTCCTGCCATATCTCTTTGAGTCTTTTCGACAGGAAGATGCCTCGACCACCCGGAATTACGGTGGACTGGGGCTAGGGCTGGCGATTGTTCGATCGCTGGTCGAAGCGCATGGCGGCACGATCGCGGCGGATAGTCCTGGTGAGGGGCAAGGCGCGAGCTTTACGGTCAGATTGCCCTTGCTTGATACCAAACCTGCCATAAAACAACCGAATACATCTCCGATGCAACACCTTAATCTCACTGGGATCCGCGTTCTTGCCGTGGACGATGAAGCCGATGCGCGTGACTTGCTCACCGTATTGCTAACTCAATATGGCGCGGAAGTCCTGACAGTGGCCTCGGCCGCAGAAGTCCTGACCGTTCTGGAGTCGTTCCAACCGGATGTGCTGGTGAGCGATATTGGGATGCCGCGAGTGGATGGCTACACGCTCATCCGGCAGATCCGGGCTTTACCACCGGAAAAAGGGGGACAAACGCCCGCGATCGCGCTGACCGCCTACGCCAGAGAAGAAGACCGCAAGCGCGCGATCGCCAGTGGCTACCAGCAGCAGGTGACAAAGCCACTTGACCCGGATCGGCTTGTGCACGCATTAATATCATTGACGCAGAATCGTTCTCAGAGCTAGATGTCTGCAACCAAAGCGATATTTAGCCGTTCAGCGTAACTATCCCCGTCCAGCGTCCGAATTCTGGCTCGTGCCCACCCACCCACCAAAGTGGACTGGTATATCAGCATAAAAGTGGCTATTGTAAGAGTCCACTTTCACGGTTAGTCTCAAAGAGACCACCTTCAGACAACACGACATGCTGACGCAACAGCACTTTGACGTGCGGGCTGCAACTCCAGCGAACCATATCGCGATCGCCCATCATTTCTACCAGATGTGGTTAGACAACCAGATTGCAGCCTCGGCCATTGCTCCTGATTGGTTAGAGATAACGCTGCAATTCATGGAGCAGGCCCATCAAACGTTAGGCTATCAGGCCTTTGTGGCCGAGGTAGAAGGACAGATTGTGGGATCCGCTGGATGCCAGCGCTTTGCCGGTCTGTACCCCAATATCATCAATGCCACCGATCGTCGGGATGGGTATATCTGGGGCGTTTATGTGGAACAGCCCTACCGCCATCAGGGCATTGCTACGCAGCTAACGCAGCACGCGATCGCTCATTTACGCGCGATCGGCTGCACGCACGCAGTTCTCAACGCATCGCCAACCGGGAAGCCTGTTTACGCTCGACTTGGGTTTGCCGATAGCAATCTCATGCGCCTGGACTTACGGTGACAGCCCCTTCGCTGACATTTATGTGGAACAACGACTATGACTGCATTTGACACATCAACAGCATCGGATACATTACCCGTTACCCAACGCACGCAAATTAAACGTCAGCCACAGCGAGGCAACTACGATCGCGCATTGATCCATCAAATCCTGGACGAAGCCTTGATTTGCTATGTGGGGTTTGTGGTGGATGCTCAACCCTTTGTCATCCCCACAGCCTACGGTCGAGTCGGCGATCAACTCTACATTCATGGCTCTCCGGCCAGTCGGATGCTCCGTACCCTAAAAGAACAGGTCGCCGTGTGCGTCACCGTAACGCTGCTGGACGGCCTCGTGCTGGCGCGATCGGCCTTTCACCATTCCATGAATTACCGTTCTGTAGTGGTCTTCGGTAACGCGACAGTGGTTGATGATCCGACCGAAAAGCTGATGGCCTTGCAGGCATTTACAGAACACGTCATGCCCGATCGCTGGGCGGCAGTGCGTCCACCCACACCCCAGGAGTTGGCCGGAACGCTGGTCTTAGCGTTGCCGTTGCAAGAAGCCTCGGCCAAAGTGAGAACAGGCCCACCAAAGGATGATGCGGACGATTATGCCCTGCCTGTATGGGCGGGCGAACTGCCCCTCCGCCTTACACCCCTGTCTCCCATACCCGATCCGCAGCTACCGTCGTCGATTGAAGTCCCGACCCACGTGCAGCATTATGGAAGACCATCTATAGGCGTTGCAAAATGAGGCAGGCGTTGCAAAATAAGGCCGAAAGCTGAACCTACTTTGAATTGTCAAACAGCCCCGGAATGGTTCCATCATACCGTTTGGGGTTTTTCTTTTGCTTCTTGGTTCCATCAGAAACGGCTTTCGGCTTTTTGGATTCCCTGTTGCCCTTTTGTTGCTTTGACATAACACGTCCTTAATCAATTTTTGGCAAGCACTGAGTTGGCAATTAAAATCGCCGTTGATTAACAGCATCGTTAACTAACATTATCAAGCAGCGAGATAATTGGCAGATTCCAGATAATCATTGTGTGTCCTGCCATCTGGCATTTTTGCGCCTTTCAGATTTGCGCCCTTTAGATTCACTCCCTTCAAATTTGCCCAATTGAAGTTAGCATCGCTTAAATCTGAATTGCTCAGATCTGCACCTGCCAAATTTGCTCCCGAAAAGTCAGCATGACTCAAATTGGCTTGAACAAAACTAAGACTGTGCAAATCTTGCAATCTGAAATTTCTTTCTCCAGTTACATATCGTCTGATAATTTCATTGGCATCCATATTGGCTGCCTCGCAACGTGTAGCGCTGTCGCTGTTTATATCTCCATTGTAGTTTGAAATAGTTGGAGTTAACTATTTCCAGGCTAATTGAACAACATTCTCTACATTCCCTTCATTGAAAAGATGCACAGTGATTGGCTGTAAATTGACCATTTAACTATAAGGAATAAGCCATGATCAAATATTGGTTCCTTTTCACAAGAGAACTGATGAGAGTAACGCATCTCTCTTCAATCGATTTCTTCCTCATCCTCTTCATGTTCTAAAGCATAGGCATCTGCATCCAGAAAATGATCCAGTTCTTCTCCTACTGGATCATTTTGCAACTCATCCGGTTCACTCGATCGAAACCTACCGGAACTTTCTAACCAGTTAAGAAGCGTTTCTCTTGGCATTGGAGGAATGACCCGCATTGGTTGGTTTCGCGGTTCTTCGTAGAGAGAAGGGTTGTAGCAAGTAGTCATGTTTGATCCTCCTTAAGCCAAATAAAGGCATTAGGTTTCTGCTTTAATTAAATCGAATCGTCCAATCAACATTGAAATCGTATTTTTCTAACAGCAATAGTACTTTGAGATCAGAAAAATGTTGGTAATGCTGAATCACTCAGAAACAATGAGATGATGCAGCTGCTCTGGAAAAGAGCCAGTCACATCAGCGATAAACTTATTTACCAATTCTTAGAAGATGGCGATCGCAACGCTAAATTGCTCTCGATGGATTGAAACAAATCATACGCCCAAACGAGCAAGATCAATACTTAACTAACAGAAAAGGCGGCCAGCATTAACATGACAAAAAACAGAATGGCGGCTGCTCCTAGAACACTATAGTATCGTTATTTCCGTAATAAAGGATACGCTGATGGGTAAATCTCAGGCTCAACTGCAAAGTTATTGATCAGCCCTTCATCATCGATGGTGTACCCAACTGCAAGCGTATCAACCAACTGATCTGCATTATCATGAATACTCACTTGAACTTCAGCAGGGATCAGTTCACTGCCGTTGTGTAATGCTTCTCATTGAGGTTGAGGGGTTTCCCCTGGGTCTTAGTGTAACTCATGGGATGCCTCATACAGACTTTATACGTATGATCATAGCTTATTAAGAAATAACTGTGTTATCGAGCCAAACTGACAATCACTTAAAGCATCACGCCCCCTGGTTTATCCTGATCAAATAAATTAAATTGAACGGCTGAGGTCGATCAAGTGACAAAATATATTTTTAGAGATTGAGCAATTTACTAATCATTCAAATACTTTTTGATCGGTCAGTCAATCATCAATACAGAAAAGAGAGAATACAATAGCAGAACTTAAATGATACTGATTTAGTCGGCTCAACAATAAAATTTACTCAGGCTTTACGGTACATTAAGCCTAAATAAATGCTGAGTTGTTTACAGGAATTTCAACTATAAAACACGTGTGTCCATCACCACTTTCGACCCAAATCGTCCCTCCCAAATGCTCTGTCAGCTTTTTGACTAATGTCAGCCCCAGGCCAGTCCCCTTGTACTTCCAGCGATCGCCGTTAGCAACACGGTAGAACCGATCAAAAATCCGAGCATACTCGCTCACTGGAATTTCTACCCCTGAATTGGTCACTTTGAGCTGGAAGATTTTGGGGGATTGAGTCGATGGCCATTTCCAGGCAAGCATAACAGCGATGGCTTCTCCAGTGGGCGTAAATTTACAGGCGTTGGTGAGCAGTTCAGACAAAATCTGCTCCAGGCAGTTTCGGTCTACGGTCAGGACAGATAAGTTGGCGGCAATTTCTAGCTGAAGCGTTTGCTGCTGGTTGGCTATACGTTGCAAAAATGGCTCGATCATCTGTGGAATCACCTTTTGCAGATGGATTGGCGTTTGGCTCATGGAATAGTTTCCAGCATCCAGTTGCTGTAGAGCCAGAAAGCTATTTAGCAGGTTGATTTCTCGATCGCACTCTTGCTCCAGAATCATCAGGTAGTGATCGACTTTTGCTTTCTCACGGTTCTCGTCTTTTTGAACCAGCAACTTTAACATCTGAGTTGCCATTTTGATATTTGTGATGGGCGATCGCAACTCATGAGACACCGTACTCAAAAAATTATCTTTGAGTTGGTTGAGATGATCCAGTTCTTCTAGTTGGTGATCAGATATGTCTTCCATGGAGACGTTTGAAGTGTGTGTGAGGAATAGGGTTAAGCCCGCATGTGTTGATAGAACAGTCGCTTAACGGTTTCTGCCGCGAGGATATAGAGTCCGACAATAGCGGCCAGCACCAAAAGGAACTCGATCGGCAACGATTGAAACCCCAGTAAAGCGGCCAGTGGGGTGTAGGGAAGAATCACTGTGACAACGGCGATCGCGATCGTCGTCCAGAACAAATAGGGACTGGGCTTACTGTGAAAAATCGATTGGTGAGTGCGGATCACCAGCACAATCATGGATGCCGAAATCACCGATTCCATAAACCAGCCCGTTCTAAACTGCGCCGGGTCAGCATGGAGCAGCAGCAGCAAGGCTCCAAAGGTCAGGTAATCAAACACCGAGCTGAGTAGCCCAAACACCAGCATAAAGTTGCGGATGAAGCGGATATTCCAGCGGTGGGGCTGGGTGACCTGGTCTTGATCGACGCGATCAGTAGCGATCGTCATTTCTGGAAAATCAGTCAACAGGTTGGTGAGCAAAATCTGCTTGGGGAGCAGGGGCAGAAACGGCAGCATGAGCGAAACCCCCGCCATGCTAAACATATTGCCGAAATTCGCACTGGTGGCCATAAACACATACTTGAGAGTATTGGCAAAGGTCGTCCGTCCCGACTTAATTCCACTGAGCAAGACATTCAGGTCTTTTTGCATCAGCACAATGTCAGCCGCTTCCTTGGCCACATCCACCGCTGTATCGACTGAAATACCCACATCCGCCGCGTAGAGCGCCGACGCGTCATTAATGCCATCGCCCATGTAGCCGACGACGTTCCCAGCCTTTTTGAGCGCCACAATAATCCGTTCTTTCTGGTTTGGCTCCACTTCGGCAAACACATTCACCTGATTCACCTGATGCAGCAGCGCCGCATCACTCAGTTTTTGCAGCGCTGAACCTGTCAAGATCTGGGTATGCAGCAAACCCACCTGTTGGGCAATGCTGGCGGCGACTGCGTGACTGTCTCCCGTAATCATTTTGAGCGTCACGCCCAGGGTGGTCAGGTCAGCGATCGTGCCTTTGATATCCGACTTGGGGGGATCGTAAAGGGCGAGATAACCCAGAAAAGTGAGGTTGGTTTCATCCTGGATACTAAGCTCGTCTGTTGGTAACTGGCGATAGGCCACGCCTAAAATGCGCGACCCTTCACTTCCCAGCGTTTCAGCCCGTTGTTGGATCGGCGATCGCAGCGGTTCCAGATCCACGGTTTTACCATCCGCTAGCTCTACCGACGCGCAAATATCGAGAATATTGGTGAGCGCTCCCTTTGTTACCAGCAGGCGATCGCCATCTTTGGCAAACAAGATGCTGAGGCGCTTGCGGTTAAAATCGTAGGGAATCTCACCCCGCTTTTGGTAGGCAGAAATGTCAAAGGTTTGGTGGGTGCGAATCGCCTCATCAATGGGATTGACATAGCCCGATTCAGTTGCCGCATTTAAGTAAGCGTGAAACAAAACGCGTTCGCTGTCATTGCCATCGACATCCAGGGCCGATCGAATTCGCACGATGCCGTCGGTCAGCGTTCCGGTCTTATCCGAGCACAGCACGTTCATACTGCCAAAGTTTTCAATGGCGGGCAAGCGCTTGACAATTACCTGCCGGGTCGCCATTTGCTTGGCTCCGTGGGCCAGATTAATACTGACGATCGCCGGCAACAGTTGCGGCGTCAACCCCACCGCTAATGCCAGCGAGAACAGAAACGAGTCCAACATCGGGCGCTGTAAGTAGACATTGGCGGCAAAAATCAGCACCACCAGAACTAACGTCACTTCCACCAAAAAGTAGCCAAACTTGCGAATACCGCTCTCGAACTCGGTTTCTGGTGGTCTAAATTTCAATCGCTCTGATACCTTGCCAAACTCAGTCAGCTTGCCCGTATGCACCACCACTGCTTGAGCACTGCCACTCACCACATGGGTGCCCATCAACAGGCTATTGGTGCGTTGGCTCAACCCAGTCTCGACGGGCAACACGCCCGATTCTTTAGACACCGGATAGGTTTCTCCCGTGAGAGTAGCCTCATCCACCGACAGCATTTGGGACTCTAAAATCAAACAATCACCGGGAATGCTGTCCCCTGCCGAGACGTGCACCACATCACCGGGCACCACATCCGCGATCGCAATGTCCTGAAGCTGACCATCGCGTAGAATCCGCGCTTTCACCTCCACCAGCGCCAGCAGTTTTTGAATCGCATCGGCTGCGCCCCGTTCCTGCCAGAACCCCAGCAGCCCACTGACCAGCACGATCGTCAGAATAATCACCGCATCCAGGGCATCACCCAGAAAACTGGAGAGAATTGCCGCTGCCATTAAGATCAAAATAATCGGACTCTTGAACTGGTTCAGCAACAGAACCAGCGTGTGAGATTGCCGCTTCTGCTTGAGACTGTTGGCACCGGATTGAATCAGCCGCTGCTGGGCCTCCGCCTGACTCAAGCCCTGGGGGCTACTCTTGAGTTGATCCAAGACCTGTGCGGCAGGCAGGTGCCAAAATGAGGGGAGGACTGGCAGCATAGATTCAGTTCACTCCAGCACCACAACACAATAGTTTGACTGGATTCTGATCGCTCACCCAGGCTTGAATGCTGGGTGGGTAGACCATATTTGACAAGCGCGTCAGGTTGCAGACCTGATCAACAAAATTGTCAATATCAATGGGCTTGAGTAAGTACGCTTCAACGTTTACCGTCAACTGTTGAGCCAAGTTGATTGGATCACACGTTGACGTGACCAGTATAGGGATCGGTCTGCCACTGCTGCACGCAAGGGATCTGACTTGTTGAATCAGTGGCAAAACATTTTCGCCCAGGAATCTCATTTCACAAATCAAAACATTGGGAACGTACCCATCCAGAAGCTCTAATGCAGCATGGATGGAACTCGATGCAACCACCCTTGCACCCTGGTCTTCCAGCAGAAAAGCATACAAATCTCTGGTACCGCGATCGTTGTCCACCAGAAGGATTTGAGCATCTTGCATTCCAGGACTCAAAAGGAATTCAGTTGTGATCAACATATTGATACCCATGAGGATTGCAAGTAGAAGGAACAGTTGCGGTAAGCTTGCTGACGTTACCGACTCTTCTTTAGGATGACGGGACGAATACGGGACGAAACGTTATGAATTCTATAATGTTCAACGCGATAGATCTCCGCCTGGGCAAAATACAGCGCGATCGCTTCAGCCCCCAGGATCAGCCATGCATAATCACATAATGCTTCGGCGTCTGTGAGCAATCGATCCACGAGCCAGGCTTCTGGACAATGGATAATCAATGCTTTGTGATGGTCACGCTGAAAGACACAATGCAACAAGCTTTGAGCAAAGAAGCTACGCAACCGTTCATTGCGAAGCTGCGAAAGTCGC
>JAJPKC010000247.1 GCA_021323955.1 Oscillatoriales cyanobacterium Centralia_MAG_596 | reverse complement strand
GGGAGATGGCAATACAGGCTGAAAGGAATGCAGAGGATGTATTGGATTGACCGCCTGTAAGCTGTTGTCCAACTAGCGGTAGCAGCGCCGCATTGGCCGCGTAAAACAAGAAGACCGCCACGCTGAAATTTACTAGCGTGCGATCGCTCAGCAAATCTTTTACACTGGCTCGCGGTTGCGATTGCGACTGGTCACTGGCGCTGCTGTCATCAGAACGAGCCACGGTGTTATCAATATCTCGACTTTGCACCCGAAAGATCAAAATCGTGGTAGCAACACACAACAGCACCAACAGATAAAAAATCCAGGTCAGACCAGCAAAGTGGGCCAGCACACCCGCAATCACGGCTGTAAGGGTGTTTCCCGTCCGGTTAAAGGCTTCGTTGCGACTAATGCGTTGCTCCAAACGGTCTTGCCCAACCAAACCCAAAGAGATGGCTGAGACGGCAGGAATGATGGTTACGGCGGCGATGCCAATTCCAGCCTGGGCTGCAATCACTGCCGGAAAAGCCGGAACAGACGTAATGATCAGATAGCTGATGGCAATGGTTACGGCGGCGATCGCAATCAGTAATCGCTTGTGTTTAGACGCATCTACCAGCGCGCCAATGGGTGTTTGAGTCAGGATACCAGCGATGTTGGTGATGGCAAGGGCAAAGCCTACCTGAGCCGGATTCCAATGCCGCTCAGTCGCCAGAAAAATGGCTAGATAGGGTTCAAAAACATCTCGCACATCACCCAGAGTGACATTAAGACGATCGAGAGCCTTTAAGCTGTGACGCGGCGATCGTGAAGACGTTTTTGTTGGCACAACCGTAAAACGAAAAGGGCTTTAAGCGAGATTATTACAATCTTGTTACATCAAGCCCTCTACCTTTGGAATCACTGCTGTCTGGGACGATGAGACTGTAGCCCAATCTCCATCAATGGACAGATTAAGCCGTTAGAGCAACGCTTCAAAATTAAGAAGCATGAAGCACTTTCATAATGCATCTTTTCATAACGCAGCTTGCTGCAACCGCTCGATCGCTTTGGAGATATAGCAGTGGGTTACGTGAATGATTGCCTGACAGCGATCGCAGTTCCATCAATTTCCCATTTTCCTGAAATTGAATTTCATCCTTTAGTCCCAATACCCCCGTTGCCTCAATGTGAGGTCTGTGTGATTGTGCCGGTTCGAAACGAGGCAGAAGTTCTAGAGCGTACCCTTACGGCTCTGGCCTACCAGATTGATCTGGATGGGTATCCGATTCATTCACAGCGCTATGAAGTAATTTTACTGGCAAATAATTGCAGTGATGCTTCTGTGGCGATCGCCAAACGGTTTGCCCAACAGCATCCAGAACTGGTGCTACATATTGTGGAACAGACATTGCCTGCATCTCAAGCCTATATCGGCTGGGTGCGAAAGCGATTAATGGATGAAGCGCATTTCCGTTTGATGGGATTAGGGCGCAAGCGGGGAGTGATTGCCTCTACGGATGGCGATACCTGCGTCGCTCCTACCTGGATTGCGGCAACGCTGCACGAAGTTCATACCGGAGCCGATGCGGTGGGCGGACGAATTATGACCGATCGCTGCGATCGGGCAGCCCTTGATCCCTATGCTAGAGCCTGCCACTTACGGGAAGTGGGATACCGCTTTTTGATTGCTGAATTGGAAGATTACCTCGATCCTGACCCCTTTGACACCATGCCTCGGCACTTTCAACATTACGGTGCAAGTTTCGCCGTGACCGCAGACATGTATGAACGGGCGGGAGGCTTGCCCCCCGTCAGAACATCAGAGGATGTGGCACTTTACCGTGCGTTGCTGCGAGTGAATGCCCGCTTTCGTCATAGTCCACGGGTGCGAGTCACCACTTCAGCGCGACAGGTTGGACGCGCTCAGAATGGCTTAGCCCATCAACTAAAGGAATGGGCAACGATGGGCGTAGAACAACAGCCGTTTTTGGTGGAACCAGCAGGCGCGATCGTCGCTCGGTTGCAGGCCCGTCATGAGTTAAGGCGGCTCCACAAACGTGCGTTGGATGGCTACCAGCCCACCGCATCAGAGATTGCGTTACCGGCGAATCGGTTAGGGATCGATCGCGATTGGTTGATGGATCGATTGGCCCAGCCTGCCTCTTTCGGTGCGCTATTAGAGCAGATTGAACAACAGCAGGTAGAGGAAGGGCTTTGGCAACAGCGGTGGCCACTCGTCAACATTAAGCAAGCGATTAACGATCTGCGTCTGCTGTTGGAACCGCTGCGGTCTAGCGTAAACAACGCCTCTCACTTTAACAACACGCTACCGTTAGTCAACAACGCGTTACCGTCAGTCACCACAGCGTCACCATTAATGACGACAGCTTCGGTGTAAGTCACCACAGCATCAGTAGACGTTACGAGTCGATGTCTAGAAGTCACTAACACCTGGGCATTCGTCACCACAGCTTCAGTGAAGATAACGACGGCTTGAGTCAAGGTAACACCAATTCTCTCAATTCCGGTTACAGATCCTCGTATGGGCTTACAGCCGTGAGCCCTTACAGACGGCCATCTGTAGCGCTTTTTTTGGAGCTGGTATAAGCACAGCATCAGCAATGGTGATTCAAAACGCGCCACATCCTGTAGCATCAAAAAAGGTCAGTACAAAACAACGCCCCACGACATATATCCGCTATGCAGTGGGGCGTTGAAACTTAGATTAGATCGAAACTGACTACGACTTTTTGTTAGTTACAGGGTCAGCGATGTAACGGAAGTTGGGTTCGGAATTCCAGGGGCCGCGATCGTCGCCTGATTTGCCATTCGATGACAGATTGTAGTAAAGGTCAACCGTTTCGTCGGGTTGAATGTTACCAAAGAACGGATCATCCAGCTTACCCAATGAATTGAGTGCTTCCATGAACATCTTGGTGTGAGAAATCTCACGGGTCAGGAGATGGACTAATGTTTGCTTGGTACCGTCATCGGGACACAGCTTAATCAGTGATTCGTAGGTCTGACGGGCTCCCGCCTCGGCGGCAACGTTTGCTCTCAGATCACGAACGACATCGCCGCCTTCATTCAAATAAGTGGCTGTCCAGGCGCTACCTTGACTATCTAAGAAGTGAGGACCCATCCCACGCACAGCAAAGAGGCTGCTCTTAAAGGCATCCGTTTGATCCACGTTTTTGGTGTGAGCTTCAATCATTTTGCCCACCATTTCCAGGTGACCAAACTCTTCAATGGCGATATCTTGCAGCATATCTTTAATGCCAGGGTTTTCAACATGGAATGACTGTACCCAATATTGCAATGCTGCTGAAAGTTCTCCCGTGGCTCCACCAAACTGCTCTAACAGAAGTTGGGCGAAGCGTGGGTTTGCTTCGTCAACGTTAACGACATGAATCGGTTCTTTTTTATGGAAAAACATGAAGAAATCCTTTTGATGTGTGAGTTGTTTTAGTGCCTGAGACAGGGCCAATTGCTCGTATCGCTGTGTGATCCAAAATGAAACCGTCTTTGATCGACAATCGCCAGTGACCAAAGGATTGAACCCAAGGGGTGATATCTTTCGCCAGCGTTCTTTGGGTTAAGAACGGTCTCAATAGGGCTAATCGTAGAACTGACAGCAAAGCACTACGTGAGCCAAAAGAGGGAGTTCTTAATCCGTTTTCAGCGAAAAATTCATTGCGGAAATTGAGCAGTTCAAGCCCCCTGTTTTATACGTTCAAATAAATCAAGTCGATACGTTTCTGCTCGATCGCCCTTAATATGTCGAAGCTGTGATGAAGGGAGTGCTAAAAAGGATTCGTGAACTTCATCACCACTGAGTGGATTGTGATAATACGCTTCGTAGGGTGTCCAATGGACCAACAGGAGATGACCGCCCGGTTCAAGATGGTGCAAGATTAACTGCTGCGCTTTCCTAAGGTCATCTAGACACCAGTAGTAGCCCACTTCTGAGAGCACGGTGAGGTCGAATGGTTCGTCTGGATAGGCTTGCGGTACCTGCATAATTTGAAAGCGGACGTGTGAGAGCGCTTGACAACGTTCGATCGCCTTTTGCTGCGCCTTTTCTGATACATCCAGCGATAGCAAGGAATCACATCGAGTCGCCAGCATTTCAGTGAGGACACCAATTGAACCGCCAATTTCTAGCGCCGAACGATAGCGATCCTGGGGCAACGCTGCCATTGTTGCAGCATATTTTTTTGCCTCATAGTCGCTGGTTTCAAACTTCCAGGGATCGGTATCAGCGCTGTACAGGGAATCAAAATAGTCAGGTGAAAGGGATGATTGAGATGGATTCATTGAACGTCCTCTAAATACACTTCCCAGGGACGCGCAAAGTTTGCCAGCATCTCTGGTGTTAACTGAAATCCGTCTGGGTCATCATCAATTAAGTTGGTGGTTTGAGACTTGTAGGCAGCGATCGCCGTCAGCTTTGTCTCCAATACAGCTCGAATATCCAACCGCCAGCTGACAATGTGTTCCATGTGGCTAAAATCCCCTTGCTGTTCCGGATCCCAATCCCAGATGGGATATTCAATCACGCGCGGTGAGCCATTAGGATAGGATTTATGAGATCTCCCTCCGCCTTTAGAAAGGGGGTTTTCGGAGTTTAAATAAAGCAATGCTGTGCGAATAAGCTTCCAGGTGGCGCGATGATCAGGGTGTGGATCGAATCGCCAGGGTAAGAAGATGGTTTCTGGCCGCCGCATTTCTAGATAGGCGCGACAACTCTTCACGGCCCCACGCATACCAGGGGATGCAGACGTTGGAATGGAACCATCGGGCAGCCGCAAAAAGGTGACATTGGTTTCGTCTACACCCAACGCTGAGAGGGCATGTAACGTTTCGGCTTCCCGGAGTGCCTGCAAACGTGGAGCAGGATATTTAAGCGATCGCGGATGGGACAGCGTGCCATCACTAACAACCAACACATGCACCGGATAGCCCAACGCTCGTAACAGCGAGATCGCCCCACCGCAGCCTAATGTTTCATCATCGGGATGGGGCGCGACAACCAGCGCGGAACCAGCGATGGTCTGCACCGATCGCAGCGGTAATGCCGCAGAATTCAGTAAGGACGGTTGACTAGTGGTTGTCGTCATAAGACCACAGGGAATGGGCGGCATTGGGCTGCGCTAAAGCGTACTTTCCGACGTTTGCCAACGCCGCATCAAAGACAGGTTGGCGCAAATAGAGGGTCAAATCCCGGATGGTGCGCTCCATCGGGTAGGGAGGCAATAAGCCACGCGTACCCACCGATCGCTCACAAAGCTGCATCACATCCATACAAATTTGTTCGATCGCCGTCCGTACCATGTTGGCGTAGGCGACCAGTTTATCTGCCTGTTCAGAGGGTTGATCGGGATCTCCACCAAACATCGGTGCATAGGCTTTCACAAGCTCGGCGGCGTTGCGTAACCAGAGATTGCCGCTTTCAATGGCGATCGCCATGCGTCCCAGTCGTTCTTGCTGGTAGGGATCTGTCGTGCGATTGAGGCTGTCCAGGTAGTGTCGAGTGGCATCAAACAGCGCTTCTGCGCCCCCTAGCTGCACGGCTGCAAAGCGGATGACTCCTGCCGTTAGCCATGGTTGACGAAAATAATCACCGGGTTTCCCAATTAAGGCACTTGCATCCAATTCCACATTGGTGAAATCAACTTTAAAGCTGGCTGTAGCACGCATCCCTGACGGTTGCCACCAGCTTGGATCACTCACCGTTGCGACCGCTTCCATCGGAACAATGCACATTTGCCAGGGTTCATCCCCTAACGGCCCATTCACAAACGGTCGATCGACAAACCCCGATCCTGAGCAAAACGTTTTAGATCCCTCCAGGCGGTAGCGCCCATCTTCCATCTGATGCACTTTCACACCATCGGCTGCTTCGGCATTCCACACGCCGAAGATTTTGTGGCGATCGCGCGCATCACTGGCGTATCGTTCCATCTGTTCGCGTGTGCCAAAGGTTTGAATGAGTTGCAGTGCATTCACATGGCCTTCGTAAATACGACCAACCGCTAAATTCCCGCGTCCCATCTGTTTCAACAGCGTGAGTAACGCGCCTGTAAGGCCAGCATCCACACCCAAACCGAGTCCACCAAACTCTGGGTGCAACGGTGCTGCCAGTAAGCCAGCGTTCGCAATCAGCTCAAACTCTTTGACTGGAAACGCACCATTATGGTCGATCGCGCTAGCATTTGCGGCGCAGAAGTCAGCAACTTCAATGGCCTGAACGAGCAATCCATCGAGCGTTAAGCTACTTTGTCTAGAAATTAAATGAGGCGAGATGTCAGCAGTAAGGGGCACGACTTTAACTGATTTTTCTTTAAGGTCAATGTAACGATAGTGCAATAGAACCGCTGCTTAACACCTCTTCCTTTCGACTGCTTTTAAGCCTTGAAGGGTCATTGCTGTCTGTCAATGTTATGGAGAGGCACGAGAGAGCAGGTTGGCGATCGCCGCCACTACCTGGTTGATTCTACGGGGGGTGAAGTGCTTTTGAACGCCTGCATTAAGCGCTTGTTTTGCTCAAGCGACTGTTGCGACTAAAGCAGATATCTCTTCACGCAAGCCTCGACGGATTGAGAGCGGCATCCATCAAGCGCAACGGGGGCGATCGCATCATTGGCAAACTCACGTGGATCCATTAGATGGGCTTTGGAAAACAGAGTTACAACTGCTGCTAGAGCGTGACCCACAGTTGGAGCCAACCACCGTGTTTGAAGCGCTGCAAGAAGCTTATCCCGGTGCGTATGGTACAAACCTTGATTGAAATTTAGGATGTTCAGTTATGGATACACGCAAGTGAGAGAGCACCTTTTGGCAATTGCTCAAACAACCGCTGTAAAGTCAGATTTTCCCTCCCCGTAAGTGTTGCGGGCACAAATTCAAGAACTATTTGATCAACTCACGTTGAAACAGGTAATGCTGGTTTCGTCTTACAACTTTATTTTGGACGCACTTTTCTATGTGGCCTCACATTAAATTGATATGAGCTGTTTCTCAATTGCATCACACGCCACGCCTACACCATCTTCTGTTTGCACGATGCGCCCGATTGCTGCCGCTTTTGCTGCATAACGAGGGTTTCCCAACAATTCACTTAACTCCTTCGCAACTCGTGCCGCTGAATAGTGCTTACGGTGGATCGTGCGAGACGTTCCTAATCGTCTGACCCGTGCTGCGTTGTCAGGTTGGTCATGGCTGTACGGCATGATCAGGGTTGGGCGACCTGCCCGCAACGCCTGAGCCGTCGTCCCAATCCCGCCCTGATGCACGATCGCACAAGCGCGAGGAAAAACCTGAGAATATGGCGCATAGTTGACTGCCAGCATATCGGCTGAACGAGTCTCTACAGGTGGATTGTTGCCAATCAACAGAACGGCACGGCGGTTTAACTGCTTTGCAGCTTGGATGCTTTCCTGGTAGAAGTTGCCAGCGTCCAGGACAGCCGCTGATCCGAGCGTAAAGACGATGGGTGGATCACCGGTATCCAAAAATTGCGTGAGTTCTGGAGTGAGTTCTGCTCCACCTTGCGTTCCGTCGTAGAAAGTGAAGCCTGCGACTACTGTATTGGCAGCCCAGTCCGGTTGGGGCTGACCCAGAACCGAAGAAAACAGCGCAACGACAAGATAGGGTGAGAATCTGTTCTCAATTAAGGGATTGCCTTGGATGGGTGATAGCCTCAGTTCGTGTCGAAGCTGACGAATCGGGTCTGCCCAAGCATGACTCACACGCTTCGCCAGGTTGATAATGCCTCGATTCACGATCGGCCCCAACGGATACAGCGTCGCTAAAGCAGGAAATGGCGCTAAAACAGGCGGGTCATACACTGAGAAGAACGACAGGGGAACCATTGCGCTCGATGCCCATCGCATTCCGAGTTTCTCTGCTACTAACGGGGTGGCGATGACGCCTTCCCCTGAGAAGATAAAATCTGCTCCTTTGGCAACGTTCAGCAAGTCTGTATACATTTCGTACAAACTAGGATTTGCCCATTGACGCACCATGTATTCTTGACCCGTTTTGCAATCCATCATGCGGGCCATTTCTTGAGGGTCATTGATCGCGGTGAAATCGGGTCGCATTTGACGAAACTCAAACCCTAACGCTTCAATCCTCGATTGATACACCTGGTGTGTCACGAATACAACATCGTGACCACGCTGCCGCAATTCAAGCGCGATCGCAAGCATGGGATGAAGATCTCCCAATGTACCCAGTGTGGTAACAACGATGCGGCTCATTCTCTCGTCCCTCAATCAGCGCTATCGACATCGACGCAGTTGCTTCGATTTTAAATCGTCTGAATCGCTCCATCAAAAGAATTAAAAACTGTCCTCGCCGACAACTGAGAGCAGCCTAACAACCCCGTTCACCCGACGCAAAAACTTCTTGGACTCAGCAAAGAGACTCGATACAGTCGGTGTGCAGCGGGATTGTTAAGCAGGAATTTGGAAACCATCAAGTGAGATTTAGCCCTCCGTCTGTAATCAAAATCTCGCCCGTAAGATAGCGACTCGAAACCAACATCGAAGCTATCTGTGCAATCTCTTCTGGTTGCGCTCCCCGACCCATTGGTGCTCGCTCCTCCCACAGCTTTCTGGCTGCTGTCCAATTTTTACTCATCGGAGTTTCAACTAAACCCGGTGCGATCGCATTCACTCGAATTAACGGGGCAAGATTTAATGCTAACAACTTTGTCATATGATTTAGAGCCGCTTTACTTGCGGAATATGGGATTGAGGCTCCTTTCGGGCGAGTTCCAGCATGAGAACTAATATTGAGGATGCAGCTAGGACATTCACGACTGGCTGACTGACGGAGCGCATTTTCAGCCTCTGCAATGAGTGTCCAAGGTGCAATGACGTTGACTTCATACAGATTTCGCCAGACCTCTGGTGTTGCCTCTTTAAGGGATGTGTGGGGAATTGTCGCGCTAATCCCTGCGTTATTCACCAAGACATCTAGCCGCCCGTGATGTGCTAAAACTTTAGCAATCAAATCACAAGATTGGCTTTGATCGGACAGATCTGCTTGAAAATAAGATGCACCAGAATTCGCTTCCGCTAATGACTGCCCAGCTAACACCGAAGACTTGGAATGAAAAGCAACGGTAAATCCATCGTCAGCAAGTTGCTTTGCGATCGCCATCCCAATTCCCGATGTCGAACCAGTAACAAGTGCAACTCTCTTTTCGCTTCTCTTTTCAGTCACAATCTTGCACTTTGTATTTTCTTAAGTTTAATTCTGCTTGAAATTTATTGCACAGAGTAATTCTATTGATCCACTTGTCCAGGGTGAATCAACGCCTCCCATGCTGTTGACCCATCCAAAACCGGCGCACCAACAGCACGGCCACTGTATATCTGGTTGATTACCATACGAGCCAAGCATTACTTTTATCCGTCCTCGACTCACATGCACCTGCCATTGCCATCGCTCTAATCGTCCGCTTGTTCTCCAATACTGCTCAACCAGTAGTGCGGCCGCTCAACCGTTAGAAATCATAGGATTAAAATCAGTATGGGGTCATTAACTCTAATCCTGCTACAGTCGTCGTAATTGTATTTTCTGACATTAATGCCTGCTTCCACGCAGTGCACATTGATGTCATTTTCTATCCTTCGATAACGCTTGAAAGCGCCGATGTAGAATGCTTTCATTTCCCAAACGCGCTCATTGTGCATTCCATGGGAATAACAATTGCAGTTAGCTTTTTAGGAGTAATCAATGCGAAATCAAACCAATCCGCTGGAACTGGGTCGAGAGTACATTCCGATCGATGAAGACGCTGTTATTCAAGCCATTGAGCAGATCAGTTTGAACTTGCTGAAGGCTGACTATCCAGGCAACATCCGTCCCGCCAGACGCGATGCGCATGCAAAGCACCACGGTTGTGTTAAAGCCACGTTTACCGTTGAGACCAACCTGCCCGATGCATTCAAGGTGGGAATTTTTCGGGAACCGCGGTCGTTTCCTGCCTGGGTGCGGTTTTCCAATGGGGCGCGGGAACCACAAGCGGATGCAAAGGGAGACACGCGCGGGATTGCCATTAAGCTGTTGGGCGTCGATGGTGAAAAGGTGCTGGAGGCTGAAAAGCATCTGCAGACTCACGACTTCACGTTGGTGAATCACCCTGTTTTTGCAATTCGGAATGCACAGGATTATCTGGACTTGTTTAAGCTGCGATCGAAAGGGGAAAAGCAAATTATCTGGTTTTTCTTCAATGGCCCAAATCCGCTGAAATGGCGACTGCATGAGTTTGGCATCACCCAGGCAATCCAGCGTAAGAAAATTATCAATCCGCTGACCATTCAATACTGGAGCATGGTGCCCTATCAATTTGGCTCTCTGGCGGCCAAGTACACCGTGAAGCCTACCAGCAACGCTGATATATCAGTCGATCGCACTGCCAAACACTATCTGCACGAGGCTATGAAGCAGCATCTGGCAAAGCAGCCAGCTTCGTTCGACTTTATGGTACAACTGCAAACCGATCCGGTTAAGATGCCATTGAAGACCCCACGATCGCCTGGGATGAGAGGCTTTCACCTTATCAAAAAGTAGCCACGCTCACGATTCCACCTCAAACCTTTGACTCCGTTGCACAAATGCAGTTCTGCGAGAACCTGACCTATACCCCTTGGCACGCGCTACCAGAACATCGGCCCCTTGGTGGGATCAACCGTGTTCGGCGCGCGGTCTATGAATCGTTGGCAGAACTCCGACATACGCTCAACGAGATACCTCAAGAAGAACCAAGTGTGGAAGCCTTCGAGCAGGAATAAGGCTTTCGTCCCCAGTCGTTTTACCAACCGTCCTCGCTGAGTACACGTCACCATAAAAGGGGTCTGGAACTGGATGTCCATACCTCAGGCTCATGCTTGGACGTTTTTCCCCATTAACGATGACTGATGACTAATGACGTTTTATTTCCGCCCCGATGAATGACGAGTTGTACTGAGCCGACTTAGGAACGCGAATTAAATCACCTGAACAACGATTCTGCTGTAAGAGCGATCGCGGCTTTAGCATGGATGCGACAACCACTGGTTGTGCCCTCAGTGGTTTGATCCACGCTATGCTTTATCATCAATAGATTCAGCGCCAGATCTAGACTTCTGGTTGACTGGAATGATGATCCAAAACTCTGCTCCCTGTCCGGGTGCCGAAATACACTTTAGCTTGCCCCCATGCTTATCGACCACAATTTGGTAACTAATTGATAGCCCTAAGCCGGTTCCTTCGCCCACAGGTTTTGTGGTGAAGAATGGATTAAATAGCTGCTTTCTAACGGATTCTGTCATACCAGAGCCATTGTCTTGGATGCAGATGCCAATCCAGTCGGGGTCAATCTGTTGAGTAGAAAGGGTGATTATGCTGGGCGCTTCAGCAATTGCTTCCGGCGTTCGCGCATCATCTCTCTGGTAGAGTGCGTCGATCGCGTTATTGATCAGGTTCATAAATACCTGGTTCAACTGTCCGGCATAGCATTCAACCCCTGGCAAGTCACCATACTGTTTCACGATTTGAATGCCAGGATGGTTTGATTTTGCTTTCAAGCGATTCTGTAGAATTAGCAGCGTACTGTCGATACCATCGTGGATGTTGACCCGCTTCATGTCGGCTTCATCCAGGCGAGAGAAGTTGCGGAGCGTCAACACAATTTGCCGAATGCGATCGGCACCAACCTTCATTGAATTCAATGTTTTGGGTAGATCCTGCACCAGGAATTCCATATCCATCTCATTTCTATAGTTCTGGATGGTTGGCGTAGACTGTGGGTAGGACTGCTGGTAGAGTTCAATTAAGTTAAGCAAGTCCTGTGTGTAGTCACTAACATGGGTCAGGTTGCCATAAATAAAGTTGACTGGATTATTGATTTCATGGGCAACACCAGCAACAAGTTGGCCCAAACTGGACATTTTCTCGGTTTGAATTAACTGAGCTTGCGTCTTTTGCAGATCTCTCAGCGTCATTTCCAATTGTTTGGCCTGGGCTGTTGCTGTTGATGCCAGCGATTCTTTCTGCCGCAGCGTATCTCGTAAAACGACTTCTGCTTGCTTGCGCTCTGTTATGTCGCGCAGAATCACAATATATTCCCGTAGATTGCGTCGTGAGCGGTGGGAAATGGTAAATTCAATTACCCGTTCTTCCTGGTTTGACCAATTAAACAATTGCTCACTTCGGGCAGACCATCTGTCTGGTGTGTTGTTCAGGTTTGGGAAAAACTGTTGCAGTGGTTGAGCAATCAAGCTTTGCGTGTTCATCTGGAGTAACGCTTCGGCGGCGGGGTTTGCCTGCTGAATGAGGCCCTGTTCATCAAGCACCAAAATAGTGTCTGGAACGGTATCGAGGGCTGTAATAAAGAGACTTTCAGCATGTTCACGGGCTTCTGCAATTGCAGCCACCTGTGGGAGGCTTGTCCAGCAGGCGATCGCGATCGCCACAAATGAAATGATCATCAGAACCGTGATCAATAAATCGTTGCTCAGTCCCGCCGTACCGCGCCCCAATTTGCTGAGCATCCAGCCAATAGTGGTGGAACCACAAACCAGGACAATCAAGACCACTACCTGCACGGCCACAAAGTCTTTAAACTTATGTTCTAACGCCTTGACTGAACGGCGACGCAGCCACCACTCAGGCTGAAATGGTGCAATGTGGATTCGTCGAATCGCCATGTCCAGCAACAAAATCGCCAGGGAACTCAGAAGCCCGATCGTCACATCTAACCAGCTCCAGGCAAACCCTCCCACAAGTAGCCCGATCGCCTCAATCACAAAAAAGCCCAAAGACCACCTCGGCCAGAGGGCTTCTGCTTTTTCCCGGCGCAACCACATTCCCAGGTGAATTGCCATCATCGGCACCATGTAAGCAGTGCTACCGACGACTACAATTTCAGATACATTCCCCCAACCCAGGAATAGCAGACTGATGCCCAGAGTCAATAAGAGGCTGGGCCCCAGCACTCCTTGATGTGAAACAACGGCAAACACGGGTGAAAGCTGCCTGTCTAACGCCATTTGATACAACACGCGCGGAGCATTAGAAACAGCGGTGGCGCTGCTCAGTAAGCAACTTGATGTCAGCAATAGCGTGATGAAGAGAGACGCACTTGACCCCCAAAATGGTTTAGCTGCTGTTAACAGGTGCAGGAATGTATCACTATCTGTTGGCGATGCCGTATCGAGCTGCATCAACACCCAGGTTCCGCCCATGTAGACGACGGGAATTAGCCAGGAAGACAGCGAAAGAAACCTTAGAGTCTCATCCGGTTTGCGGCTATCGGCAACGAACGAAGAAGCCGTTTCGCACGCATACGTTCCGTACACGGCAAAGAAAAACCACTTGGCCCATTCCACGAAGCTAAAGCTGGGCCAGTGTGTGGGCAGTAAACCTGGACTTGTGGGTGAGACGGCTAACCATCCTAAACCCTGTAAGCAAAACACCAGCAAGAACCCGATCGCGGGCAGCACAAAAAACGAATGTAGAATACCGAGTGCTCGTGTTCCTGCCAGTGCCACCGCATAGGGAACAAGCGTAAATCCGATTTTTAACAAGGTTTCGGGACAGGACAGCCCAAATGGTTCCAGATTCGCTTTAATTAAATCGGTCAGGATGAGTGCATTCAGCGAGGGAATGACCGCCCAACTGAAGTAATAGGCGATCGCCGCAAACTTGCCAAAATTAGGAAACCGACGGAGCAACCGAGTGGTGTAGTTGGGTGTGCCGCCCGATACGTTCGGCCATCGCATTCCCAACCGCTTCACCTGAAAATTCAGCATCATGCCAACAATCACGGCAGGCAGCCAAACAAAAATAGCTTGGGGGCCAAGGGCAATATGCATAGCAGGCGCAGTGCTGATCCAGATCAGGTGGCCTGTCAGACCAAAACCGCAAGTCTCAATTGAAGTGAGGGTGCGTGCGAGTCGCCCTTCGGGAAGTTGGCTGCGTTTTGCTGTGTTCTGCTTGAGCATGTATCGGGAACCACCTCGAATCCGATGAAGAGTAAGAATGCTGCAAACCAGGGCTTAATCGCCCTGAGCCGCATTGATTCGGTTAAAGTTCCCTGAAATTAAGTTTGGTTAACACCAGGCAGCATAAACGAGATGAAACGCACTATCGATCGGTGAACGGATATTCTGCATAATCTGATGCTGATTGCGATCGATTGCAACGTCCCCAATCGCGGGAGCGCGAAGACCTGCATCAGTTCATGTCTCTATCATTAGCTCATGTCTCTATATATTGTTTCGCTACATCAAAGTTAAAAGTTTTTATGCATAAAATTCATTGAATCAACCGTATATTTACTGTTATCTAATTTAAAGTAATACTTTTATCGCTTCAATTGTCAGGCAATGTTTTGCGCTAAATTGTGTAAATTTACAGTAGTGATTTTCAAATTTAATTGCTCCTTTATCAATTTAATGTGTTCTGTACTGTACTTCTACTGCTTGATTTTCAGTATGCAAGAAGCAGAAAGTCTTGCAATCCCTCCTACATGGGAAATACAGCCCTTTTCATATCCACTATCCGGACACATCGTGATTTCACGGTTGAAATATAAAGGAAAGATCAGGAAAATAGGTAGAAATCATTAGAGAGTAATGGTTTTATCTGACCAGTCTGCGTGTTTTCCC
>JAJPKC010000245.1 GCA_021323955.1 Oscillatoriales cyanobacterium Centralia_MAG_596 | reverse complement strand
AGCCTACCGTGTGAGTTTTTTTACGGTCGATCCGGCTTTTCAAACAGCCTCTAAGCCCATAACGTAAAGCTCTCTCCGTGGGTTTACGATTGTCCCCCGTTCTAGTCGCTGCCAGTAACCCCACGTCTTCGGCAGAGTATGACTACCATAGTTGCCCTTCAAGCCCACATCCTGGCACCAGGTCTTCACCCGCGTACTCATCGTTTCTACTGTGAGACAGCCGCGTTGTCCCATGAACAGGTAATCTTCTGGCTGCAAGTTGCTCACTGCTAACCAGTTTTGAATTGCCGCGATCGCCGTCGGGTTCAACGTCACCGGCCGATATTTGTGAGTTTTGCGCTGCTTCAGGTCCAGCACATCACCTGCACGCAGGTTCTGCACCTGTCCTACCGTCAGCGACAACAACTCATTCGCTCGGTATGCGGTGTTAATCCCCAGCGTAAACAGACATAAATCGCGGGGACGGTCCCGCCAGAATTTTCTTAATGCGGGCGATCGCCTTTTTGTCCCGAATCGGTTCCACCTTGATGGTCGATCCAGCAGTCGGATGATTCGGATTTTGCCCCTTCGGAAACGGCATCGCGATCGCCTGTTTATTTGATTAACTCTTATGCACTTTACCCCTAAAACTTAATGAGTATACGATCATCCTTTTGGAGCAGGTCTTGATTGAACGCGTTGCAAAGTCAGACAGATCAACCCTTTCAGCCCCTCCCCCATCTCATTATCTTCTGAACAGAAGATAATGAGATGGGGGAGGGATTATTGTACCAGGCTCAAAAGCTTATACAACAGACATCATCCTGCAAGATTCAAGACCGCAAAAGCCCGCTTTCACCGCCGCGCTGCTGCTGCCCCTGCAACAATTGCTAGCCCAACAGAAGATGAGTCGAGGTTAGCAAGCACGCTCTGTCTCAACGCGCTCGCAGCGATTTTTGTGCATCATCTTTGACTAAAAGAGGCAAGACCACAGTCTGAAACATCTAAGGAGAAAAGTTTTCAGGCGAGATGGTACTTCATAGTCAGGAGCGGTGTTATCCCTCTAACTGATGTCTGCTCCCTCTTCCCCTAAACCCACAAAAGGGCGATTGACGAACCACCAGGATTGCTTTGCTATGCCCCCCTAGTGCATTGTTCTCTTGCTGGAGAAGTGGTTTACTTAATTCTGCTCTTAAAACGCTAGGAGCCCTTTCAGCTCGGCATCGCAACAGCACCATCGGAGGGTTAATGCTCGCTAGCTTTAAGTATGTTCTCAACGACAGTTCCAAAAATGTCAAACGCAAACTTGCGACACTCTACACATTTTTGATCGCAGCAAACATTTTAGTTTGGGTGCTGGCGCTCCTCGCCTTTCACAACTATCCCTTGCTGCTCGGCACCTCAGTGCTGGCTTACACATTTGGGTTGCGTCATGCAGTCGACGCTGATCACATTGCCGCGATTGATAACGTCACCCGCAAATTGATGCAGGAAAACAAGCGTCCCGTTGCTGTTGGTTTCTTCTTCTCACTGGGGCACTCCACGATCGTCGTCGCCATGTCGATCGCGATTGCGTTGACAGCAACCACCATTCAGACTAATTTTCCCGGTTTCAAAGAGGTGGGTGGTCTCATTGGTACAACGGTTTCGGCCACCTTTCTGCTCTTAATTGCCTTTATCAATATCATTGTGCTGTGGGATGTCTTTCAGACTTTTCAGACCGTGAAGCGCGGGGGTCTCTATAACGAGCAAAGCTTAGACGAGTTTCTCAATCAGCGCGGTTTGCTTGGTCGCTTCTTCCGTCCCTTGTTTCGGTTGATTGATAGCAGTTGGAAAATGTATCCGTTGGGCGTGCTCTTTGGTCTCGGTTTTGATACGGCAACGGAAGTCGGACTACTGGGTCTTTCAGCGGCTGAGGCCGCTAAAGGCTTACCGATTTGGTCCATCCTCATTTTCCCTGCCCTCTTTACCGCGGGAATGTCCTTAGTGGATACGACGGACGGTGTGCTGATGCTCGGTGCGTATGGGTGGGCGTATGTGAAGCCAATTCGCAAGCTCTATTACAACATGACGATTACGCTGGTCTCAGTGCTTGTGGCGCTCGTCATTGGTGGTATTGAAGCGCTGAGTATTATTGGTGACCAGTTCAAGTTAGAAGGTCCGTTCTGGGACTTAATCGGTAACCTTAGTGACAACTTTGGCACCATTGGCTACGTCATCATTGGCATCTTTATTGTCAGTTGGATCGGCTCGACCATCATCTATAACGTGAAGAAGTACGATGAAATCGAAGTGTTTACTGGGGCTCCAGACGAACGTGAACGGGACCGCGAGTCCACGCGTCGTTAAGCGTTGCAGCCCTCTCATCAGGCGCACGACAGGCGGATAATGTTTTAGATCTATGGCATGCGATCGCTACTCTTTGAAACCTCAGAGGCAGCCCGAGGGGTTGCCTTCATGCTGCCGTGTGAGTACGACGACTTCACGATGATGACGCTGCCGCCGATTCATGACACACTGGCGCTGCTTGCTGTTTTGCGGGCGACTACCATCCACTAGTACTGTATCCAGAATCGCAAATTGGTATTAGATACCGCTGATTCGTCCAGCCAGATTCGCAATCACGGCAATCAACTCGGCCGGTTCAACCGGTTTAACAATATGGGACTGAAAGCCTGCTAGAAGAGCGGCCGTGCGATCCTGAGTTCTGGCGTAGGCCGTTAGGGCAATCGCGGGAATGCTTCCTCCATGTCTTGGTTCCAACTTGAGTTTGGACTAAGCCGTTAGAGAACGGCAGTCAATGAGAAGCACCGACTGCCGTAAGGTCAATGGAGTAATGAACCATTGACTCTATGATTTTCAACCAACTTCAGACCTTTCGCCAAACGCTGTATCACACTTTGGGCAAGGCCAGAGATGCTGTGTTTGATTTGATGGATGCCGTACTGGTGAGTGCATGTATCACGTCCTTTGTGAGCTTGTCGCAAAGCCCCGTATTTCGTGGTCAATGGTCAAGTTTGTATGAGGCGCTCCAAGATAGTCAGCTGCCACGCGCCAAGGTGGTGAAGCGGCTGATCAGCCAGATACCGACGGCGGGGCAACCGTTACTGGCTGGGGAGGCGACGCGGTGGCACCGCCCTGCTGCCAAGACGTTGAACGATCGCACCCTGTCAGGCGGTGTCGGTGGTGCCATCACGGTGGGACACAGTTACAGCACCTT
>JAJPKC010000183.1 GCA_021323955.1 Oscillatoriales cyanobacterium Centralia_MAG_596 | reverse complement strand
CTAACTCTAAACCCTCGTGATAAGCATTCAGTAACACCGGCAGAGAAGGGCGCAGGGGTTCCTTCCAGTGGCGGATACAAGACTCATATGCCACGACGGTCAGCGTTTTGTAGAAGCGATCGTTGAGCCGGTCTAACAGACGGAGGCTCACCTGGCTAAACCGGTAAGCCCCTTCAATATCAGCGAGTCCGGCTCGCAGCATGACTCCGAAGGCAATCCCCTGCACCGTTGACATCGAAGAGCTGCCGTAGCGCACGACCAGATTCACCACGCGTAGCGCCAGGAACCCAATCAGCAGTGGGGCAACATTTGTAGCGGCCAACCCGGCAGCGCCCGCCAACTGTACCGCCGCCAGCTTGTAAGGGTCGGTCATGGGCGGTAGGTTTTCCAGTCGATCGAGGGATTGTCTGCCAACAATCCAGAAGCGTGTGCGAAGTAGCTCCAGCCCCACCCGAAGCCGATTAGGGTTACGGGGGATGGGTTCCCCCAGCCGCCCCATCGCACTGACAATGGTGTCGATCGCCGCCTGCAAATTGTTTTGAGCAGTATAGGCTCCCGCTCTCACCTGATACGCTCGGACGCAATCCAGCACATTTTTGGCATGGTGGAGAATCCGTTCCACCAGCCGTTCGGTTTCGGCAAAATCGCCGCTTAAGTAAGCCGCTTCAGCCGCCTCGTCATGCAGTGCCAGCGTTAACGTATATTGTCGCTGCCAGCTTTCTGCGCCCAGAAGCTCAATACCCGTGAGTAAGTAGCGGATCGCCGTTTCATACGCCGCCGAATCCTTTGCTTTCTTCCCGGCGGTCAGGTTAAGGGCTGCCAGCTCATCGCGCTGGACGCGAATGGTCGTCAAGCTGATCCCAATGTTGAGCTGGTTCACGATGTCAAACAGCTTCTCTTCCCGTGCTTCTAACGGCGTATGGGTGAGCAGCAGTTGCCCAATCTCTCGGTGAATGCCCAGCTTTTCGGTGTCTGGGATCAGAGAATAGGCAACCTGCTGGACACGATCGTGGAGGAACTTGAAGACAATCTCCAGGTCACTGGCTGACTGCTCTTCGATGCCAGCAAATCGATAACTGTTGCCCAACGGCAGGATCAGCCCTTCGTTTACGCCTTCGCGCAGGTCAGTGGCGATCGCGTGTGGCGAGAGATTCGAGATCATTGCCAGCGTTCGCAGATCAAACTGATTCCCAATGCAGGCCGCTAACTTCAAGGCCTGTTGTGTTCTGAGGCTCAGCTTTTGCAGCTTGTCCGTCATCAACTGCACGACGTTATCGGGGATTTGAGCCGCTCGAATCTGGTTTAGATCCCATTGCCAGAAGCCCTGCGCGGCGTCAAAGTTGAGCCATCCATTTTCATACAGAGACTTGAGAAACTCATTGATGAAGAACGGGTTGCCGCTGGTGACTTGAACCACCAGTTCTGCTAGTGGTTGGGCGTGATCGAGACTACAGCTAAACGTGTCACAAACGAGTTGGCTGACGGTAGGCAGTTCCAGCGGCAGCAAATCGATCTGATTGATGGTAACTCCGGCTTTGCGGATGCTGTCGATCGCCGCCATCAGCGGGTGTACCGCAGTCACCTCATTGCTGCGGTAGGCTCCTACCAGAAACAAAAACTGGCTATCGGGAGCCGTCAACAACAGGTTAAACAGCTTCAGCGAGGCAGAATCCGCCCACTGTAAATCATCGAGAAAAATCACCAGCGGATGGTCTGATTGCGTAAACACCTGGATAAACCGCTGGAACACCAAATTGAAGCGGTTCTGCGCCTCTCTCGGCCCCAAAAGCGGTGGCGTCACCTGTTTACCGATAATCAGCTCCACCTCCGGGATGACATCTACCACGACCTGCCCATTGCCACCCAACGCACTCAGTAGTTGCGATCGCCAGCGCTCTGTCTGCTCCGGGCTTTCGGTGAGCAGTTGACGGATAAGTTCCTGTAATGCCTGAATGAGCGCCGAGTAGGGAATGTTGCGCTGAAACTGATCGTATTTCCCCGCAACAAAATATCCCTTCTTGCGGGTGATGGGCTTGTGAATCTCGTTAACAAGAGCGGACTTGCCGATCCCAGAGTAGCCCGCAACGAGCATAAGTTCGCTTCGGGCAGGCATTGGGTTAGCGGTTGAGCCATGTCCCCCGCTCTCCGCCCCATCCTCTGCGCCTGCAACGCGTTCAAATCCTGCCAGCAGCGTCTCCACTTCTGACTCCCGACCATAGAGCTTTTGGGGAATCTGGAATTTACCAGAGGCATCTTGCTGTCCGAGTGGAAACGGTGGAATGATCCCCTGGTTACGCAAGGCGGCTAAACAGCGTTGCAGATCGGCTTTAATGCCATAGGCACTCTGGTAGCGATCTTCAGCATTCTTGGCCAGTAGCTTCAAGACAATGTGAGACACCACTACTGGAATTTCAGGCTGAATCCGGTGGGGGGGTTCCGGCTGTTTTGCCAGATGGCAATGGATGAGTTCCATGGCGTCTGTGACGGCAAAAGGTGGCGTGCCGACCAGCAGTTCGTAGAAGGTTGCGCCCAAAGAGTAAAAATCGGTGCGGTAATCGAGTGCGCGATTCATCCGCCCTGTCTGCTCTGGCGACAGGTAAGGCAATGTGCCTTCTAACACATTGGGACTGCGGATGGATGGATTCTCGCGGGATAAAACGGTGGCGTTCCCAAAATCAATCAGCTTCACCTGTCCAGAGGTAGGGTTCAGCAGAATATTGGCCGGGCTGATGTCTTTGTGAATGATATTGGCGGCATGGACGCGACCGAGAATATCGGTCAGATCGATCGCCAGGGTCAAAAACTCCACTAGATTCAGACGGCGATCGCGCAACAGGTGGTGCAACGACTCACCACCAAAATCCTCCAGCACCAGTACCAGGCCATTTTGGTGCTGGGTTAGATCATAGGCTGCCGCAACGCCGTTCCCACCGAGCCGCCGAATAATGTCGTATTCCAGGCGGTAACGACCCAGTTCTTCTAGACTGGGATATTCTGCCTGCATCACCTTGAGAATAATGGATTGCTGGTCATGACGGCTCTGCCCCCGATAAACAAGCGAGCGGTTGCCCTCGTAAAGCGTTGACAGCACTTCATAACCAGCGATCGTGACCATAGCAGCGTCCGTTAAAACAGAAATTGGGTGCGCAAAACTGTCCCGAATACCGTCGGATTGTCGCTAAAGTTGTTGGCGTTAAACGTCGCGAAGAAGGTCGGCACGATCGCAATATTAGTATTGATTGGGTAGAAATAGGCTGTTTCCAGGTTGAATTCGGTACCGCCATTGCCATAACCAGAGGCAAAGAACCGACGACCGGCCAAAATGTCGAAGGGCACGATCAGCGAAATGGTGCCCAAAGCCCCAGTGCGCCCCAGATCAGGCAGCGCCACGCCGAGCTGAAATGCCTGCACGTTGGCGCTACCGCCTCTAATGAGAGAATTGACGGGGTCAAGATTGGTGTGGCTGTAAGAATAGCGACCAAATAACGCAAACCTGGGCGTCAACGTCCAATCGAAATTGAACACAAAATTGTCGGTATCAGTATCATTTAAGCGACCCCCAAACCCATCATCCACAACCCCTCTCAGTGAATTAGTCAGGAAAAAGGGAAAACTGGGCTGAAAGGGGGGCGTAGCGGGCGGAGCCTGACTGTGCGTCCGGTTATACAAAAACCGCAGCGTCACCTGCGCACTGGGAGAATACGCCAGTTCGGCCAGCACTGAGTGGGAACCATTAAAGAGTCCCCGCAGCGGATTGGCAGCACCATCGCCACCAAAATATTGCAAGGAGGCATCATTGCGGTTCAGGTAGCCAGCCTGCAATACGAGCTGGGGGCTAATGTTCCAACTGACGATCGCCCCTGCACCCGATAGGCCACCATTTGCCAGGGTGCTTTGATAGGAGTTGAGACCACTGGCACCACTGACGACGTTCGTGAAGGGGTTCACATCCACATGACGAAATGCCAGAATGCGTGGCCCCACCAGAAGATTGACGGATTCCCCGATCGGAACGCTATATTTCAACTCAAACAGACCGACACTATTCGCGGCCAGGGGGTTTACAGGATTGGAGTCGGCATAGGGCACACCAAATGTGCTGGCAAAGCCTGCCGAACTGTACACGCTGGACGGGGGGCTGCCATTTCCAGCCGCCAATATCGTTGTGAGGGCGTCACGTCCCGTGAAGGAGGACGTGAAAATTATGTAGGTTGATTGGCTAAATGTGGTGGAGGGTGTACGCGTCGTCTTGGACACGATTGGTTCCAACCTGCCGGTTGCCGGATTGGGCACTCGCAGCGCTAATCGAGTCGCGGGTAGCGTATTGGGGATCGGGATACCCTCCGCCTTCACATCACCACTGGCAAACGCCTGACTGACGTTAAACGAACTCAGCACATTGAGGCGGGTCGTTGTTGAAAACTGCTGTTTCTCTAGAGTTGCCGTTCGCACGTCTAAGGTATCCATCCGCCCACGCAGCACGGCCAGCTCGGTCGCGAACTCTTCCTGCATTTTTTGGAGCGCGGCCAGATCTTCCTTCTTCACTAGATCGGCTGTACCGGCGGCAATGAGTTCGTTCACGCGATCGAGGCAGGCATTGACCCCGGCCGCAAACTCGTAGCGCGTCAGCGCCCGATTGCCCCGATAGGTTTGGTCTGGATAGCCCACAATACAGCCGTAGCGATCCACCAGCGATTTCAACGACTGGAAGGCCCAATCAGTCGGCTTCACATCTGACAATTGCGACACCGACGTGACCTGGTCAAACGCGCCATCATCAGCGTTTGAGGACACATCCAATGCCGCAAGCGATGGACTCTCTCGCTCCAACGCCTTGTTTGAGGGTGCTGCCAAACTCCCAGTTGCAGATAGGAGGATGCCTGCCACCACCGCAAACTGCCATAACCGTACATTTAACGAGATCTCTAAGTTACTAGTTGTCACGACAAGCTACATCCCCACACTGAGTGTCTTTTAAACTGGCGATTAGTCTACCAAGAATTTTCTTTAACTTAGTGAATAACACTATTCTTTAAGGTATATGCTGCCTGGAGAAGGCCGTGTATGCTTAAGGCCTCGCTTTTGCAAATCTCATTCCCCTCATCTCCCACCCCCTTGTTCCGCGCCGACTGCTCGACGGTTTTTCTCAGCAGTTGGCTCTTTTCAGGTGACTTGGGGATATCGGGTTAAGCGGGATCAGGAAGCACCGATCGCAGCGCAACGGGTCATCCGCTTGATTGACACGTTGCTGCAACCGCTGACGTGAGCCTTTCGGATCGGCATCTTGACATCTCCTGGTAATGCATGTGCCCGCCCTGCCCATCGTTCTCCTGATGTCAAGCGCGCCTTCTTGCCGCTGCAGTGTGCTAGTGGGCATGAACCATGGTGCGATCGCCAGAAAGAATTTCCCCGCAAATTTATCCTTGCGGGTCAGAGTGCTGTTGCACATGTTCCAGAATGTCTAACCACACACCCTGTTGACGCCTTTTCCCTTTACTCTTCTCCAACAGTGTTGCTAATCAAATTTTTAATTACAGCATCGTCCTTTAGATAGATGAATGCCAAGTTATATAGATGAACACTGATGGGGATATAGCTAAGCTGTTTTCAGTTGGATATTTTTAAAGATGCTTGCTTTAATCATTGTTCCTCTAAAATCGCTTTCTTCACTAAGTCTGCGTTATGCTTCATTCACCATGCTCTTATTTGATCAAAGCATGACAAATCAACATATCTGTCCCTGCTGTTCCTATATTCTACTTCGTCATATCCAGCGAGGAGAGCTGTACTGGCGCTGTAGTCATTGCCATGAATCGATGGCTGCCTGGTCGCTACTGTAGAAAATGTAGACAAGTATATTGAAGAGATTGATTTATGAAAGCACTGCTGCTCTATCCACTATTTCCCCAGTCCTTCTGGTCCTACGATCGCTTCATGGAAATTGCTGGACTGAAAGCAGTGATTCCACCGTTAGGAATTATTACGGTTGCGGCGCTACTTCCCTCCGAGTGGGAAATCCGATTTTGCGATCGCAATGTCGTTTATGAAACCGAAGCAGATTGGGAGTGGTGCGATCTGGTGATCATTTCAGCCATGATCGTTCAGAAGTCAGATTTCCAGGCGCTGATTCAGAAAGCCGTTCGGTTGGGTAAGAAAGTAGCGGTGGGTGGACCTTACCCCACGTCTGTTCCCCAAGATGCGCTCGATGCTGGAGCGCATTTCCTGATTCTAGATGAAGGAGAAATGACCGTTCCTCAATTCCTGGACGCCCTTGATCGGGGTGAAACGCAGGGCACCTTCCGATCTCTTGACAAACCGGATGTTACTAAAAGCCCCATGCCGCGCTTTGACTTGCTTCAGCGGGATGCCTATTTGATGATGGCAATCCAGTTTTCAAGGGGCTGTCCGTTCAACTGCGAGTTTTGTGACATTATTTCGCTCTATGGGCGCAAACCCCGCACCAAAGAACCCAGTCAAGCCCTGGCTGAGTTGCAAGCCCTGTACGACCTAGGTTGGCGTGGCTCACTCTTTATCGTCGATGACAACTTTATTGGCAATCAGCGAAACGTCAAACGCTTTCTGCGAGAACTGATTCCCTGGATGCATCAGCACAACTATCCGTTTACCTTTATTACAGAAGCCTCAGTCAATCTGGCAGAGGATGATGAACTGCTCCAACTGATGGGTGAAGCAGGTTTCTATGCGGTTTTCCTGGGCATCGAAACGCCTGACCAAGACAGCTTGCAGGTTACCCAAAAACTACAAAATACACGTAATCCACTGGTGGAAGCGTGCCGCAAAATTAATGAGGCGGGTTTACTCATTTATGCAGGGTTTATTCTCGGCTTTGATGGAGAGCGAGCAGGGGCAGGCGATCGCATTCAAGCATTTGTTGAACAGACCAGCATTCCTCAGCCGATGTTAGGGATTCTCCAGGCTCCACCCAACACAGCTCTCTGGGAACGGCTGAAGAAGGAACAGCGCTTATTTGAGAGCAATAGTCATCCAACAGGGGACCAGAATACCCTGATGAATTTCGTTCCCACTCGCCCAATTGCCGATATTGCCAGAGAGTATGTCGAAGGATTCTGGATGATGTATGAGCCTCAGAATTATCTGAGACGCTGTTTACAGCAATGCCTCAAAATTGGCTCCTTGAATAGCAAAAGGCAGACAATGCAATTCCCACTGAGTAAGGGGTTGCAATTGGTTGCACAACTCATCTGGCATCAGGGAATCCGTCGGCCAGAGATCCGAGGCCAATTTTGGCATCAACTCTGGATTGTTTTGTCCCAAAAACCCCAGGTTCTCAATATGTACTTGGGATTATGCGCGGCTGGAGAGCATTTCTGGGAGTATCGTGCATTAGCCAGAGAGAGAATTACTCACCAGCTTGGTTATGATCCGCTTCAACTCCCTCTAACATCTGAGCCACAACTGATTACTTGATAGCCATACTACCCTTCCGCAGAAAACCGACATTGAAACCATAAATTGAACCGCCCTGCATTCCTAGCGGAGAGCAGGGCGGATGAAGATTAACCTGGCACCGTGCTATTTTTGCAGGGAGCTACCCCCCAACTATCTTCGCCGCAGTAGCGTTT
>JAJPKC010000065.1 GCA_021323955.1 Oscillatoriales cyanobacterium Centralia_MAG_596 | reverse complement strand
GAAGATAGAGACGAAACCAATCCTGGCGGAGCTGTTTGTAGTAGGCAACCCGTCCGGCAACCAGAGGGTTCTCCAGCGACGGAATGGGCAGAGTCGCGATCGCAAGCAAGTGGGGAGCAGGCAGCACAGTCTGATGTTGACGCCAAAACTCCCAGCCAGCGACCAGAATGCCATTGTCATCCAGGCAGGTGCGTTCAACCTGCACACGGGAACCAAACTCGGATGCTAAAACCGAACCGACCTGTGCTTTAAGGGGAACATCATCGACGAGCAGAACCGTTAACCCTTGGACACCAGAGCTGATGCTGAGAAGAGAGTGCATCTCCCGCATCAGCGCCCACTGAAACTCCGGTGTATTTGGCATCGGCAGACGCTCTGGTACGTAAAGCTGAATAAGTTCATCCTGACGATCGGGCGAGAACTTTAGACAGGTCAGATCATCTAGCCCCAAACGTTGACGATAAACAAGCGCTTCGGCATCCACATCAAGCGCCCCACCAATCAGCACAGTTGACTGCTGTAACCAGATCGGGGCCAGTGCGGTGGCCACTTCTACAGGCCCACAATGGAGGGAGAACTGCCCCTGAGGGCGCGAAATCTCAGCCCACAGCAGCCGATTATCCATGTGAAAGGCGGCCTCAAACTCACGCCAGTTTGCAGGGATCACTGATGCTGAAAGTGTTTCGGGCCGCTGGAGATCCTCAAACAGGGCTGTGAGAACCTTGTACTCAAACGGCTCTAGAAGGCAGCACTCGTAGGGATTCGCCGGACGTTGAAAGATCGACTTAGTGAGCTGGACACGGGCGTCGCGAATCATATCCGTATGGCCGGGACAGGCCAGCATCAATTCATCCCAATGGTTGGGCTGAATATCGGTGGTGAGTTGGGCAAATGCCCATGATTCTAGGTCATCAACGCCATCAAAAATCGTGGGGATGCCGTCTGGAAATCGTCCCTGCTGATGCAGTCGATCGCGCAGCCAGGAGTCTGGGGTCGTGAGCAACAGGCCTTGAAAGTCCGACCCTGGAATGCGATCGCCCGTACGAATTGCTTTTGTGGTTTGAACGCAGGCGCGCAACTGTGGAATTTCTACCATCAGTAGACGTTGCTGCACTGCTTCCGTCGCAACCAACACTACCGGGCCGGGCCACATGAGAATCGATACCAAATAGCTGAGCCTGTAGCGTCCGTGGTAGCGCGAGAGGGCATCAGTCTGCATCAATGCGCTGCGCCCTAACCGCAAAGCACGCGCTACCAGCCTCGCCATTGTTAAATGGTGTGACCAGTAGGGTTTTCCTTGCTCTCTCAGGAAAGCGCGGAGCTGTTGGTGAACTTCAACCTCAATCACGAAATTTTCTGCTCGCGTACATTGGGTGACTTTCATTTTGACACAGATGTTGGGGTGGTCACTGCCCGGGGCCGCGCAACTTCAGCCGCAGGGCTGAGAACCGATTTCGGCCACCGCTGCCGACCTGTAATTACTCTGTCGGCAAGGTGCGAAGCCGAGTTGGGTTAACGCGATCGCTACCGCCCTTCGATCGCCTTTATAAAATTCTTGAGGTTGAGCGCTATCAAGATCATCAAAAGGAGGATACGCTTACTAACAGTTCATTTGCGGTTGGGTTCCCTGACTGAAGCTAGAAATCAGAGTCAGGAAGTTTGCATGATTATGTCTGGATCTTCTGACTTTATGGCTTCTGGATTTCTATACTTCCTGTGCATTGATGATGTTATTGCGGATCATTTCATATCGTTTTCGACCAAATTCCCCATTCTTTTACAAGTGAACTAACACTATGAGCTTGTCACAGATTAAGCAGCTCATTATTGGACGCAGCCTCCCGACCAGCGCTCATGCAGAGGAGCGTTTAACCAAAGCGGCTGCGCTAGCTGTCCTGTCCTCTGATGCACTCTCATCTGTAGCGTATGCAACACAAGAAGCGTTGCTCGTTTTAATGGTCGCTGGAACCGCACCCAGTGTTTTAGGGTGGTCACAGCCGATCGCGATCGCAATTATTGCGCTGTTAGGGATCGTCATTCTGTCTTACCGCCAAACGATTCGAGCTTATCCAAAAGGCGGCGGCTCTTACATTGTTGCCCGTCGCAATCTGGGGCTTTATCCAGGGCTGATTGCTGGTGGATCGCTCATGATCGACTACATTTTGACGGTTGCTGTGAGCGTCTCGGCTGGTATCGACAACCTGACCTCGGCAGTGCCGGGATTGCGTCCTTACACGGTCGATTTGTGCCTGCTATTTGTGTTTCTACTGATGGTCGCTAACCTGCGCGGCGTGAAGGAGTCGGGCCGGATCTTTATGGTTCCTACCTATGCCTTCATTGCCAGCATTTTTGCCATGATTGCCATTGGTTTGTTTAACCAGTTAACGGGTCATATCACTCCAGCAACATCTGCCGAAGCAGTTCACACCACCACTGAATCAATCAGTATATTTCTCGTCTTGCGGGCGTTTGCAGCAGGCTGTACAGCCCTAACTGGTGTTGAAGCGATTTCGGACGGGGTGCTGGTGTTTAAGGAACCAGAATGGGTGAATGCACGCAAAACATTGATGTATTTGGGCGTGATTCTAGGCGCAATGTTCTTAGGGATCACCTACTTGGCGCATATTTATCATGTAGTTCCGAGTGAGCAAGAGACTGTCCTCTCGATTTTGGGACGGCAGATTTTAGGGACAGGGCCGTTCTATTACTTTGTGCTGCTATTTGCCACGCCGGCAATTCTGCTGCTGGCGGCAAACACGAGCTATGCCGATTTTCCCCGGCTCTGTTACTTTCTGGCGCGGGATGGCTTCTTGCCACGTCAGCTATCGTTGTTGGGCGATCGCCTGGTCTATTCCAACGGTATCTTGCTGCTGAGCTTGTGTGCGGCGGCGCTGATTATTGTATTTCGAGGCAACACAACCGCCATCATTCCCTTGTATGCCGTCGGCGTTTTTACCTCTTTTACGTTGTCTCAGGCCGGTATGGTACGCCATTGGCTGGAGATCAAATGTGCTGGATGGCGTAGCAGCGCCGTGATGAATGGGGTGGGCGCGATCGCCACGGCGATCGTGCTAACAGTCGTCATCTGGACAAAATTTGCCCTGGGTGCCTGGGTGGTTGTCTTTGCCATTCCGATGTTGGTCTATCTATTTCTACGTATCCGTCGCCATTATGAGTTTGTGGCGGATCGCTTGAGCATTCAGGAACTCGCGCCCAGAAGTTATATTCCTCGGCCAAAAGGGATGGTGGTTACCCATCCGGCGATCGTGGTGGTCGGACAGCTTCACCGGGGGACGGTAGAGGCACTGGACTATGCTCGCAGCATTGGCGATGAGGTCGTGGCGATTCACGTTGATATTGGGTCAACAGACCGAGACAAGCTGCAAAAACGCTGGCAGGAACTGGAGTCTGATATTCCGCTGGTGATTCTTGATTCGGCGTATCGCTCCGTGGTGTCTCCGATCGTCGATTTTGTCGATCAATACGAGAGGCAACACCCCGGTGTCCTTTCAACCATCATCATTCCCGCCTTTGTCACCAAACGCTGGTGGGAAAATCTGCTGCACAACCAGACGACCCTGTTTCTGAAGCCGGCTTTGCGAACCCAGCAAAGCCGCATTGTGACGACGGTTCGCTATTATCTGTAGCGATCGCGCCTGTACTTCACAGTGCCAGTCACGCACAGCACCAGCGCGGCTGGAGACGACCCGTTTGGGCGTACGTTGCCAGTACGCCACTGGATCGCTGGGTTTGTGGTGGCCGGGTGCGCCGCGATCGCGGTCGGTATTGCTGACATTACGCTGTAGCAGAAGATGCGCGCTACTGGTAGGGGGCATACTGAGCGCTGGCGTATTCTAGTAGTAGTAAGCCTTGAACCCTGATTTATTAGGCCATGCGGTTTAATTCCCGTCTCTCCAGACGCCTGCTCCGGTTTGTGAGTCTATGTTTGACCGTGCTGGTGTTGGCTGTCTGGCTGTCTGGACGCACAGTGCAGGCGCAGGTAGAATCCAATATCCGCCCTGCCAGCGCGATCGTGGCCCGGGTCGCAGCACCGATCCCGACTGTCACAGTCAATCAATTACCGCCCGAAGCGCGATCGACGATTCGGTTAATCAAGCAAGGGGGGCCGTATCCGTACCCCAAAGACGGCAGCGTTTTCTCCAACCGTGAGCGACGGCTTCCCCAGGCTCAGCCGGGCTATTACCGAGAGTACACGGTGAAAACGCCCCGTGTGCGGGATCGAGGTGCACGACGCATTATTACCGGGCAAGCTGGCGAGATCTACTACACCAACAACCACTACTCCAGCTTTGTGAGGGTGAAGTAAATGGATAATTTAATCGCACTCTTTGAGGGTGAGGACCGTCCGGGACTCTACAGGCTTACAACTCCTGTCAGTATGGCAACACTCACGTCTTTGGCTGAGACGCACCAGACACAACTGGTTTATATTGATGGTCGAACGATCGCCAGCAAAGCCGACTTTCTCCAGTCGATCGCCCAGGCGATGGCGTTTCCAGACTACTTTGGTCACAACTGGGATGCGTTGCAAGACCTGCTCACCGATCAGGACTGGTTGACCGGTGATCGCGCGATCATTCTCTACGACCAACCGGAAAACTTTGCCCAGCACGCACCTTCCGACTGGCAAATTGCTCTCGATATCCTGCGATCGACCGTTGATTACTGGCGTCAGGCCGATCGCCCACTATCTGTATTATTCCAGAGCCGCACCGAATTGACAGGGATCGATCCGCTCTGACCATGTGGTGATTATCTGTGTTGGCCATGATCAGCGACGCCGCAACGACCGGATGCAAAACGATTCCCACAGGGAAATTAGCCGTTCTACCCTTCAACCATGTCACCGATCTGCGTAAACTCGCGGCTGCCAAAGATCGCGGCGGGATCGCGATAGAACTTAAATTCCATCAAATTATGAAACGGATCTTGCAGAAAGAATGTGCGGTGTTCGAGGGGTGAACCGGAAAAGCGATGTTTGGCCTGCTGATAGAAGGTCAGATTGTGGTGCTGGGCTCTTTCTAGCAACGCTTCCCACTCGGATTCCGTGGTGAAAATCAACCCAAAATGCCGCGGATAAATACCCTTCTGCGGTGTGAGGGGCTCTCGCACCACATGGGCTACAAGCTGATGTCTATAGAGATCGAGGATGACAGACTCCGGGTTTTCCCGTCCAACACCGCAGCCCAAGCCATCGGCGTAGAATGCTTTCGTCTGTGGAATGTTCGCGACTGGAAACGAGAGGTGAAACAGGGGCGGCATGGGTTAAGGACGATGGGGAAATGGGGGACGTCGGCACCCTGTAAAGCGTTGATGCCTACATTCAAACGCTACCATTCCCCAGGGCGATCGCGGATGTGACAATAAGGATGTTGCGCTTCTGGAACTCCGGCCAATGCTGCTACACCTCTCTTCGGTTTTCTTGCTTCTGACAGTTCTCGACTCTTCATCCTGGCTGTCATCCCTCCTGGTTGCAGTTGTCTTGAATACGGTTTTGCTGGCAATTGTATGGTTTGCGCCGAAAAAGTTGCTGACGCCTGCGGGTATCGTGCACGCCTGGATTCTAGGTGTACTGGTGTGGCTAGCGCTGGACTGGCGGGGGTATGCCGTTGTTACGTTCTACTTTCTGGTCGGTTCGGCGATAACACGTGTGGGAATGGCCCAAAAAGAGGCCGCCGGTATTGCCGAAAAGCGATCGGGCGCACGTGGCCCAGAAAATGTGTGGGGGTCAGCGTTGACCGGAGCCTTGTGCGCGATCGGGAGCCTGGTGGTGCCACTGGTTGTTTCCGCCGCCGCGAGTAACTGGATCGTGCCGCTATGTCTCCTTGGCTATGTCGCCAGTTTCAGCACTAAGCTAGCCGACACGTGCGCGAGCGAAATTGGCAAAGCGTACGGTCAGCGAACGTTTCTCATTACAACGTTGAAACCCGTGCCGCGCGGGACAGAGGGTGCTGTCAGTCTGGAAGGGACACTGGCGGGAGTGGTGGCGTCGATCGCGATCGCGCTGGTCGGCTGGGGCGTAGGCTTGATACCGCTCTGGCAGGTTGTTGTATGTGGTGTCGCAGCCTTTATCGGGACAAATCTGGAGAGCGTGATTGGCGCGACCCTGCAGAATCGTTTTACCTGGTTGACTAATGAAGTCGTCAACATTATCAACACGCTGATTGGGGCGATCGCGGCGGTGTTGCTGGCCCAGGCACTATACGCAGCGAATCTAGTCCTTTAGACAGATAAAGGGGGGCCTGTTTTCAGCGATAGTCATGCAGATATTGACCCTGTTGTTTGATTGGCGTAATTTCCTGCACTGAAGCATCTACCGTTGCCATTCTTGCTTCTGCATGCATTGTTTGAAATAACAGGATCCGGTTATGCTGTCTGACTCAACCAAACATTTCGACTCCTTATCTAACCGCTCATCGCTTAAGTTCAATACTGTCACCAAACCAGGCTTCATCACTGCATTTGACCGCTACGACTGGCATGAATTGCTGACTCAAATGGCTGGTAGCAGCCGTTCCACTCCAGTGAAGTCTTGGTTTAGCGCGTCGGATGCTCGTAGCGCCAAATCAGCGGTTTCAAACGTGAGCCAGTCGCCTCCCATACCAGACAAGGCGATTGCCAGTCACCGCTCAGTCTCTGCCAGCCAACATCATTCGGACTCCAGGTGGGCTGCTCTGGTTCGAACTTTGCGTGTGGTGCAATCGGTTGACCCAGGTACGGCTTCTGTCCATGTTGACGATAGGCAACACAAGTCTAAGCACAGTATTTTCTCCCAGGCCATAACGACAACCGCTGCTGGGGACGGACACACGCTAGCAACGGCTCATCCCCTTGATGGGTCAAGCGGCGTGCAGACCATTAATGATTTTGTCGGCAGCAGCGCGACGGATAACTATTACCGCTTTACGCTGGCTACGACTAGTGATCTCAGCCTGTCTTTGAGCAACCTGTCTGCCGATGCTGACCTCCAACTTATCCGCGATGCCAACGGTAACGGGGTCGTTGATCCCAATGAGGTGATCGCCAGTTCGGCTCGTCCACGCACCGAGGCAGAAGCGATCGCGACCGGCCTAGTCCCGGGAACCTACTACGTCCACGTCTACCAATACAGCGGCGACACGACTTATACCTTAAGTCTTTCAACCACGCCACTGGCCCTGCCTGCTCATTACGACCCTAGCTATGGTTATGGTTTGGTGAATGCCAGCAACGCGATCGCGGGCGCGATCGGGCAGAACCCATCTTCACCCGTCGCGACGGCCAGTAGCATCAGCAATGCCTGGGATCTGAATCTGGTAAATGCTCCGGCGGCTTGGGCCCAGGGCTATACTGGGCAGGGTGTGGTCGTGGCTGTCGTCGATACCGGAGTTGACAGTACGCACCCCGATCTTAAAGACAATATCTGGACGAATCCCGGCGAAATTCCTGGTAATGGCATTGATGATGACCACAATGGGTTTGTCGATGATGTGCACGGGTGGGATTTTGTCGATCGAGACAATACACCCACTGATACGGTCGGACATGGAACCCATGTGGCCGGCACGATCGCGGCTGAACAAAACGGCTTTGGCGTGACCGGCGTTGCCTACAATGCCAAGATTATGCCCGTACGGGTGATTGGCCCGGACAGTGGTAGCAGTGCTGACGTGGCAGCAGGCATTCGCTATGCCGCTGATAATGGCGCTAATGTGATTAATCTCAGCCTGGGCGGCAGTCAGTCTACCGCGATCGCGGATGCGGTGCAGTATGCTACGGCCAAAGGCGCGCTTGTGGTCATGGCCGCCGGGAACGATGGGGGCATCAGCCCTACGTTTCCGGGCAATCTGGCTAATCGGTGGGGCATCGCCGTTGGAGCGGTTGATATTAATCGAACGCTGGCTACCTTTTCCGATCGCGCGGGGGCAGCCCCTCTCAATTACGTTGTAGCGCCAGGCGTAGATATTCTCTCTACAACGCCAAACAATACGTATCAGACCTACAGCGGTACGTCAATGGCCGCCCCCCACGTGTCGGGCGTTGCGGCGCTCCTCCTGAGTGCTAACCCTAAACTCACACCGGCCCAACTCACGAACCTACTCACCGCCGATGCAACCTTGTAGAGACTGACCACTGAAGGAGCAGCGTTGTAGACGGCGATCGCACGGCAGCCAAATTGCCGTCAAACTGCTGTTATACAGCGCTGCACCATTCTGAGCGCCTCTGGCTACACACCCAAATACCGCCTTAAAAAAGTCTCCAGCGTTTCCAGCTTGAAATTGTACGTGGTTTCCAGACGCGCTGTTTCAGCAGGAGTGGTAAAAAACTCATTCGCTAATAGTGTGCGCAATGTCCCCAGACTGGAGCGCAAATTTGGGTTAAACAGACCGATCGCGCTTCTGAGTCCATCCAGCGCTAAGAGTGGTGGGTTGAGCAGAAATGGTTCGCGATTAAAGATCCGGCTAAAAATGCGGGGAATATCTTCACGCTTCAGAATCTCCGGCCCACCCACCGCAAAAATCTGGTTGCGTGCACCTTCAACAGAGACAGAATCAACCGCAACACGGGCCAGGTCGTCGGTGCTGACGATCGACGTGCGGCTGAGCGGATCGCCCACCAACAGGTAAATCCCCGTCTGGCGAAATTGTTCGGCCAGGGGCAACAAGTTGGACGCAAAACCAGATGGGCGCAAAATGGTGTAATTTAGCCCACTGGCTTGCAGATATTTCTCCACTTCCCATTTCGCTTTAAAGACGGGCGCATCATCGTAGCCACGATCGACTCCCAGCATTGAAATGAACACAAAATGCTGGACACCGGCTGCTTTCGCTTGATCAATTAATTCAATATTTGCCCGATAGTCGATCGTCTCGGCATTGCCCGTCGCGGCTTCCCGTGAGCCGTGGGCACTAATGACATACTGTACGCCCTGAACGGCCCGCTGAAGGTCTCGCTCTTGCCGCAAATCGCCAATTAAAATATCAACGCCACGGCTTTCCAACTCCGCATAGCGAGCGTTGAGGCGAACCAGCGATCGCACAGGTAAATCTCGCTCTCGCAGCAGTCGGATTACCCGACGACCGAGACCTCCAGTTGCTCCAGTGACTAAGAACATAATCAGTGGTTGGGATGAGTGGTTAGTGGTTAGCTACCTTTGATGGTAACGAATTGCTTCCCTACCGTTCGATCGAATCGTCAACGCCCATGACTGTTCTTCCCCATTGCTTTAAAGATCGACTAATACGGGCGCATGGTCGCTCGGTTGCTCCAGTTTGCGGGGTTCTGCATCAATAGCACAGGCGATCGCGCGCGCGTACAGGTCTGGCGACAGATAAATATGATCAATCCGCCAGCCAAGATTGCGCCGGAAGGCCGCCGCACGGTAGTCCCACCAGCTAAAGTTACCCCCCTCTGACGTAAATTTGCGAAACGCGTCTTGCAGCCCCAGGTCTAACACGGCTTGTAGCGCTTGCCGCTCTAGATCAGTCGCCATTACCATCTTTTCACGACCCGTCGGGTCATGAATATCGATGTCTGCCAACGCAATATTGAAGTCGCCGCAGATCAGTAGGGCTTGAGGCTCAGGGCTTGAGGCGTGGGCAATTAGCGTTACTAAATATTCGCGTAACGCTGCGAGCCAGCGCAGCTTGTAACTATATTTTTCGCTGCCAACAGAAGAACCATTCGGGACGTAAAGGTTAATAATACGAATGTTGTCAAAAATGCCTGTAATGACTCGCTTTTGCTCGTCCAGGTCGATCACACGATCGCCCAAAAGCGGCGCAAATCCGCAGCTCACCTCAGTCAGGGGCTTGCGGCTGAGCATCGCTACCCCGTTGTAACTTTTCTGGCCGGAGATGTAGACCTGATAGCCAAGCTCGATAAATGGCTGTTGGGGAAAGCCGTCATCAACGACCTTCGTTTCCTGCAAACACAAAACGTCAACCGGATGCGCTTGCAGCCAGTTAACAACGTGCTCCAGACGCGTGCGAATTGAATTAACGTTCCACGTGGCAACTTTCATGCGGTGACAACCGTAATGCGATCGCGGCAATTCTGCTCAGCCAGCGCGATACCGCGAAGATTTTGCGCTTTTGATTGCAAATTTTTGTAGCAGACTGCGGTGGCGATCAAAATCAACCTATTGAGAATAGCACCTACACCGCGATCCGACCGCACGACGGCGAGAAACAACGGACGATCTCACCACTGGCAGGTAGCGATAAGGGTGGATTAATCTTGTAGAAGCAATTTATACCAGATTTGTCGTGGTGTAACTGGGGGGGGAGGGCTGACATTTTTTGTGAGCAATCATCCATCAAGCAGTGGTTTGAACTTCGCATAGGTTCCCCGGCTCCAGACAGATACGTCTACAAACGCATTTATTGAGGATTTCATTCATGCAATTTCAATCTGCTGGACTGACTGCTTTGATGACGCTACTGGCAAGCGTGGCTTCCCCTCTCTTTGTCCCCACTGCACAAGCTACTCAAACGCGCCAGACGGCTCCGGCTGTGCAAGTGCTGGTCATCAACCCATCCATGCAGGCGCAAGCAGCCGATAGTGCGCGCTGGCTCAAAGAAGCCAATGCCTTTCTGGATGCTGGTAAGCCCGATCAGGCTCTCACGCTATTTCAACAGGTTATAGACGCTGACTCAAAAAACCTGGAGGCCTGGATTGGAAAAGGGACATCCCTCTATTACCTGGAGCGCTATGACGACGCGATCACGGCTTACAAAAAGGCGACTGAACTAAACCCGCGATCGGTGGCTGCCTGGGTCGGGATGGGCAACGCACTGGATGATTCGAAGCAGCCACAAGCAGCGCTGACCGCGTATGACAAAGCGCTGGCGCTGGACGCCAAGGATGCCAATGTCTGGTACAACCGGGGCGTTACGCTCGGTCGGCTCCGTCGCTATCAGGAGGCCATTACTGCCTATGACAAGGCCGTTCGTCTGCGACCAACCTACAGTAGCGCCTGGTATAACCGGGGTATTGCCCTTTCACGACTCCAGCGCTATCAGGAAGCCCTTGCGTCCTACGATCAGGTGGTCAAGCTTGAACCCAGTCGTGCCGATGGTTGGCTCAATCGTGGCAATGCTCAGTTTGACCTGAAGCGCTATCAGGAGGCCGTTAAGTCCTACGATCAGGCAATCGCTATTCAGTCGGAAAACGAAGACGCCTGGTTTAACCGTGGAGTCGCGTTGATGAATCTAAAGCGCTATCAAGAGGCGATCGCGGCATTCGATAAAACGCTTAAAATCAACCCCAACAATGCGGATGCCCGTCAAAACCGCGATAGCTTGTTGAAAAAAGTACAGCAGAGCTTCAATCAGGAAGCCGTGTCAGCGGTCTACCCGCCAATGATCCGATGGCCAGCCAGTGACAATGCCTGAATGGCGCTGGCTAAATTCTGCTGTTTCACCAGTACGTAGTCTGTCTCATAGGTTGAGATCGCGAACAGGCTGATGTTCGCTGCTGCCAGTGGGCTTGCGATCGCCGACAGAACGCCAGTCATCGCAAAATCTAGCGGGCCACTGACCTTGAGACAGCGCCACTCACCCTCAAATGCTCTGTCCTGCAAGTCCAATGGGACATAGGCCTGGGGGCAGACGATCGATACCTCATCCTCTGTTCGCGTAATCGAGAAAAACCCCTGCAAACTCCAGGCCGGGATCGGCTCGTTTGGTTGCAACCGGCAAACGGCGAACCCATCCTGCAAAACGGAGAGCGTTAGTATTGGGCCGGACACTTTTCTGGCAACCCTCGACAGCACCAATGGTTGGCAATTTTATTGACGAGATTCTGACAGGCACCAACCAAAATAGATTCTGACAGGCACCAACCAAAATTTCGCGAATCAGAAATGCTGGTTCGCGAAATCACACAGATTAAAGAATTGCTACTTCAGGTCGATTAACCGCCGGCGATCGCCGGGATGATGCTGACCTCATCGCCATCTTTCAGCGGCGTATTAGCCCCGTCCAAAAAGCGAATATCTTCACTATTAACGTAGAAGTTGACGAAGCGGCGGAGTTCGCCTTTGTCATCACACAAACGGGCTTTAATACCGGGGCAACTAGTTTCTAGAGACTCTAACAAATCAGCAACTGTATCGCCCTGACATTCAACCGTTGCCCGATCGTTGGTGAGTTTTTGTAGGGGGGTGGGGATGAGAACTTTGATGGCCATGAATTGAAACGATAAAGGATGAGTGATGAAGGATGAAATTGGATCGAGGCAGGAAAGAAACGCTGTTTTTGCACCTTTCGCCTTTCGCCTTCAGCCTTAAACAGAGACTTGCTGCCACTCTAGACGTTCTAGTGTCCGAGAACGCTCTAGCGCCCGTTCAAAGCTGTCGAGCTTCGGCTCGATCGTGAGCGGTTCACCCACGTATCCTTGTACAGCTTCCTGAGTTTTCAACCCGTTGCCTGTGATGTAGACAACAGTTGTTTCATCCGGGTCGATTTTGCCTGCTTCCACTAACTTTTGTAGTACGGCGATCGTCGTGCCGCCTGCGGTTTCCGTAAAGATGCCTTCGGTTTCGGCCAATAGCTTGATGCCAGCAATGATCTCGGCATCATTCACCGATTCGATGTTGCCATTGGTTTTCCGGGCAATATCGATCGCGTACACCCCATCCGCCGGGTTGCCAATCGCGATCGACTTGGCGATGGTGTTAGGCTTCACAGGCGTCACAAAATCCCGGCCCTCACGATAGGCCTGCGCGATCGGCGAGCAGCCTTCTGCCTGAGCGCCACTGAAGCGAACTGGCTTGTCGTCAACCAGCCCCACTTCCACGAATTCCTGGAAGCCCTTGTAAATCTTGGTGAAAAGCGATCCAGACGCCAGCGGTGCCACGATATGGTCGGGTAACTGCCAGCCGAGCTGCTCAGCAACCTCAAACCCAAGGGTTTTGGAGCCTTCCGAGTAGTAAGGACGCAGGTTGATATTCACAAAGCCCCAGCCGTGAGTGTTGGCAACTTCAGAGCAGAGCCGATTGACCTGATCATAATTACCCTGCACCGCCATTACGGTTGGGCTGTAGATCAGAGTGCCCATCACCTTGCCTGCTTCCAAATCGGCAGGAATAAATACGCAGCAGTCTAGCCCTGCATGAGCCGCGATCGCAGCGGTTGAATTCGCCAGATTACCCGTACTGGCACAAGATACGGTGGAAAACCCCAGCTCGCGAGCCCGCGTTAAGGCTACCGACACCACCCGATCCTTAAAGCTCAGGGTGGGCATATTGACAGCATCGTTTTTGATGTAGAGCTTATTCAGCCCCAAACGACGAGCGAGACGGTTGGCCCGCACTAATGGCGTCAACCCCGTACCGACATCGATCGGCTGCTCGGTCGCCACAGGGAGAAATGGACGATAACGCCAGATCGAATGCGGTCCCGCTTGAATACTTTCCCGTGTCACTGTTCGACGCAGCGCGCTGTAGTCATACGCAACTTCCAACGGACCAAAGCAAAACTCGCATACGTGCATGGCTTTCAGTTCGTACTCTTCACCACACTCTTTACACTTGAGTGCACGAAAGGTCGCAGCCGACTTGGTTTGTAGTTGGGTGGTCTGAGTCATAGTTTCAGAGTCTCGTTGGTGACAGCACTGCACACGTTTAAATATCAAACTCGATTGATAGTAACACGGGCTACAATACCCGTCAAACATACCCGACTTTTTTTATCGGGTATTAAAATCGCAGACGTTTGAGTGTGGTAGATGCTTGGATTGCGATCGTCCTATCGCCCGCAGCAGCAGTGGGTCAAAAGCCGCTTCAGATTTAGTGTTTGCCCCATTAGCTATCCACCGTTTTTGCCGATGGCGACTCTGCGGGTCAGCCCTCCTCCAAGACAGAACGTTGCTTGGACTACAGATAAATCTGAATCAGTTTGGGAGGCTACTCAGAATTTGATATTGCCTTTCTCTAGTAAGTGAGGTGCAGATTGTGGGGACTGGGTGTTGGGTACGGGCTTTGACGGGTGTGCTCAGCCGAACGGTATTCAGCCGAACGGTTATTGGGTGTAGTTCATGAGGATAAGAACCGCTATGCCGCCCTTCCCGTAGGGCAGCGACCGATTAAAGTGACGTTACCTTTCCGTCGCGTACGAGTGTGAACAGTGAAGTCTCGTTTTAGGAGTGGACGCCTCAAATACCAAAAGTTGTAGTCGATAGAACCCGGTTGAAGTAAAGCCAATGTCTTCCGGTGTAGGTGCGAATTTCAGAGATTACCCCATGAGGGGTATGGGCATTTTGTCAAACAGTTGTTATATTCTGTAATACAGGGTGGTTGATGGATTTTACGTTTGGGGAACCATAGGTAAAATCGGTCACCATCAGTTAGTCCACCTTGGTCTGAAAAGCCAGTCTGGACGGCACAAATACACTCTCTCAAACTCTCAAACTGGAGTCGAATATGAACCAACCTGCCGAGCTGTCTTTGGAGCAGCAATTCAGCATCCGTTCCTTTGAGTCCCAAGTGCAGAATATGAGCCGTGAGCAGGCTCAAGATTTCCTGGTTAAGCTCTACGAGCAGATGGTGCTCCGCGAAAATATGTACAAGCACTTCTTGAAGCACCAGTGGGGATTGGAATCTGGGCCTCAATTCCAATAACGCTCATGATTGCAGTGGGCGACCTCTGTCTCTTGCTTTTTTTCACGCGTGAGGGAAGGAAGCTGGGGATGATGGGGCGTCAACCGCCACTACGTAACGGTTACGTCGAAAACTGAAATGCTTAGCGCGCTATTGATTCAACGTATTGATGCTTACTGGCGATCGCCATTATCCTGATCGCATCTCCAACCTTATTTGTTCTGCTCTAAAATTTCTTGCCTGTTGATTGCGATCTGGCTATTTATCTGTGTTGATGTCTTCTTGTACCTCTGGTAGACCACGACGAATGGGCACGATCTCCTTGTGCCAGCTCGCTTCAGTTCTGGTTGCCGAGGGATGACCCGTTAGAGCTATTCTCCATATCGGCTGTAACGCGTGGCTTTAGCTTGTCAAATTCTGTCTTTAACAGGTTTTTGCTTAGAGTCGGTTGCCCGATCGATCGCCACGACTGACTGGTAATGCTCCACTCCTGGAGCTGTAATCGCTGCGACTGGTTAACACTGATCGTCATGGCGTGAGCACAGACTTCAGGCTGCTCCAGCGCAAAGAGCAGCACTTGATACTCTCCTTTCTCGCCCAACAAACGGATCATTTCCTGACCAGACGCTGTCTTTAGATCCAGGTATGCAAGTAACCAGCGTGGGCCTTGCTCCTGGCCGCGGAGCTGATTGTAAAGCCCTGTAATCCATAGCAGCATTGGATGGGGGGACATCGTGCAAAGGAAATTTTTATAAATTCGGTTGTAGAGCTTGTATACCTGAAAGTTCTGGATTTCCTGCTGCGGTAGCATGACCCAGACGGCTGGCAGGGTGTTCTTACTGGTCGTCAACGTCTGTGCAAAAACGATCTGGGCGGTTGGCTTGTCTTTGGGCCAGGTTGCTAGCTTGCAGATCTCATTCTCAAGCGGCAGTGGATCGATCGTGGGTTTGGGCAGATTGCGTAACAGCGGTTTGCTCTTGAGGATCTTGTCAAGGTCATCGGCGACCCGGCGGCTGTCGTTATATCGCTGTTCTAAAGGCTCTAACGCTCGCAGGACGTCGGCAATCGACTGGGGGCGATCGTTGGGTGACTTTGCCAGACAGCTCATGACCAGATTTTCGAGCGCTTTTGGCAGCCTCAGGCTCGGATCGACAGCCTCAAATGAGCGTGGAGGCTGCGAGTGATGGGCTCTATACCAGGCACCGAAGGCATGGGTTTCAACGTGGAGCGGCATCTTGCCTGTCAGCATCTCATACATCATGACGCCCAGGCTGTAAATGTCAGAGCGTGCATCCAATTCACGACCTTCCATTTGCTCTGGTGAAGAGTATGCCAGGGTGCCCATGTAGGAATTGGTCTGGCCGCTGTCTGCTTGCAGCAGTTTGGAAATACCAAAGTCTAGAATTCTGACCAGCTCAACCAGGCTAGAGTCCTGGCTGACGAGAATATTGCTGGGTTTAATATCACGATGAATGATGGGGTATAGGCTGCCGTCAATCATAATGCCCTGGTGGGCACACTGTAACCCCAGCGCAATTTGACGGGAGAGCGCCAGGAATCTTGGTAGGGGAATTGGCTGCGTGCTGATAATTTCGCTCAGGCTTTCGCCCTGCAAGTACTCCATGACGTAGAAGGGGACATCATCCTCATTCACGCCGTAATCCGTCACTTTGACGATGTGAATGCTTTTGCGACCCAGTTGAGCGCAGGTGCGCGCTTCACTTTTGAAGCGATCGCGCATTTTGGGGTTTAACAACGTCTGCGACAGAAATTTGACTGCAATAATCCCTCCCAGCAGCGTATCCTCTGCTCGGTAGACTCGACCCATTGCGCCTCTACCGATCAGTTCTGCGAGCCGATAACGGTTCGCAAGTAAACGTCCAAAGTTGGGATCTGCTGTCATATCTCACGTGGGGGGGCAATCCCTAACCCGATAATCTCAGATGCCGTATGGTCTAGCGGCTAGTCAAGGATGGTTTACAAACAATTAAGGTTAAAGGACTGACCAGACTAAACAACGATGCTCTCCATCCGACGCTTGCGACTACTTCAATTAGTAATCCCGTTTATTAGCCAGTAATCCCGTGAACCGACTGTGTTTCAAAGATGTTGGTTGCACTCATAGGAACGTTATGCGTAACACCCCTGCCGAGAAACTAACCACACATTGAGAACACAACCCGTAAAGCTATTTTAGCGATCTGAGTCACATCGCGTAATTTGGTTTTAGGTGCGCCTGTACGATTGAGTAGAGCCCCCACAAAGAAAGGACGCTGGTTCAGTCTCCTGATAATGAAACATGACTGGGGGTAACAGCCCTCACACGCCTTTCAAGCCAATGTTTTAAGCTACCAGAAACCAGCAATCGTGCTATTCAGGATGTCGCTCCAGGGTTGCTTCCATGGTGCTGGTCAGGTAATGCCCTGCCATGATGCCGCTGGAAAGGTAGTACTTGTTGTTGTCCATCCGGTAGAGCGTCTCAAAGCCACTGCGCCGTTGGCGATCGCCCAGTACCCAATAACGTTGCACAATTGACTCTTGGGCAACCCATCCTTCCCCTTCAACCCGTCCTAACAGGCTGTGTTGCAGTACAAACGTATATTGACGTTCTCCCGCGTCCAGACGTCCCCGATATTGAAAGGAGATTTCTTCGCGATCGGTCCCTGGGAATACCAGCTTGGTCACCATCGTAAACCAGTCATCCCGACTCCAGCCAACGAGTGTCTTGCCGACCACGCTAATGGGCATACCGTTGCGTTCCAGCCAGTTACCCTGAAGTGTCCAGCGTCCTGCCTCCATTAAAAAGGTGTGAGCCACAGTGCCATCCCTTGCTTTGATTGCGTCTTGCGATGCTGGTATGTGTGGTAATTCATGCTATCACGCACCCTTTCTGCTCACCTGGTTGATTTCCCCTAAAAGCACGGCTTCTACAGCACCAGTCGCCGCAGGGAGATTGCCAGGAATCCCCTGGGTTCGCCAATAGGCGAGGACGGCGAAGGCGATCGCTTCTTTGAATTCGGCATTGAGACCAACCGCATCAGTCGTTAATACGGGTATGGTTTCCAACTGTCGCTGCAACCGCTGTTTCAAATATAGATTCTTACTGCCACCACCGCACAGCAAGACCTGATCGGGGCGTTGCGGCAGGTAGGTACGGTAGCTATGCGCGATCGATTGCACAGTTAATTCGGTCAACGTGGCGAGGACATCCGCCTGACTGAGCGATCGCTCACGAGCGTCTGCCAAACACTGCTGTAAATATGCCATACCAAACAGCTCTCGTCCCGTTGATTTGGGGGGTGGTTGTTGAAAAAAATCGTGCTGGAGCCACTGGTCTACCAGTTCCTGGCAGGGCGTCCCACTGGCTGCCCACCCACCGTCCTGATCGTATGTCTTTGTGCCATTGGAAAAGTCGCTTACAGCCAGATCGAGGAGAACGTTTCCCGGCCCCGTATCCCAGCCAAGGGGTAGGGGCGTGGGGGCGACGGGGGCAGCGTAAGACAGCGGCAACGGTTCGAGGGTATGCGCTGGTACCCTTGCTTTTGAATTGTCTGGCTTCGCTGCGGCGGGCTGCTTTCTGGCTGGCAGATAGGCAACGTTCCCAATGCCGCCGATATTTTGCACACAGCGATGATAGTCAGGATGAGTGAGCAGGGCCAGGTCAACGGCGGGCACAAGCGGTGCGCCCTGACCACCCGCTGCGATGTCAGCCGCACGGAAATTACTGACTGTAGTGATGCCAGTGGCATGGGCGATCGCCGCTCCCCGACCGAGTTGCAGGCTGTAGCCGAGCGAGTCAAGGCTGAGGACTGACGGTTGATTCCCCGGCAGTTGACTCCTCACGGTTTCCGGTGGTCGATGATAGACTGTCTGCCCGTGAGAGCCAATGAGATCCGCTTGAGGATGCCCCGACTGAACGGCAAGAGCGGCTTGCGCAAACGCATGGGCGATCGCGTCGTCTAACCTTGCCAGTGATTCGACTGAAAGCGGTGCTCCCTCACAGACCGCTAGAATCTGTTCACGTAAATCTGCGGGATAGGGATAGGTCAGACCAGCGATAAGCTCAACGGTTAAATTGGGCGTGGAGTCAGAAATATGCACCAGTGCTGCATCGATGCCATCGACTGATGTCCCGCTGATTAAACCAATTACGAACGTCATGTTGTCTGATGTGGTTGCTGTAGTTTTAGTCAAAACACTGGGTCGCGATGACAATACCGAATTCCGAACGGAACCATTGCACACACGGGCTCATCGATCAACGAGTACGATCCGGCGATCGCAAATTCTACTTTGTGACCGGGGAAGCCGACTTTGGCGATTTGGTTGCCGTAGGCAATGAGCCACTCGGCTTTTTCTCAGGCGATGGGGTATTGAGGGGCTGTGCGCTCTGCGTTTTGAATGAGCTGATGCTCCGTTCAAACATCGCCAGGCGCTGTGAGTAGTCATTGGCTCCTGTAGAGTAGGCCACTGTCCACAGCGTGGTGCCTTGCTTGATCACATAAATTAACTGCTTTAATCGATCGGATTGCGGACTATCAGATGCGACACTGGCCTCTGTAACCAGGCGGCCTGCGGTATTTTGCCCCACTTGCACCGTCTTGCGTTCTACGGGTCGAATCAATGGCGGTAGAGCCTTTACAGCGGCATCAATGTAAGCGTCTACGGTAACGGTGGCTGGCACCGTTGCGGCACTCACTACGACGTTCGTGACGCCCCCAGTTGAACTCGGTTTTGGGTCTACGGCAATCAGCAGAAACGTACTTGGGTTTTGCTCTACCATGCTGGCGATCTGCTCGTAGTCCTCTCCCAGCGATCGAATTGCACCAATCAGCTTTTGTAACCCTGTTGTGTTTGGACTACCACCACGGTAACTTTCTGGTAACGATAGCTCTACTCCTGGGCCTTTAAAGATTTGCCACTTTTGCGTGAGCGCTTCGGCTCCGGATCTTTGCGGCTGCGTCACAATTCCCGATGTCCCAGTCAATGCGCTCGCTCCCGAAGGCTGAGACTGGGTTACAGTGCCGGATGATGGTGCTTTGGCGGGTTTAGCGATCGCGGTGCCACTGGCCCCAATCCAACCTAGCAGGACGATCCCAATACTGATTAGAGTCTTTTGCATAGTCACCGATCGGGCATTTTCGTACTTGGACAGCGGTTTGATTCACACATTTCTACACCTAGCACACTCAATGCAGCATACTACCCTCATCCCGACGGTAAATCCTTGTGGCAGAATGAACTGGATAACAACCCTGACAATTTCCCCAGCGCTATGACTAAGTTTGTGTTCGTGACAGGCGGTGTAGTTTCCAGCATCGGCAAGGGGATTGTAGCAGCTAGTCTAGGGCGGTTGCTCAAGTCGCGGCATTACTCTGTTTCAATCTTGAAACTTGATCCCTACATTAACGTTGATCCGGGGACAATGAGCCCGTTTCAGCATGGCGAGGTCTTTGTCACCGAAGATGGAGCGGAAACAGACTTAGACCTCGGTCACTACGAACGATTTACCGATACGTCGATGTCTCGGCTCAATAGCGTTACCACTGGTTCGATCTACCAGGCTGTATTAAACAAAGAGCGGCGCGGTGACTATGAAGGCGGTACCGTCCAAGTAATTCCTCACATTACGAATGAGATCAAAGAACGCATTCGTCGGGTGGCTGAAAATACCAATCCTGATGTCGTCATTACCGAAATTGGGGG
>JAJPKC010000456.1 GCA_021323955.1 Oscillatoriales cyanobacterium Centralia_MAG_596 | reverse complement strand
GTGGCAAGTGGTAGTGACGACAACAACGTGAGATTGTGGGACATTCTTACAGGAGAATGTATGAAGACGTTTCAAGGTCATGCCGATTGGGTAACTTCAGTTATTTTTAGCCCTGATGGGAAAACGCTACTGAGTGGTAGTGAGGACAATACCGTGAAGCTCTGGGATGTCATAACTGGTAAATGTTTGAGAACATTTAAGGGGCACACTGATTGGATTAGCGCTATTGCAATGTGCTTCACGTCTGAAGCCGCTGTCCTAGCAAGCAGTAGCGAGGATCGAACAGTAAAGCTTTGGGATATAGACTCCGGAGAGTGCTTAAGAACTCTATCTGGACACATCAAGGACATAAAATCTGTAGTATTTAGTCCTGATGGCAAAATGCTTGCTAGTGCAAGTTGTGATGGAACTTTAAAGCTCTGGGATAGCAGTACAGGAGACTGTTTGCAGACATTTCAGAAAAATGATGATTTATCCCCACCATCCTATGGGTTGAGATCAGTAGTTTTTAGTAGTGATGGACAGACTTTAATTACTGGGGGATGCGATCGAGCATTGAGATTTTGGAATATTTCTACAGGCGATCGCTATCAAGTTTGGGAAGATATTGATGAAGTTGGCTTAATCATTCTAAGTTCTGAGGGACAGACCCTTTTCAGTAACCCCGATAAGTTTATTAAGTTATGGGATCTAGAAACAGGTGAATACATTAAAACTCTAGAGGGACATAGCAATTCCGTCACATCAGTTGCGTTGAGTCCTGATAACCAACTTCTTATTAGCGGCAGTTACGATGAGACAGCAAAACTCTGGAATCTTGAGTCTGGCAAGTGTTTGAGGACTTTTAGATCACCTCGCCCATATGAAGGAATGAACATTACTGGGATTGTAGGTCTAACGGAAGCTCAGAAAGCTACGCTAATTGCTTTGGGAGCGGTTGAATTAAGGTAAGGGTGAAAAGAGACGGTTGTGGATGCTTTCCCTAGAAATTAGAACTATCCGACTACTGCAAGCCGCTTGAATGCAAGGGTGGTGTTTTAGACGTATGGAATTGGCTACACAGTCAATTAATAAGCCTTCTGTCTTTTCTGCATTGTTTTGAAAGGCATACCACAGCGTTTGCATGCTGGCACTTCTAGCAATCCAATCACCGAGAAGGGGGTTTCGCATGCCGGACAACGTGGCAGCAGGCGGAGCCTGTGACGCTCACACCCTGCGGTCGAGTAAAGTTGCCAAGCGATCCGATGATAGGGGTCTTCCAGGCAACAGGCAGCACAGATTCGGATGGTATTGGGCTGCGATCGCTGACCTTTGGGAGGAAACATTTGCCAGAGCCTATCAACCTCAACCTGCGTGACTTTGCTCAAAGCTTGCACCTGTTTCTGCTGAGGCTTTCTCCCACCGAAAAGGAGATCTTCCCACCGTTTAATTGCTGTGCCAACCTCAAGAATTTCTCCTAATTGACTGGGAGACGAAATCCGATTGCCTTTTGCTTGCCGGAACCGATATAGGAAGCTGGCAATACTCTCTCCATCCTTCGGCTCAACATACTTAAACCAGGGTTGCTCATCCGACTGTTTCGGGCTCAGTACCATTTGGCTCCTCCACTGTTGGTTCAAAAGCCACACCGTAATCCAGTAAAACCTCTTGAAGAATGCGCTTATCGAAGCGCAAAACTCCATTGTTCGAGGATTGCGCGATCGTTAAGACTAGAATTTCTGTAACAACAGTGAAGTTACAGCCTGGTTTATCTGGTTTGGATGGGTCACCCCCAGAGGCTTCACAAATCGCGTGCAAAGTTTCCCCATCGAAGAATTCTAATGACTCCGGTAACGCTAAAAAATCCTTCTTGAAAGCCTTCACGACGCCCACGACCTGTCTCGGAGAGAGGGCTTGAAATTCGTAGTGACACCTAAAGTTGTTAAACAGCCCCAGCGCTTTGAGCCTATCATCTAGTTCGCGGTTTGGACCGACTAAAACAGTCGCAATCCTAAAATCGCGGTAACACTCAACTAGATCGAAGAGTACTTTATCCGTGACGCTATGTGCATTGTCAAGGATTAAAAGTTCGAGCCCAAAATCTTCCAGCATTTCCCAGGTTCGCAACCGGATATCTCTGGGCTTTCCTTTCTTCGCCCCGTGGTTAAGAAGCTCCAAAATACGTCCGCAAACGTCTTGAGTACCCCAAGATGTAAAGCTCTTGAGATAAAAGCTACGTAACGGTTTAATGCGTCGCATGGGACCGCGATGCCCATTGGCTACGGCATTGTATTCCTGCAAAGCCCTGGTTTTTCCAGCACCCCTTGAACCGAACACTCTGCCACATGACTTGTAGTCACGCCGTTTGTTCAGCCACGGAGCAAGCTCCAAATATTGTTCCGTCTGCGTAAAAAAATGACGCTCGATGAGCTCTCGAACCACCTCATCAACACTCCTTGAGTCGGATGAGGGTTGCAGTGGGTATGTGAGAGTGGCGATCTGCGGCATCATCGTTCTACTATCAGCTACAAGTTACCAGAAGCGATCCTTCCACTTCGGAGTGACCACTTGGGGGCGTTGTTCTTGATCGTCAGACTTCAGCATCTCGTCAAAAAAATCAATGCTTCGTTTACGCCTC
>JAJPKC010000448.1 GCA_021323955.1 Oscillatoriales cyanobacterium Centralia_MAG_596 | reverse complement strand
CATGGGTCAGCTTTGCACGGCGGGACATTGCTCGCGATTGACTGCACTTTACCCTTGAGTAGAAAGACCATATCCAGCGGAATCAGCGTATTTTTCATCCAGAATCCCACTCGACGGGGTGGGTCAAATGGAAACACCATCCCGCGATCGCTCGCCAGACTGGTGCGGTACATCAGCCCCATTTCCTGCTGTTCCACAGTGCGGGCGACCTCAAGCTGAATCACCTGATTCGCGATTTTAGTCTGTGCTGAGAGCGGTAGCATCTGGCCAGATTGAGTAGGAGTTTGAGTCGCAGCAGCACTGGCAGGCGAACCAGCCGTCATATTTGGCTCTGCCGACGATGTCGCGGGAACAGAACGGGAGCACCCAAGCAAAAGTAGCCCCACCAACACAATGCCCGTAACGTGGCTGGCGGGTTGCCACCACCATGTGGCCCTGAAAAGGACGTAAATTTGTCTCATGCGCTGATTCAACTCTCTATCGGCTTCAAATCCTGGTCGATCGGCTTGATCGGACAGCACACCATTGCGCGTCAAGCCTCAAGCACCACTGTAAACCCCGAGTGGGCGGTTACGTCTAATTGTCAGTCTTTGATTCCAACGGTTAAGTTCCCGCTGAGGAGATCAGGCTTCACGCATGACATAACCAACCCCTCGCACCGTCTGAATCAGGCGTTTTTCACCTTCGTCCTCGATCTTCAGCCGCAGGTAGCGAATGTAAACCTCAATAACGTTGGATTCGCCCACAAAGTCATAGCCCCAGACGTTTTCGAGAATCTGTTCACGCGTCAGAACTTCACGGGGATGCTCCATCAGGTATTTGAGGAGTTCAAACTCCTTCATCGTTAGCTCGATCGCCCGACCATTCCGCAGGGCGCGTCGCGTGGAAAGATCAAGCACAAGGTCGCCAAAGCGTAAGCGTTCCGTCGTGGGGTTATCAGGCTGGAGGTACAAACGAACCAGCCGAAGAAACTCTTCAGTGCGGTAAGGCTTCAGAAAATAGTCGTCAGCACCCGCCTCCAGACACGCCACCCGGTCATCCACACCATCCCGCGCCATCAGCAGCAGTACCGGTACACGGTTGCCCAGCGACCGCAAGCGATTACAAAACCATAGTCCTGATTCACCCGCCAGCATGCGATCGACCACAATCAGCGACGGCTGTAGCTCTGTGGCCTGACGCAGTCCGCCGATCGCATCTTGTGCCAGCACGATGTCATAGCCCGATTCTTTTAGATCAAGGCTGACGTGATTAGCCAACGATTCGTCAGTCTCAACCAGCAGCACACAGGGGTTGGGATCAGGAAGGACGTTATTCATAAGCTGTTGAGCCAAAGACGGCAATGGGATGGGGTGCGATCGTGGACGGATACCACTAGGGATTAATGCTTAAAAACCTGTCTCCAGTTGTAGCACGTCTGCATCATTTCGAATGCTGATCGAATTTGGGCTGTCTGGTTAAAGCAGCAAGGAGTAGGTAAAAGCTGATGACGGTGAGCGAGCGTGACCTAACCCACAAACGAGACGGGCACTGAAGCATGCGTTAATCGTGCTAGCGTTGCGGCCATGACGGCTGTTGTCTGTCCCGAAACAGTAAACATGAGCGCCTCACGATAGACTCGTTGAGCCGGATGGTCAAGACTGTTTGCGGCACCGCTTGATGCCACAACAGCCGCATGAGCGCACCGAACGGCCAGATCGATCGCCCATGCTCTCAACTGCAGATTGGCATCAAACGCCTGCTCATCTGATGACGCGGACCAAATGGCATCACGGCATGCGGTTAACTCACGGTCAAGGGCTGCAATCGCCGATCGCATAAACGGGTGCTGTTTCTGGTCATAGGCCGTACACAGAATGTCCAATCCTGCACGGGCACAACCAAGGGCAAAGGAACTGTGATGCAGCACATTGCGCCGATCGCGGTGATCGCGATCGCGCTTCGACTGCACCAGAATGATCTGGTCAGACGGCACAACCCATTGGTCAAACGTTGTCGTCACCGTATGAGTTGCCGTCATGGCCGCCAGCGACATTGGCTCACTGCAGACGATGGTGCCACCACCGGCTTGTACCGTAGTCTGGAAGGGCACCATCCCATAAACCGCCTGACCATCCGGCAAAATCGCCGCCACAATAAACGCTTGAAAGTAGCCCCAACCTGTGACCCAGGGAACCTGCCCATCGAGCTGATAGCCATCCGCAACCGCAACCGCTCTTAAGGGCGGCGGCTCTCGCCGCAGGTGAGCAAAACTCACGCCAACCAGCGCTTTTCCCCTCCCCATGAGCGGTAAGTACAGTTGCTTCAAGGCGTTGTTCTCACTTTGAGCCAGCAAAGAACCCGCGCTCTGGTGCTGTGCCTGCAAAAACGCCAGCGCCCCCGAGTAGCGCGCAACGAGTTCCTGAAATCGACGCAGCGTTAAATCATCGACTCCCATGCCGCCCCAGGCTTGACCGACCCGTAGCGCCAGCCAATTGCGATCGCCCAACTGGTGCAGGGCAGCACGCAGAGCCTCAGGATCGCGGTCAATGATGGTGGCCTGCGGTGCAATCTCAGCCCGCAAAAACGCCTCAGCGTCTGTTAGGAGCGATGAATTTAACGGTAATAGCGATGACGACAGCTCCATAGTTTGGGTGAGGCGAGGGGTCAGAGTAGTCAAACCTTGCGTTGCTCCCGTCAGACTGCGACAGGATTTTCGCTCATAACACCAGCCTAAACGCCTTCCATGAAAACGATCGCGCCTCAGCCGTAGGTGAGTTCGCCCCGCTCATAGCGACGGCGGTAGAGTAACTCCATCTGACCACCGTATTCCTGGATCAACGCAATCTGTCGCAGGTAAAGACCTCGAAACGTATTGGCAAACAAGAGCGTCACAATCGCCACAGCCAGACCCGACGCCGTGGAGGTTAACGCTTCGCTGATACCCGCGCTCACAGGCACCGCATTCGTCGCACTCACCTCGCCAATGCGCAGGGACGCAAACGAGCGGATCAGCCCCAAAATGGTTCCGAGCAGTCCCAGCAGCGGCGACAGACTGATAATCGTTTCAAATACCGTACTGAACCGTTTCAGCAGCGGCATCTCCGCTTGGGCTGCACTTTCTAACGCCAGCCGAAATTCCTCCGGATTTGGGCGATCGAGTTCCATTGCCGCCAAAAAAATGCGGGCGATCGGCAAATCCAAATTTTGCTCCAGCTGCAAGAATGTGGCTCTCGGGCTGCGGCGATATAGCTCCAGAATTTCGCGCACAAACTTGTCCTGACGTCTTGCCACACGAAGCCAAAACCGTATCCGCTCTAAAATCAACGCCACCGCCAGGATTGAAAATCCCAACAGCGGAAACATCACAATCCCGCCCGCCTCAAAGATTTTGGAAATTTGCAGAAATATCATGCCAACCCTAACCCAGCACAGACCGAATGGCGATCGAAAATCCTTCAACAGCTTATCAGGGAAGCGGAAGCAGAAAGGATCGCAGATGAAAGCCAAGGACTGAAAGGGTGACTTCGACTTAGCCCTTAGCCCTTAGCCTTCAGCCTTTAGCCTTTAGCCTTTCCCCGAAACCGTCTCAATCAAATGCTCAACATCGCCCACGACCAGGATAGACGTATTCAAGCGTTGCTCCAGCTCTGTTACGGTCATATCGTCAAGAAAGCACGTGTCATCATGCTTCAGCATGAGCGCAGGCAGCAGAATCGCATCCCCCGGATCGCGATCGCGCAGAGCTTCCCAGATGTCTGTTCCTGTCAGCAGCCCGGTCACAGTAATCGACTGTCCCCAATACTCGCTTGCCAGCGGGGTCATGGTGACCTCTAGCCCCGCCACCTGATTCAACCGCTGCACGATCGGCTGAAACGCTTGCTCAACGGCATTACCAACAATCCAGGTGAATCGCCGCGGCGTCGATAATTGTGCTGGTAACTGGCGCGCTGCCTCCTGAAACTGTTTCAGGAATTGTCGAATCGAGCCAACCCCATTACCAATCTGCGGATAGTCTTCGTAGTGAGATTCGGGGGGGAGATCCTGTTGAGCGAGCAGAAACCACTCATCCGCCAGCCAGGCAAACGTAGAGCCAACCTGCTGCCGAAACTTTGCCTGAAGTTCCTGCACCTGCGCGACGATCGCCCGCGCCGCTTCGCGACTGACGGGGATCAGCTCATCCTCTGGGGGCCGAAACCGGGTCAACCCAACGGGCACCACCGCCACCGATGCCACCGCAGGCACATCACCCTGATGAAATTGGAACAGGTCAATCAGCGTGCGCGTGAGATGATCCCCATCATTGATGCCAGGGCAAACCACAACCTGGGCATGAATTTGCAGCCGTCGCTCTTGAAACCAGCGCAACTGGTCGAGGATTTGCCCCGCTCGTGAATTTTTGAGCAGTCGTTCCCGCACATCCGGTTCCGTTGCGTGCACCGAAACAAAGAGCGGCGACAGGCGCATTTGCTCAATGCGGTTCCACTCCCGCTGGCTCAGGTTCGTAAGGGTAAGATAGCTACCGTAGAGAAAGCTCAACCGGTAGTCATCATCTTTCAAGTAAAGCGTCTGCCGCATTCCGGGCGGTTGCTGGTCAATGAAACAGAACGGACAACGGTTATTGCACTGAATTAACCCGTCAAACAACGCGGTTTCAAACTCTAACCCGAGATCGTCGTCATACTCTTTTTCGATCTCGACTTGGTGTGCTGTCCCCGCGTTATCTAGCACTTCTAGCGCTAAAAACTCATCCGCACAGAGAAACTGATAATCAATTAAATCGCGGGGTCGCTGGCCGTTGATCGAAACAAGCCGATCGCCCACTTCAAAGCCCACTTCAGCCGCGATCGAATTCGGCAAAACAGCAGTAATTAAGGCTGGACGAATAGCAGCGTCACTCATTCGATGCAGTCAGAAATCAAGAGCAAGAGTTTTGGGAGCAATGGGTAGACTTGAAGTCCAATCCGATGCCTCATCTCTCTAATCTACACCCCCGCTCTGCCAACCGGTTTTTCTAACCATTTCTAAATGCACCACCCGCCAGAGCCGCCAACAGCGCTGCCCCAAAGGCAAGACGGTACCAGACAAAAATCCAGGTGCTCTGGCGCTGCAGGAAGCGCAACAACCAGGCGATCGACCAGTAGGAAAAGATGAAGGCTGAGACGATGCCAACGATCAAAGGCAGCAGCACTTGACCCTCACTGAGGGCATCTTTGGCCTCTACCAACGTCGCGATCGTCAGCGTCGGAATCCCCAGCAGAAACGAAAAGCGGGCGGCAGTCTGACGTTCTAACCCCAAAAACAGAGCCGTCGTGAGCGTCGAACCTGATCGCGATGCCCCCGGCAAAAGCGCAATCATCTGTCCAATCCCCACCAGAATGCCATCTTTGATCTGAAGATCATCAAATCCACGCTTACGGTTGCCAATTCTTTCGGCCAAACCCAGCAAAAGAGACATGACGATCGACATCACCGCAATGATCAAAATCCCATCCGGCAGCATGTGAAGCTTCTTGAGCACAAACCCAACTGCCAGCGCCGGAATTGTTCCCACTGCGATCCCCACCAGAATTTTCCATTCTTCCTGTTGCCAGTCTCGCCGCTGAAATGCCGACCACGCACCCGATAGGATGTGCCGAATGTCTTTCCAGAAGTACCACACAACCGCAATCACGCTGCCGAACTGGATCGCATCAACAAAGGTCTTTTGGCCCGTTGTCTCCCAGCCAAACAGTTTGGTAAACACCAGCAAGTGAGCCGTACTGCTGATGGGTAAAAACTCCGTGATCCCTTGAACGATCCCCAGCACAAAAGCCTGAAAGACCGATTGCAACGTATTAGCACCATCAACACCCGAGGCCGCGACACCCAGGGAGAAATTAATTGACATCAGTTCGAGGCTGTATCCCAGGCAGTTCATTGCGATCGTCCCCCACACCTTACCGTAAGTAGCCGCAGACATTGCGGCTGGATAAACACTTCCTATTGGACTTACGCATCCAAAGCTTGAAACCAGGTTCTCGCAGTGTGCGCTAGACGCATAAACCCTTTATTCGAGCGCAGCGCACATTCGCAGTGGGTTAGGCGATCGAGCGGCATAAGTCCTGACCAATTTAACCAACTTGAATTCTAACTGACATGGATCAAGAGTCCAGACTTCAGGAGCCAGGAATCCAAATCACCACTGCCAACAGTCCGGATGCTTGTTTGCCCAGCGTGTCTGACCGCAATATTTTGCTCCTGCCCATTCCGCCCCGGTTCATTTTGCTCCTGATCACTTCAGTCTGCCGTTGAGTGCGGCTATTTAAGAAATCCAACCACTACACCGACCATCAGGAAAATTCCCATCAGTAGACGGTACCAGACAAAGATCCAGGTACTCTGCCGTTCCAAATAGCGCAGCAGAAAGTAGATTGCCAGAAAAGCAGAGATGCTCGCCGATACCAGACCGACCAACAGCGTCCCCCACCCATGCGCGTCCAGACCAGCCTTGAATAAGGTATGGAGTTCAGCGGCACCCGCCAGGATCACCGCCGGCAAACCAAGCAGAAACGAAAACCGCGCCGCTGTTTCACGTTCCATCCCGAGGAACAGTCCCGCGGTCAGCGTCGAACCTGATCGCGACACTCCCGGCACGAGCGCAAACGCCTGGGCAATGCCAACCACCACACCATCCCCCCGGGTCAATTGCTCAAACTGGCGATCGCGCCCTCCCCGCCATTCTGCCAGTGCCAGCAGCAGTGACATGACCACCGATGCCAGGCCAACAACGAATAAACTCCGGAGCGGAGAGCCAGGTGCATTCAGCGTTTTCTTCAGCAGCAAGCCCGCAATCACAATGGGCACCGTACCAATCAGCACACCAACGACAATTTGAAACGAGCGAGAGCGGTAGTCTTGCTTCGCGATCGCCCGCACTGTCCCGCCAACCAGCTCATTGATGTCTTGCCAAAAATAGGTAATCACGGCAGCTAAACTGGCCAACTGCATCGCCGCCGAGAACGCTGAACCTGGATCCGGCCAACCCAACAACCCCGGCACAATCCGCAGGTGAGCCGTACTGCTAATTGGCAGCAGTTCAGTGATGCCCTGAACGATCCCCAGAATAATCACTTTGAACCAATCAAGCTGAACAAAACCCAGGTCAACGTCATCGGGCGTAGCAGCAGCGATCAAAATCGCGGAGAGCATCGTCATGATTAATTTATCCTTAAGGACAGCAGACTTTAGAAATCGTGCAGCAGCATTGGGAGAAGTGGGCTACCGAGCGATCAGTACTCGCAAAGCATTGCCAATCTAGCTGCATTTCCGCCTCGATTCAATCAACTCGTGACGATTTTCCTAACTGGTAACGCTATCGAAGCGATCAGTGTATCCCCCAGGAGGGGATATGCGGTATGCTATGTTAAGTAAAGTGAACTAAATAAGAAACAAAACGACTTTGGCTTCATCTACGCCTCATCCCAATGCTGGCTACGTCTCCGAGTCAGCCATTAGCTTTCCAGCGCGAAGTGAAGCACTGGTAACACTCCAAACCGAACGATCGTTACCAACTCCAGAAGCAACCGCACAGGGCGATCGCAGTAGTCGGTGGCTCATTCTAGTCGCCGCGATCGCGCTTGTATGTGTGCCTGTGTTTGTGCAAGCACCGCTAGTGCGTCTTTTCCCCTGGGTGAGTCTGGCAGTAACCCCGTTTCTGGCTGCCTTGGGGGTGTATTTGCAGTCACGTTCCGTTAGCTATCGCTGGGGAGACCTCTTGCTGGGATTCACCTGGACGTGGCTTGCCGGGTCGGTTTACTGGGGCTGGTTCCGGTGGGAACCGTTTCTACACTTGCCGATCGAAGCGGTCGGGCTGCCATTTGCGCTTTGGGGGATTGCCCGTAACACCGGCAAGATCGGTAACTTCTTCTACCTGGGATCGTTGTTCGGAACTGTTGTAACCGATGTGTATTTCTACTTAGTCAAATTAATTCCTTACTGGCGTCAGCTAATGCAGGTAGACCTCGATGCGGTGCAGCCGATTTTTGCGCGCGCGATCGCTCAAATGCAGACACCCTGGGGTTCTGGCTGGGCCATTGCGCTGGCAGCGCTCCTGCTGATCGTCAGTCTCCTACCGCTCTATTCGCGACAAGTTTATTGGTGGGCGTTCAGTGGCGCAGTGTTGAGTACAATCTTGGTAGATAGTTTATTTTGGTTAGCGGCAATTGCCGCTTAAAATGAGTTAAGTACGCGTCAGATACCAATCGTAAATTGCTCCGTCGCATTGTCTCTACACCAGGCTTCGCTGAAAATCCAAATTCAAAGTTTTTTGAACGGATTTTCGTTGGAAGACTACACTGGCATAGTGAGATATGTCAGGATGCATCATAGGGAAAGATTATTTTTCTCAGCCTGTGGTGACTTTGCAACCAACCCCCCATCTTGTCCTCCGAACCGACTCCGGTAGTCGGCGGTTGCCGCTCGCGGGTAGTAATTGCTGGACGATCGGTCGTAGTGAAGACAACAATTTTGTGCTGCCCGATCGCTGGATCTCGCGCAATCACGCCATGTTGCAGTGCATGGAGACAGGTGAGTTCTATTTAATCGATCT
>JAJPKC010000019.1 GCA_021323955.1 Oscillatoriales cyanobacterium Centralia_MAG_596 | reverse complement strand
GCATGGCCGCGATCCGCCAGATGATTCAGCGAGGACAACTGTCGCTATAACTGAGTAGCCCTTTATTGCAGGTATGACCATGAATTCAAACACACTGAGTCTGCTAGGCTGTTCTGGTTCGCTGGCGGTTGTCCTGCTGGTTGGGACTGCGGCCAATGCCGATACGCTCACATCCCCGGCAGCCGTTGCTGTCTCACCTGCGACCCAGAATACAGCAGCCATTCTGCCAGTGACATCTGAGACGCCGGTTCAAGTCAGTCCGCAAATCGCGACGATCGATCCAAACTCAGATACGGTTGGCGACCTGGCGATCGCCAAATTCAAATGTGATTGTCCTGCCTGTCGCGTAGCGGTTGTGCAGATGTTGCAAACAGGTCAGTTAAGCCTTTAGACCCGAGATTGGCACTGTCGCTTGCAGTGAACCGTTACCCTCAAGTCAAACTTGAAGCGAGGAGAGACGCTTGGGGCGAGGATGGCGGAATCTTTATGCGTAAAGTCATTCTTTGGATTGTGCTGCTGTTGCTGGGGATTGGCATTGCAGTTGGAATTGCGAGCGTCTTCCAGGACGAAAAACCTGTGGCTGAGGTGAGCCAAGTCCCCTCTTCTGCTTCTACTACAGCGGCCGCGTCTCCCTCCATCTCTCCTTCTCCCAAACCAACCTTGCCCGCGGCTTCCTTCCCAAACATCAGCCCCAACGCACGGCAGCTTGATATTCCCATCATCATGTATCACGATGTCAAGGTGATTAAGGATGTGGATTGGGACATTACACCCGACCGTTTAGCCGCGCACTTGCAAACAATTCAGGAAAAGGGACTCACCCCGATCACCCTTGACCAACTGGTCAGCCATCTGCAAACGGGCGCAATGTTACCCCCCAAACCCATTCTCCTGACCTTTGATGATAATTATCTAGGCGAATATCAGTATGCCTTTCCGCTGTTAAAGCTGTATAACTACCCTGCTGTCTGGTCAGTGCATACCCATTATGTGGGAAGTCAAGCAGGCAAGCCAAAAGCAACTTGGGAGTAACTGCAAGAGATGGTTCAGAGTGGCTTAATTACCGTTGCCTCCAATACCGTGAACCACCTGCGGCTGGATACCCTCAGCCCAGAGAAGGTTGATTATGAGTTGCAGGCATCGAAGCGTGTTTTAGAGCAACAGCTGGGAGTGCCCATCCAGTATTTCACGTATCCTGAAGGCGATGTGATTGAATCGGTCAAACAAAAAGTTGCTGCGGCCGGTTACAAAGCAGCGCTAATTATGAGTCTTGATGCACAGGTAGAGAGAGTAGCTAACAAATCGGATGATTTGCTTTCAATCATGCGATTTGGACAATCTCGGTTTGAGGAAATTGTGGGCGCGATCGCTCACTGATCTGCACCGATAATTGACAGACCAAGACTGAACCAGTAGCACAGCCGTTTATAACGATAATCAATTTTTTTCTAAGGTTCTGAATGACTGTGGTTCTGTAAAGATTAAGCCGTTGGGTTTGAGGAGCTTTGCACTTACAAGGTAATTCTACCTGCACCACTTATAGTTGGAGACGGACGATCGCCTTCAGTGATCTAGTGATCCGCAAAAGGTTGTCAAGGGATCTCTCATGAATCAAGCTTCGATCTCGCGTTGTCCCAATTGTGACTTAGTAAGGAACAAAAGTGTGAAAGGATGCTGGCTTTTGCCTGGTTTTTTGAGCCTATTTCTATTGAGTAGTGCTGCGAGAGCGGCGACTGTCGAGGACTGGCACTTTGATAACGTTCAGCAGCAACTTGACTTCACGACGGATGAGGCAGTGCAACCCATGATTCAGCTCATTGCCAACCCTACCCGTTTAGTGATTGACCTGCCAGGAACTCACTTGGGAAGTGCTAGACGCAATCAGAGCCTTGATGGCGCGATGCAGTCAATTCGTATCGGTCAATTTGATGGTCAAACAACGCGGATCGTCATTGTATTGGCACCGGGTTATCAACTTGACCCAGAGCAAATTAAAGTGCGCGGGACATCGGCAACTCATTGGACGGTGCAATTGCCCAATCCAACGATGACAACAGAGATGAAACTGTCCAGTCCCATCATGTTGCCTCAACCTGTTGGAGCGATCGCTCTCCCAACGAATCACTTTGGGGCAGTGCCCCAATCGAGTATGCAGTTAGACTGGCTGCAACAGCAGGTTACTGCCTTATGGTCCAAATACCCGTCTCTTCGGTCTTACGACGCTGGTGTGTGTGTTTTAGACCTGGATAATGGCAGCTCTCTGAATCTGCATGGCGACAAGGTTTTTCCGGCTGCTAGTATCATCAAACTACCGATTCTGATAGCGTTTTTGCAGGATGTAGATACTGGCAAAATTAGCCTGAACGAAACGCTGGTGATGACTCGTGATGTCATTGTTGGTGGATCAGGGGAGTTACAAGATTTGCCGCCCGGCAGCAAGTTCAGCGCGCTGGAAACCATCAACAAAATGATTACTATCAGCGATAATACCGCCACTAACATGATCATTAAACGAATGGGTGGTTTCACTGTGTTAAATCAACGCTTCCGGCAGTGGGGGCTTCAGAAGACGGTGCTTCGCCACTGGTTACCAGACTTAAGGGGTACCAACACCACTACCGCTAAGGAGTTGACTGAGCTGCTGGGATGGTTAGATGCAAAGAGACTACTGTCTCCCAGCAGCCAAGCTTTAGCGGTAGATATTCTTCAGCATGTGAAAAACCGGAAGCTGTTAGTGGCTGGCTTAGGGCCGAATGCCACGATTTCTCATAAGACTGGGGATATTGGCTTTTTGCTGGGCGATGCTGGTCTTGTTACTATGCCTAGCGGCAAACGTTATCTGATCGCGATGCTGGTGACGAGTGCCCAAGATGATCCGGCTGCCAGAGATTATATTCAGGCAGTTTCTCGCCTGGTCTATAGATACTTAAGCCAACGGCCTACGAGTGAGTAGTATGCTGTTTTGGGATGTTGGCGATCGCGTTATTTTTCTTCTACATGCCTCCACGTTGGCGCAAGAGTTTC
>JAJPKC010000266.1 GCA_021323955.1 Oscillatoriales cyanobacterium Centralia_MAG_596 | reverse complement strand
CTGCTGAGTCAACTGCTGACCAGGCTAGAGGCCAGTCATCCACGAGCGATCGGGCTGGACATTTACCGCGATTTTCCAGTCGAGCCAGGTCAGCCTGAATTAGCCAAACAGCTCAAACAGAACCAGAAACTTATTTCCATTTGCAAAGTCAGTGATCCTGACAGTGCCGCAACAGGCGTAGCACCGCCCCCAGAAATTCCCGTCGATCGCCTCGGCTTTAGCGATTTTCTGGAAGATAGTGACGGCGTCCTGCGTCGGCATCTGCTGTTTATGAACGCCGATCCATCCTCTGCCTGCACCACGCCCTATGCTTTTAGTGTGCAGCTTGCTTTCCGCTACCTTGACGCTGAAGGCATTACGCCCAGCTTTACGACCGATGGAAATTTGCAGCTTGGTAAAACGGTATTGCCCAGACTGCAGCCGCATACGGGTGGCTACCAAAAAATCGACGCGCGGGGTGGGCAAATCTTATTGCGCTACCGTCATGCCCAACGCCCGATCGCCCAGGTCAGCCTCAACCAGTTTTTGACCACACCCATGAACACCAGTGCCTTAAAGAATCGCATCATTGTAATTGGGGTCATCGCCAGAAGTGCCGGTGATTACTGGATGACACCCGCTGGCAAAGGCCCCACCGAGAAGGTTCCAGGTGTCCTCATCCAGGCGGAAATGGTCAGTCAGTTGCTCAGTGCCGTACTGGATCAGCGATCGCTCCTTTGGGTCTGGCCACAGTCAGCCGAAATTGCCTGGATTTGGCTGTGGTCTTTGATGGGCGGTCTATTGGGCTGGCGTATCCGTTCGCTTCGCTGGCTCATTCTCGCCACGTTCACCACGATCGGGATGCTAGGCTTCCTCTGCTTCGGCTTGTTGATTCAGGGCGGTTGGGTGCCGCTAGTGCCGCCCCTGCTGGCGATTGTTGGCACACTGAGTGCTATTCGCCTCTACCAGACCTACCGTAGCCAGCGGCTACCCACCCAATTCGCTCAACCGCTTGCATTACATCATCAGGAGTAGTGGTATGCAATGGTCCCGTTTTGCTTTCACCGTTTCCCTCGCAATCGCGCTTGCTATAGTCAGTGCAGGCCATCTGCCGCTGCTCGCACAGGCATCTCGTCCGACAGCGACAACTGAATTGGCGCTACCCGGCCCGACTGCTGGTGAACCATCCAGCAATTCACTCATCGGTGGTGTTCGCTTTTCGCCACCACCTATTCCACCTGGTGAAGGGCCTGGTGGTCGTCCTCGGGGTGGTGCCAGCCGAGACATTTGCCCACGATCGCCCATCCCCTTGACGGCCCTGGTGCCCTGGATGCAACGCACCAGCAGCGGGCAGGCAGAACCCGTCTATGATGTTTGGGGACAAACCACCGCCGACCATCCAACCGTCTGGTTCTATATACCCTACGCTCAAAAACCGGACTACTCCGCCGAATTTATCTTGCAGGATGATGCTGAGAACGATATCTATCGCGGTGCTGTGCCCCTGCCGGCGGCTCCGGGAATTGTTGGCGTCACGGTGCCCTCGTCTGCGGCTGCGCTAGAAACCGGCAAAACCTACCACTGGTACCTATACTTCTACTGCGACAAGAAGAAAACGCCGCCACCCGTCTTTGTCCACGGACTCATCCAGCGCATCCACCCAGACGCGCAACTGGCCTCCCAGTTAGCCCGTGCGACCCCTATGGAACAGGTCAAACTCTACGCCGATCGCGGCATCTGGTTTAATGCTGTGACCACGCTAGCAGACCTCTATCGCGCTAACCCCAACGATCGCACCCTCAAAACAAACTGGCAGAGCCTATTGCAGTCAATTGGAGTCGAAGCGGCGATCGTCACCGCCCCACTCGCCAAGTAAACCAGAGCGATAATCCTTCCCCGTCTGTCTTTCCAATCCCTACTCATGCACCGTACCATCGGGCATGATCGCTTCCTTCAAATAAGCGCCCGCAAGATTTGTTTCCTTCAAATTGGCATCCTTCAAGTTTGCCCGATGCAAATTGGCTTCTTGCAAATTGGCGAGCGTCAGATTTGCTCTACTCAAATTCGCGCCCTGCAAATTCGCCATTGTTAGATTGGTGTCGTGTAAATTAGCCTCCTGCAAATTTGCGATGCTCAACGTCGCCTCCCGCAGATCTGCCTCCCGCAGGTTGGCACCAACCAGCGTGGCTTTATACAAATTCACCCCAATCAGAGTCGCGCCCACCAGGTTTGCTTTGTCCAGCGTGGCCCCAATGAGATTGGCCATACACAGGTTTGCCAGACTGAGATTAGCCTGTCGCAAATTGCTTTCATAGAGGGTCGCCCCAATGAGATTGGCCATGCACAGGTTGGCCATACTCAGATTGGTCATGCTCATGTTGGCTTCCCGCAAATTCGCCATACTGAAGTCTGATTCCCGTAAATCAGCTTTGTAGAAACTGGCTTCCCGGAGATTGGCCTTGTAGAGGATTGCCGTGTATAGAGTAGCGCCTTCCAAAATAGCGGTGCTGAGGTTGGCCTCGCGTAAATTTGCCATGCTGAGGTCAACCTGACTTAAATCGGCCTCGCGTAAGTCTGCCCGATAGAGATTGGCTTCCCGAAGATTGGCCTTGTAGAGAATCGCGGTGTATAAAGTGGCACCTTCAAGCATCGCAATCCCAAGGTTTGCTCCCTCAAGATTCGCCATGCTCAGATCAACATCGCGGAAACTCACTTCCCGCAGGTCGGCCTTATAAAAATTGGCTTCGCGCAGGTTGGTGTCTTTGAGGTTTGCCCCCTCAAGATTAGGAATGATCTTGGGATTGTTCTGCCACCAGTTATTCCAGGCGATTACTCCTTGCTTGAGCAGAGCAAGGTGCCCCTCATTAGCCATTTAGTCATCCTCTCGTGCTATGGCCATAGTCAGTTGATGAAGACCAAAAGAACTGGAACTTTGACTGGGAGCCGCGTTCCAGATACTCTTTAAAATCAGCGTCTTAACGATCCAGCAACAGCGATAAAACTTGGCAGCATCACCAGGGCTGCTAGGATTAGTATTCCCACGGAAGGGGTGATTTGTTGCAGTCACCAGGAGGGATGAACGATCGCACCCATTGGCACAAGCAATCGACTAAAAATCGGCATTGAGCAGTGTCCGGGCGGTATCGCAATCGGCTTGAATTTGTGCCTTGAGCGCAGCCAGCGAAGCGAATTTTTGTTCTGGGCGGAGAAAACGCTCTAGGGCAACAATCAGCGTGCGCTCATACAGGTCATCAGCCCAGTCAAGCAGATGAACTTCTACAGTCTGCACCGTGCCATCCACGGTTGGACGACAGCCAATATTCATCACACCCAAAATATGCGGCACCGCCGATAGGTCAACCTCACTCCCGCGATCGCAGGCATACACACGTACCGCGTACACCCCAAACCGAGGCAAAAATTTATCGGTCGGGAGCTGAAGATTCGCTGTTGGGAACCCGATCGTGCGTCCTAGCTGTTGTCCCTGCACAACCTTTCCAATGAGCCGATAGGGACGCCCCAGCAAACGGTTCGCAAGATCCAAATCGCCGTCGTGTAGCGCCTGGCGAATCGCCGAGCTGCTAATACGCGCCTCGCCCATCGTTTTTAGTGGGGTAATAGTGACCGTTATTCCATATTGGGCCGCGAGCGCCTGCAAATCTTTGGCCGTGCCCGCTCGTCGCTGGCCAAAACAAAAATCTAAGCCAACACTGATGCTCCTTGCTTTAAGCTGCTGCACCAGAACCTGCTCCACGAACTGTTCGGGCGTCAGTGCTGCGAGTGTCTGGTCAAACGGCAGCAGCACTAGCTGCTCTACCCCAATCGCGCTGAGTTGTGCCGCTTTTTCAATTAAAGGCGTCAGCAACAGGCGCGATTGCCCTGTAAAAAATTCCTGGGGATGAGGATGAAACGTCACCACAGTTGCATAAATGCGGTCAACAGCCTGTACTTGTCCTACTGCATCCAGGACAGGCTGAATAACCTGCCGATGCCCCTGATGTACACCATCAAAGTTTCCTAGAGCAACAGCAGTTGGAGTTAGAACGGTCGTTGGCGATGAAGTAACCCACACGCTTCACATTTTGACATATAAGGGGACGCAGTAGTAAAGCGGACGCGTGAAGTGACGGCAACAGCCGGAAGCGATCGAAGAGTCACCTTGCAGCCCCAGTCGTGGACTTTGCCCACACTTGACTGAATTTGTGCAGCCCTGACGCTACGTTTACCACGTCCTCTAGACCGAAGCGCCAACTTCAGCACCCGCTTCGATCGCCCCTAACTCCTCCACGGATGGCGGTGGGGCAATTCGAATCACCATTCCTTCACGGGCCATAAAGCTGTTGGGGAAAGCGGCGGCCACCTGCTCACCGACGTGATCCAGAAAATCATCGCTGTGAAGCGGGTCATGATGGAAAATGACCAGTGTTTTGACATTGGCCGCCTCTGCGATCTTGACGGCCTCCTGCCAGGTTGAATGCCCCCAACCAACCTTGCTTGAATGCTCGGCGTAATACTCTTCGTCGGTATAGGTGGCATCGTAGATCAGCAGGTCGGCCTGACGCGCCAAAAAGAGGACATTTTCATCAAGACGGTCTGAAAAGTGCTCTGTATCAGTCACGTAAGCAGCGGCATGTCCCCGCCAATTCACCCGGTAGCCCACAGCCTGCCCAGGGTGATTGAGCAACGCATTCTCAACCACGACATCGTTAATTTGAACCGATTGCCCAACGGCAATGTCATTAAACTTCAAGTCCGCACCCATAATTTGCAGCGGGACAGGAAAGTTAGGGTGCAGCATCTGGTCATTGAGACGCTGTTCCATCGTTGAGCCGTTGGGCGCGATCGCGCCGTAGATATGAAACCGATTACCAGGGACAAAAGCAGGGACAAAAAAGGGAAATCCCTGAATATGATCCCAGTGCGAATGGGTGAAAAACATGTGGGCTTCAATGGGCATTTGCGCCAACATGGCCTGTCCCAGAACTCGAATGCCCGTTCCGCCGTCAAAAATCAGTCGATCGCGGCCCACTCGCATCTCAACGCAGGGCGTATTGCCTCCGTAGCGAACTGTGGCAGAGCCTGGACTGGCAATACTTCCCCGAACGCCCCAGAAGGTGGCGGTAAACTGATTTTCTGTGTTGGACATGGGTTGTTTCTTGCAAGATTGATCAAGCCTCCAGGCTTAGCACCATCCTTTGGTAGCGAGAAAGCTCAGCCTGGACTAATGTGACGGTAAATCAGTACTCAAACATGCCCCTCAAGGAAGCTTTATAAAAATCTGCCGCTGTGTCAGTGATCGCGATCGCACAGCTCCGTGATCTCAACAGTTAAGTGGTATCGTTTTGCCTTTTCAAACTTTACAGCAGTTTCAGATTTCACAGGAATGTTGGAGGGCTTTGAGTTAAAGTGCCCATCCGATCGCTGACACGCACAAAAGTCCCGCGATCATTTCTACCAGTAAGGTATTCATAGTGCGTCTCACGGTTGCTAATCATCTGAAGTGAACGTTGATCCCCCAGCGAATGACTGGCCGCACAAATTGAACAGAGGCTGGTGGTAACGCGGCCAATGAGGGCATACCGTGACGCCATACTCATTACGCCGTGGCATCACCCGGAAAGTTAAACGTCCAATTTTGCAAGCAGGTCAGTCCGGTCGTCGCTGTCAGGTTGTACTGCAACGGGGTCAACGTAATGTAGTTGTCGCGGATTGCCTGGACATCCGTCAGGGGTTGATCAGGTTGATTGGTCGTATCCGCAACCTCCTCAAGCAGTTCACCCGCCAGCCAGTAGTACGTTTTACCCCGAGGGTCAAGCCGCTTTTCAAACACATCGATATAGCGGCGAATTCCCTGGCGCGTCACCATTACGCCCGCGATCGCGGCTGACTCTACAGGCGGGACATTGACGTTCAGCAGCAGCAGTTCTGGTAAGGGTTGCTTCGCGAGTTGTGCCACCAGCGATTGGGCAAACGCCGCGGCTGGCTGAAACTCGGATGACGAAAAGCTGGCCAGGCTCAACGCAATGCTGGGAATGCCCTCAATCACACCCTCCATCGCTGCGGATACCGTACCGGAATACAGGACATCTGTGCCGAGATTCGACCCGTGATTAATGCCCGAAAGCACGAAGTCTGGGGGGCTGTCCAGCAACGCCCACAGCGCCAGCTTGACACAATCTGATGGTGTTCCAGAACAGGCCCAGGCCTTAACGGCAGGGTGAAATACCGATTCAACCATTTCAGCCCGAATCGGCTGGTGCAACGTCAGGCCGTGTCCCGTGGCCGATCGCTCCCGGTCAGGACATACCACTGTGACATCATGGCCTGCCTCTGCCAGACGATTGGCGAGCGTGCGGATACCCAGAGCGAAAATGCCGTCATCGTTGCTGATGAGTAGTTTCATTGATTCAATCTGTCGGAGGATAGGGAGTAGGAGTGCGGAGGGTAGGAACTTTGACGCTCGATCGCGCGTGTGCATCCATTCAGCCTATACACTGAAGAGGAACCGCGATCACGCGGCGCGGTTGATGCAGCGGCATCAAAACCGATCAGTCTCAACTCAGAGGCTCACCGGGCTAAGTGGTGGTGAGCGGCTAGTAGTTGTTAGACCAACTAGAAACTAGACCAACAACCAAAAACTGACAACTTCATTAGTATGACTGCTCAGACTCAAGAACTCGCAGCACAATTAGAATCGATTCGACAGGAAGCACAGCAAGCGCTGGCCGCAACAGACTCCCTCGAGCAGCTTGAGCAGTTGCGGGTAAAATACTTGGGCAAAAAAGGCCCGATTCCGCAAGTCCTGGGTGGAATGGGCAAACTGGATGCCAGCGATCGCCCCCGCATTGGTGCCCTGGCTAACGAAGTAAAAGAGGCAATACAGGCGGATCTCGATCGACGTCGCATAGCGCTACAGACCGCGCAGATTCAGGCACAGCTAGAAGCAGAAACGATTGATGTCACCATGCCGGGGGTCTATCGCCCGCAGGGGCAAATTCACCCCATCAACGGCATGATGGATCGAGTCACCGATATCTTTGTCGGCCTGGGTTACACCGTTGCCGAAGGGCCAGAGATGGAAACCGACTATTACAACTTTGAGGCGTTAAACTTTCTGCCCGACCATCCGGCTCGGGACATGCAAGATACGCTGTTCCTCCCCGATGGCAATATCTTGCGGACACATACCTCGTCGGTGCAAATTCGCTACATGGAAACCAACGACCCACCCGTGCGCATTGTCATGCCAGGACGCTGCTATCGGCGCGATACGGTCGATGCAACCCACTCAGCAGTCTTTCACCAGGTGGAAATTCTGGCGGTCGATGAAGGACTCACCTTTACCGATCTAAAAGGCACGATTAAGGTATTTTTGGAGCAACTGTTTGGCGAAGTGCCAATTCGGTTTCGCCCCAGCTTCTTCCCCTTCACTGAACCGTCGGCCGAAGTTGACGTGCAGTGGAAGGGGCGTTGGCTGGAGATTATGGGTTGCGGGATGGTAGATCCCAACGTACTGAAGGCCGTTGGGTATGACCCGGAAGTGTATACAGGGTTTGCGGCTGGCATGGGCGTTGAACGCCTCGCCATGGTGCTACACCAGATCGATGATATCCGTCGCCTTTATTCCAGCGATTTACGCTTTTTGCAGCAGTTTTAGCTGGCAAGATCAGGACGTACCTGACGGCGATCGACCATCGCTTGCAGGCGCTCTAGGGGGTAATCAGCGATAAAGCTATCCCACGTTCTAGACTGTCCGGCAGCGTTGTAGACATATAAGGTGCCACTCATTATCCGGCTAGATACGATCAGGTCGAGTGCTCTAGCAAGATTGAGGCACTGTGTTAATTCATGCTGGGTCATAGGGTTCATCAAGGAACAATGCCTTTAAAGCAGGTTTTTTACATCAATTAACCTCTCTACGGTGGGACTGGAGAGCACCTTCAACGACTCTAGACCCATCGTCTACAGCGTCAAAGTGCAACGAGCAGTCCTGATACCGTATTGAGTATGCCTATCCTAGTCATGTGTCTTGGCAAACACCTGTGACTTCGCACCAGATGACACGAAAATTATCAGAGCTGGTTGATACGTGTTCACTGGTCGTTGAAGCTGTAATTCATCCAGTCAGACACTGGGCGAAAGCCAATTGCCTGATAAATCTTATTTGAGGTTGAATTTGCCAAATCAGTGAACAAAAAGCAGGAGCGATTGCCTTGATCGAGCAGTCGTTGACAGAGGGCGGCAACGCACGCGCTGGCGTAGCCTTTTTTTCGTTCCTGCGGGGGAGTATAGACCAGGTTAATCGCCACGGCACCGGGGGACGTGGAACCATAACAGGCGAGTGATACCGGCGCTCCATTGTGCCAGAGGTAAGCGGTTCCGTGTTTCAAATGATGTTCAAACCAGTGATCCCCACCGTTAGACGGTTGGCCCAGGGCTTCCAGAGAGAAGTCATCGTGCCATTGCAGCAGCAACGCGCGATCGTCCGCAGTTGCAACGCGAAGCTGCCCCGGGGATCGCGACTGTAACTGTACAGCATCCAGTTGATGTACCTTGAGCGCCATGCTGAGGTGATAGGGCTTGCCGGTTCTGGATTGCCAGAGCTGAGCAAAATGCTGCGATTCCACAGCTGGCCCGCTCACAGCCGTTAAAGACTGCTGCCTGGCATCAAAGCTATGCGCGATGAGCACCAGCGCGTCCATGTCAGCTACCCTGGACAAAACCAGCGGGTGCTGTGGTGTTTTTAGCGCTACAGCAACAGGAGTGTCATCGGTTTCCACCACGGCCATATACGAACCAGGGTAGCGATCGCGATCGTACATCAAGGTTTGGCAGAGTCGCAGCAAGAGATTGTGAACAGCCTCATTTTCCAGCAAGTAGTCCCGTGCCCATGCGTAAAACTCGAATGGGTCGTCAAACTGACAGAGTTGCATGGTTCTCTCCCTCTGCTCTTGCCATCAACTACCTGCTAATCACAAAAATGTGGAACTTCGATGAATTTTAGCGTAGCGGCGTAAGGCAGTACAGCAAGGGATTTGGAATCAGCTGTAAAAAAATGCGGCACTGAGCGACCCGATTTGAACTCCCAGTGCTCACGATGCGGCCATTTTGAACTCAATTAATTGAAGGCGGCGCTTGCCTGCTGCTGTGAAAGAGCCAGCAGGCGTTGGATCTGCTCTTCGGTTGTCAGGTGAGCGCAAACCAGTGAGTTCAGTCCTTCTATAGAAAGCGGATGCACAATCAAGCGCAGCGACATGGCAGGGTTGCCATGTATGGGAATTTGACGTCCGACAGCTTCCAGCGTTTCAAGTGAATGAACGTTTACTCCATCAATGGTTTAATCGGCAGTACCGCAATTCGCTAAACTTGTAGCTCAGATAGCTTGTTCGTGATAATAAGTGAGGCACCAGCGACACGCTGTATGACGCATACGAGTACTCATGCAGGTACAGCCGTTGCGACAAGTGTTATACTACATATACTACAAGTTAAGTCGATCCCTATCCCCCTACTCCCGACTTCCGCTTTATGACAGCGACAGAACCCGGCTCCTACAAAGATACCGTTAACCTGCCGAAAACTAGCTTTGATATGCGTGCCAACGCGGTCAAGCGGGAACCGGAATTGCAGGCATTCTGGACCGAACAGCAAATTTACGAGCATCTATCGCAAAGAAATCCGGGCGATCGCTTTGTGCTGCATGACGGCCCACCCTATGCCAACGGGTCGCTGCACATGGGACATGCCCTGAATAAAGTGTTGAAGGACATTATCAATAAATACAACCTGCTGCAGGGACGTAAAGTTCACTACGTACCCGGTTGGGACTGTCACGGACTGCCGATCGAGCTAAAAGTGTTGCAAACGCTCAAGTCCGACGAGCGCCGCGATCTCACGCCACTCAAGCTGCGGCAGAAGGCCAAAGATTTTGCCCTCAAGACCGTCGATCAACAGCGAGAAAACTTTAAGCGCTATGGCGTATGGGGCGATTGGGCGCATCCCTACCTGACCTTGAAACCGGCCTACGAAGCCGCGCAGATTGGGGTATTTGGCCAAATG
>JAJPKC010000286.1 GCA_021323955.1 Oscillatoriales cyanobacterium Centralia_MAG_596 | reverse complement strand
CGTTGGAGGAATAGATTGTGTCCAGCATTTTAACCGTCTCACGCGAGGAGATTATTCAACACATCAAACTTTCCTGTCAGATTCCCGCCATTGCCAGGGAAGTCGCGATCCGTAAAGTGATCACGGCGGCTGCCCTGGAGGCTGGAATTGAAATTTCTCAGGAGGAGCTACAGCAAGCAGCCGATAATTTGCGCGTTGCTAACAACTTGCTACAAGCAGGTGAAACCTGGGCCTGGCTTCAGAAATATTGCCTTTCACTGGACGAGTTTGAAGAACTGGCGTCCACGAATTTAATTGCGACCAAGTTGGCACAGCATTTATTTGCCGATCAGGTTGAACCCGTGTTCATCGAGCACCACCTGGATTATGCAGGAGCCGTTTTATACGAAGTTGTACTCGACGATGCCGATCTGGCGATGGAACTGTTTTATGCCCTTCAAGAGGGTGAGATGAGCTTTGCTGACGTGGCCCAACACTACATCGAGGATACCGAATTGCGTCGTCTGGGTGGATATCGCGGCAGGGTAGCGCGATCGGATCTGAAGCCAGAAATTTCTGCGTCTGTTTTTGCAGCGACTCCACCTCAACTGCTCAAGCCCATCATCACTCCCAAAGGCGCACATCTGATCCGGGTAGAGGAAATCATTCAGCCGCAGCTGGATGAGCCATTGCGCGTCAAGATCTTGGCGGATTTGTTTTCTATCTGGTTGAACCAACGCATTGACCAGATCGAAATCGTCACGCAGATTGAGCCAGCGACCCCGGTTGAAAGCACTACCAAGTCTGATTTTGTCCCGAATGGAGGGGTGCATGCAGGTGTATCGTCCTGAGGCAGGAAGCGGGGCGGAATTCCACCCCACGGAACGTCTATTGAAGGTTTGCAGGACTGGTGTAATGAATGGAAGGCAATGAGTGGTGCTAAAGGATCGAGAGATTGAGGTCAGATGGATTGACAAAATCAGCGGCGCTGAATTGAGTTGCTTGGGCCTCGTTTACTACAGCTAATGTTGTTCCCTGATAGCTGATCACGGTGTTCTGTCCCTGCTGCGTGAGGGACAACTCATTAAAGTTAACGACACGAGAATGGCTGGAGGTGCCGTCAAATGTGGTGATAGTGGGAAGCCCTAATTGATCAGTCCCTTTCTCAAAGTCTTGAATCACGCTTTGCCCTTGCAGGTTATTCAGCGATGAATCAAGGATGTCTGGTAAGCCAAAAACGTCCTGACCGGTTCCCCCCTTCAGCGTATTGCTGCCACCATTAGCTTTGAGAAAGTCATTTCCTGCCCCACCACTGACACTATTGTTAGTCCCCACTACGACAAGAACATCATTGCCTGCCTGACCACTGAGCGTATTAGCGTTACCGACGATGCCAGCGATCGTGTTGCTTAAAGCCGTATTGACAATATTGTGGCTACCGATGATGCCAATGTCGTTAATTTTTGAGTCGAGGTTAATCGTTTGATTGTTGACAATGTTGCCAATGACGGTACCGTTACTATCTTTGATCTCCCCCTTTAACAGACCGTCCCCAAACTGAATCCAGGAATCAAGACTGCTATCGAGGCTATTTGAGGTTGTGTCATGAATCAGGTTGTTAATGAGAGCAGAAAGCGTTTGGTTTAGAGTCACTTTGCCCTCGTTGAGAGTGATCGAACCGACTCCGTCAACGGTGAGGGTGAACTTGAGCGGTACATCGAAAACGGTAGCCGCATGCACCGTATCAGCGGCAGGCAAATCGACAGCAGAACCAGTCCTGAGGCTGCGATCAATCGAGGAGCTTAAAAAGCGGTTCAAACGGTTGTCAAGCGTTGTTGAAATGAGTGGTACATTTCCAGAACTAAGATTGAAGGAGTGGCTGTTGAGCGTATTTAAGATCCCAGCATTTAAGGCAGACTGTAAATTACTGAAAGCAGAAAATTTTCCAAGTCCTAACGTGTCACCGATGGTCACTGTATTGATCTCCTTGTGCGGATAGCAGAATTGTGTGCCACAAAGCTGATAGAACAACTAGATGTTGATTAAAGTCATACCGTGTTGATATTGCCAATAGTTATGCCATTGATACTGTGACCGATCGCCGTATTTCGATTAATCCCCCTGAAATGACTGTTTCCGTTAACACCGTTACTGAACGCTGTCTGAATGCTGTGACCGTGCAGCCAGCCATTGTACGCAACGGAATAGTGATGCAGAATTTTGAGCAAAAGACGTAGCTGAAGGCCGCCATATCCCAGGATTGCTTCCATTTCATCTGCCTGGAGTTCATTCAAAAAGCTCTCAGAATCACGAAATAGTTCAGAGCCAACCGGAGATAAATCAGAAATTTTAATCTTCGCCATTGGGGGTTCTCCAAATGAATTGTAGTGAGATTGTCGTCATCCCAACCCATTTACAGTACAGGAAAGTAGTCGAGAAATTCCCAGAAAAAGTCTTCAATTAATCTAGATATGGATTGCCGATGATCGTTACATAAAGGACTGCGATCGAAACAGAAAATTTTACGCAGAGGTGACGTTTTTAATACAAATCTTCACAAAACAAATCTGATTGCCAAGCTCAAACTTTGGGTAGATATTTACTAAATATTGGCCAAATCATGATAATTGCCGCGCATTTTTGTGGCGTTTGCATAAAAGCTGACTTCTGTTTCCAAGAGTTATTTAAGGGATAACTGATGTACTCAGGAAACGCTGCTCAGAAACCTCTGAAATCAGTCCTTAGTGAGTTAGTTTTGTCCTCAATTAGTGATGTCCCTTATGAATGGATCATGTGTATCGCCGCACTCAATCCTGCTCGATCGCCTGGATCAGCAACTCAAGGCGATTGCGATCGCAGCCCAACAGCATCCACCGAAAAGCCGGGAACGGCAGCGTGCCCTGGCCCAGTTGCTCGATGCGATGCAGCGATCGGGAAAACTGGCCCGTCCTCGGCAAGGACAGTTTCAGGGCTTTTATGAAGAGATTTATGCAGAGGCAGTGCAACGGCTGTTTACACACATCTGTGAAAAGATCGACACCTATCAACCCGAACGAGGCGAGGTATTGCAATGGGCTAATTTTTTATTAAATCGGCAGTTTTTTATTGAGGCCAGCCGCGAATTGCTCCCAACGGTGCCGAAAGGGATCGATCCCAGACGCGTGACGCGGTTGACGCTGGACGACCTGGATCGCAATGCGCCGAGCGACCTGAATCCTCAACTGGTGCCGCTGCCGTCTCAACAAGTTCTCCAATGTCTGGAAGAAGACCCAGAAGGGCTATTTCAGCAGACGCATATCGATCGCTATCCTGCTGCGAACTTTCAATTTCTGGCGCTGCAGCGGTTAGCGGGTTATTCCTGGCAGGAGTTGTCAGCCGAATTGGGAATTAGAATCCCGACTCTGAGTAGCTTTTATCAACGGTGTCTGACGCGATTTGCTCCACAGCTAAAAGAGTATTTGTCTTAAATGCGGTCTGTAGGGGGCAAAGAGCAGACTTTTGTGTTTGCAGTTTCTTCGCAAAAGTCGCTTGAACATTGAGTTTTAGACGTCTGCCGAAAAATATAGCTTTGGTCAGAAAGCTGAGGACACAACCAATAACGCAACCTTCGAGTCTGGGTAGGCTTGCTGACTCACCTCTGCCACCTTGCGGATGGCGACGGCTATAAAATGTGGAACTTTGGATCGAGCGCATATAGTCCAACAGGATTCTAGAAAACATGCGGGGAAATATACCGTTTATTGAAAATAGGTTGGTGTTTACCATGCCACTCACGCTCAAGGCGCATCAAATCGCCAATCAGTTTCGTCAACAACAGTCCACCTTGCAGCGAGCAAAGCAGGTCTACTTAAACACGCTGGCCGTACAAACGGTTGCGGCTTACCTGAGTTGGTTAGGAATTGAAACAGACTTAACGACAAGTGATAGCTGGAATCCATTTATACAGGTGCTGGCGGACACGGCTGATCTCGTCGTTAAAGGCAAGGGCAAGCTGGAGTGCCGACCTGTGTTACCCGGCGAAACCATCTGTCGAGTGCCGCCAGAAGTATGGTCAGACCGCATTGGGTATGTTGCTGTTCAATTTGATGCAGAGCTACGTGAGGGATTTTTATTGGGATTTACTCCATGCGTCAGCTCAGTTGAGGTTCCCCTCAGTCAACTACGATCGCTCGACGAACTGGTGGATCGCTTAACTGAACCCGTGTCTGCGACTAAGAGCAAAGCGCCCGTTATCTTGAGCCACTGGCTCCAGGGAATGGTTACTGCGGGATGGCAAACGGCCGCCGAACTATTTGGTATGCAGCCACTGACCTGGAGTTTTCGAAGCATCAGCCAGCTACAGCCCACCGAGTTACCAGACACGCTGGGAAAGATGCTCAATCTAGACGTGAGTCCGGGCTGTGAACCGATCGCGTTGCTCGTCGGTGTGACCCCCATGAGCCCAGTGAGCATGAATATCTGGGTTAAAATCTGCCCGACAGGAAGCCAGGTTTTGCCAGAGGCACTTGAAGTGCTGCTGCTGGATACCGATGGCATTGCCGTCATGCAGGCCCAGGCCCGGAATACAGAGATGATTCAACTCCGATTTAGCGGGGCTCCGGGGGAGCAGTTTAGCATCAAGGTCGCTTTCGGTGCGCACAGTACGATCGAAGATTTCATCATCTAGGTCAGTACAGCTTGGTTTCAGGTTGTCGACGGATGCAGGGAGGACGCTATGATGGCGAACGCTGGAAAACTCGTTGTCTTAAAGCTGGACGGCGATCTGAGCCATCAGGGGTTTCGAGTGTTCCTGGAGATTGGGCCGGATGGCGATCGCCCATTTATTGAAGTTGTCGGAGCCTTACCCGCCGCTCCTGCGCTGGTGACTGCCCTCAACCAGTGGCAGCAGGCCTACCGCCACCTGGGAACCGTCACCCGGATCATGCCCCAGGAAATCATTTACGGTGGGTCGGTGAATCGGATCCACGACTGTCAGTACTATGCCGATCGCCTGCGCGATCGCTTTCATCTCTGGCTGGAGTCGCCCCAATTTCGCGATGTCGATCGACGCCTGCGGGAAGCGTTAAGTATCGATGACCCAATTCGCATCCTGATCCGCACGCCAGAACGGGATCTGTGGCGTCTACCCTGGCATCTCTGGGATCTGGTAGAACACTACGCCCAGGCTGAGATTGCTCTAGCTACGGCCACACTGCAACGGCGGGCCGCGACATTTGTACGTTCCAACCCGAAAGTCCGTATTCTCGCAATTTTGGGCGATCGCACCGGCATTAGTGTTGATGCCGATCGCGAGCTGTTAGAACAGCTACCTGACACTGAAATGACCCTGCTGGTTGAACCATCGCGTAGCCAAATTACCCAACAGCTTTGGGATCAGCCCTGGGATCTGCTTTTCTTTGCGGGACACAGTCAGACTGCTGGCAACCAGGGCTGGATTAATCTCAATCCGCAGGAAAGCCTGACGCTGGACGAACTCAAGTATGGGTTGCGGCAGGCGATCGCCAATGGATTGCAGCTTGCTATTTTCAATTCGTGTGATGGGTTAGGGCTGGCACAGGAGCTAGAGCAACTCCAACTGCCACAAATGATTGTTATGCGCGAACCCGTTCCCGACCCGGTGGCACAGGCGTTTTTAAAGCAGTTCCTAATTGCATTTGTGCAGGGAGAATCCCTATATTTAGCTGAACGTAGAGCCCGCGAGCGCCTACAGGGGCTAGAAAGCGAGTTTCCCTGTGCCAGTTGGCTTCCCGTCATCTGTCAGAACTCAACGAATCCACCGCTCCTGTGGCGTGACCTGCTGGGTGATGGAACGGCGGCATTAGACGACAGACTGCCGACAGTACCGGAGAACCAGCCGCAGGCACCGCTGAAGTCCGTTCCACTCGTCCCTCCGAATCACCCGGTCGCTCACGGCAAAGCTCGTACCACACGGTCTGTGCGATCGCTCCTGTTCATCAGTTGGCTGATCACATGCCTGACGGTGGGACTGCGACTGGTGGGTGGGCTGCAACCCTCTGAGCTTTGGGCCTTGGGGCAACTGATGCGATGGCGACCGAGTGACGGACTCGACCAGCGCATATTAATCGTAAAGGCCACAGAACAAGACTTTCAACAGTTGAAAGAAGATCCATTAAGCGATCGCACCGTCACTCAACTACTCCAAAAGCTGCAACTGTATCAGCCGAGCGTCGTTGGCCTGGATCTGTATCGCGATATTCCTCAGGGATCAGGGCGGAGTGATTTATTGAAGGTCTTAAAGCACCATAATCAAGTGATTGCTGCCTGCAAAATTCCCGATCGTGATGATGCCGGAATTGCACCACCGCCTGGATTGCCAACGCAACGCCTGGGGTTTACGGATGTAGTGGTTGACCCAAATCAGGTCATTCGTCGCCAACTGCTCTCGGTGAGTCCAAAACTCGCCGCACCTTGCGCGACAGGCTATGCGCTGAGTTTTCTACTGGCCGCGACCTATTTGCAAGCCCTGGGCTATCCCAGCACTATCACCGCAGACAATGATTGGCAGTTCGGGACTGTGGTTTTGAGACGCCTGCGATCGCCCATGGGAGGATACCAGCGGTTTGATGCCAGCGGTTCTCAAATCTTGCTCAACTATCGTACGCCCATCGACGTTGCCCAACAGGTGACGGTCAGTGAACTACTGCACGACCCAAATCCGACCTACATTAAAAACCGTATTGTTTTGATTGGTGTAGACACGGACAACAAGGATCGCTATTTCACCCCCTACAGCCGTGGGCAGAACACAGCCCAAACAGTTCCAGGGGTGGTAATCCATGCCCAAATGGTGAGCCAGATTTTGAGTGCAGTGATGGATCATCGTCCATTGCTATGGGCCTGGCCCGTGTGGAAAGAGGTGCTCTGGATCGGAGTCTGGTCGTTGTCGGGCGGGTTGCTGAGCTATTTCCTCCGATCGCCCCTCTATGTATGCTTCGCTGGCAGCGTCAT